>NZ_CM001165.1:3266944-3554444 GCF_000213055.1 Streptomyces sp. Tu6071 | reverse complement strand
GTTTGAGAACTGCACAGTGGACGCGAGCATCTGTGGCCAAGTTTTTAAGGGCGCACGGTGGATGCCTTGGTACCAGGAACCGATGAAGGACGTGGGAGGCCGCGATAGGCCCCGGGGAGCTGTCAACCGAGCTTTGATCCGGGGGTGTCCGAATGGGGAAACCCGGCAGTCGTCATGGGCTGTCACCCGCTGCTGAATGTATAGGCAGTGTGGAGGGAACGCGGGGAAGTGAAACATCTCAGTACCCGCAGGAAGAGAAAACAACCGTGATTCCGGGAGTAGTGGCGAGCGAAACCGGATGAGGCCAAACCGTATGTGTGTGATACCCGGCAGGGGTTGCATGTACGGGGTTGTGGGATTGCGCTTCAGTCGTCTGCCGGCGGCTGGGTGAGTCAGAAACCATCATGATAGGCGAAGGACATGCGAAAGGTCCGGCGTAGAGGGTAAGACCCCCGTAGCTGAAATTGTGGTGGCTCACTTGCGTTATTCCCAAGTAGCACGGGGCCCGAGAAATCCTGTGTGAATCTGGCGGGACCACCCGCTAAGCCTAAATATTCCCTGGTGACCGATAGCGGATAGTACCGTGAGGGAATGGTGAAAAGTACCGCGGGAGCGGAGTGAAATAGTACCTGAAACCGTGTGCCTACAAGCCGTGGGAGCGTCGGACATCAGCTTGCTGGTGTCTCGTGACTGCGTGCCTTTTGAAGAATGAGCCTGCGAGTTTGCGGTGTGTTGCGAGGTTAACCCGTGTGGGGAAGCCGTAGCGAAAGCGAGTCCGAACAGGGCGCTGTAGTAGCACGCTCAAGACCCGAAGCGGAGTGATCTAGCCATGGGCAGGTTGAAGCGGCTGTAAGAGGTCGTGGAGGACCGAACCCACCAGGGTTGAAAACCTGGGGGATGACCTGTGGTTAGGGGTGAAAGGCCAATCAAACTCCGTGATAGCTGGTTCTCCCCGAAATGCATTTAGGTGCAGCGTCGTGTGTTTCTTGCCGGAGGTAGAGCACTGGATAGGCGATGGGCCTTACCGGGTTACTGACCTTAGCCAAACTCCGAATGCCGGTAAGTGAGAGCACGGCAGTGAGACTGTGGGGGATAAGCTCCATGGTCGAGAGGGAAACAGCCCAGAGCATCGACTAAGGCCCCTAAGCGTACGCTAAGTGGGAAAGGATGTGGAGTCGCAGAGACAACCAGGAGGTTGGCTTAGAAGCAGCCACCCTTGAAAGAGTGCGTAATAGCTCACTGGTCTAGTGATTCCGCGCCGACAATGTAGCGGGGCTCAAGCGTACCGCCGAAGTCGTGTCATTGCAGCGTGAACGTCCCCAACGGAGGCTGTGATGGGTAGGGGAGCGTCGTGTGCCGGGTGAAGCTGCCGCGTAAGCGAGTGGTGGACGGTTCACGAGTGAGAATGCAGGCATGAGTAGCGATTCACACGTGAGAAACGTGTGCGCCGATTGACTAAGGGTTCCTGGGTCAAGCTGATCTGCCCAGGGTAAGTCGGGACCTAAGGCGAGGCCGACAGGCGTAGTCGATGGATAACCGGTTGATATTCCGGTACCCGCTGTGAAGCGTCAAACATTGAATCCAGTGATGCTAAGCCCGTGAAGCCGCCCTGATCTCTTCGGAGTTGAGGGGAGTGGTGGAGCCGGTGACCCAGGCTGGTAGTAGGTGAGTGATGGGGTGACGCAGGAAGGTAGTCCATCCCGGGCGGTGGTTGTCCCGGGGTAAGGGTGTAGGACGTTGGGTAGGTAAATCCGCCTGGCACATAGTCTGAGACCTGATGCCGAGCCGATTGTGGTGAAGTGGATGATCCTATGCTGTCGAGAAAAGCCTCTAGCGAGTTTCATGGCGGCCCGTACCCTAAACCGACTCAGGTGGTCTGGTAGAGAATACCGAGGCGTTCGGGTGAACTATGGTTAAGGAACTCGGCAAAATGCCCCCGTAACTTCGGGAGAAGGGGGGCCACGCTTGGTGATCACTTTTGCAGTGTGAGCTGGGGGTGGCCGCAGAGACCAGCGAGAAGCGACTGTTTACTAAAAACACAGGTCCGTGCGAAGCCGTAAGGCGATGTATACGGACTGACGCCTGCCCGGTGCTGGAACGTTAAGGGGACCGGTTAGCTGACTTTCGGGTTGGCGAAGCTGAGAACTTAAGCGCCAGTAAACGGCGGTGGTAACTATAACCATCCTAAGGTAGCGAAATTCCTTGTCGGGTAAGTTCCGACCTGCACGAATGGCGTAACGACTTCTCGACTGTCTCAACCATAGGCCCGGTGAAATTGCATTACGAGTAAAGATGCTCGTTTCGCGCAGCAGGACGGAAAGACCCCGGGACCTTTACTACAGTTTGATATTGGTGTTCGGTTCGGCTTGTGTAGGATAGGTGGGAGACTGTGAAGCGGCCACGCCAGTGGTTGTGGAGTCGTTGTTGAAATACCACTCTGGTCGTGCTGGATGTCTAACCCGGGTCCGTGATCCGGATCGGGGACAGTGTCTGATGGGTAGTTTAACTGGGGCGGTTGCCTCCTAAAGAGTAACGGAGGCGCCCAAAGGTTCCCTCAGCCTGGTTGGTAATCAGGTGGTGAGTGTAAGTGCACAAGGGAGCTTGACTGTGAGACCGACGGGTCGAGCAGGGACGAAAGTCGGGACTAGTGATCCGGCGGTGGCTTGTGGAAGCGCCGTCGCTCAACGGATAAAAGGTACCCCGGGGATAACAGGCTGATCTTCCCCAAGAGTCCATATCGACGGGATGGTTTGGCACCTCGATGTCGGCTCGTCGCATCCTGGGGCTGGAGTCGGTCCCAAGGGTTGGGCTGTTCGCCCATTAAAGCGGTACGCGAGCTGGGTTTAGAACGTCGTGAGACAGTTCGGTCCCTATCCGCTGTGCGCGTAGGAATATTGAGAAGGGCTGTCCCTAGTACGAGAGGACCGGGACGGACGAACCTCTGGTGTGCCAGTTGTTCTGCCAAGGGCATGGCTGGTTGGCTACGTTCGGGAGGGATAACCGCTGAAAGCATCTAAGCGGGAAGCCTGCTTCGAGATGAGTATTCCCACCTCCTTGAGAGGGTAAGGCTCCCAGTAGACGACTGGGTTGATAGGCCGGATATGGAAGCCCTGTAAGGGGTGGAGTTGACCGGTACTAATAGGCCGAGGGCTTGTCCTCAGTTGCTCGCGTCCACTGTGTTGGTTCTGAAACCACGAACAACCACACACTGCCCCCGCCTTTTGTGCGGTGTGGCGGGGTGGTTGACGGTTTTATAGTGTTTCGGTGGTCATAGCGCGTGGGAAACGCCCGGTTACATTCCGAACCCGGAAGCTAAGCTGCGTAGCGCCGATGGTACTGCAAGGGGGACCTTGTGGGAGAGTAGGACGCCGCCGAACAATTATTGTCGGGAAGCCCCGCACCATTCACTTGGTGCGGGGCTTTTTCGCGTTTACAGGTATCTTCGGCCGCATGAACGTCATACGCGTAGTGGGTGCCGACGACTGGCCGCAGGCGAAAGAGCTGCGGCTCGCCGCGCTGCGGGACCCCGTGGCCCACCTCGCCTTCCTGGACACGTACGAGAACGCTCTCGGGAAGCCGGACGTGCTCTGGAAGGAGCAGGCCGCGAACTCCGAGGCCGGGGTGAGCAGTCGGCAGTTCGCAGCTGTCGCGCCGGACGGGAGCTGGATGGGGTCGGTGGCCGGCATCGTCGAGGAGGCCGGGGCGCGGGATCACTTCGGGCTGCCCATCGAGGAGCGGCAGGCGCAGCTCGTCGGGGTGTACGTACGGCCCGAACACCGTGGTGGCGGGCGGGTACTGGGGCCGCTCGTCGCGGCCGTGCGCGAATGGGCCGCGGCGGTCGGGGCCGGGCGGTTGCGGCTCTTCGTGCACGCCGAGAACGGGCGGGCGGCGGCAGCGTACGAGAAACTCGGCTTCGTGCCCACCGGGCACCGGGTGCCGGACCAGACGGGGACGGGCGAGGAGCTGGAGTACGTGTGGGAGGGGCCCTTGGCCCGTACCGCCCCTGCCGCGAACGCCGACGGGTGAGGCGTCAGCCTACGAGGTCGGTGTCCGGCCACCTTGTGCGGGCCTGTTCCCGGGAGCGCAGGAGGGCCAGGGGGTGCAGTCCTGCGGCGGGGCCCGTCGTGAGGAGGGCCGGTAGCTCGGGGAACGGGGCGACCGCGGCGACGTCCTCCAGGACGAGGGTCAGTGGTGGGTCGAGCCGACCGGCGGGAGACCCTGCGGCCTCGCGGCGGCCGTGCTCGACCACGTCGGAGGCGAGCGCCGTCGTGAAAGGCATGGCACCGGGGTGCGCCTTGGGGTCCTCGACGGAGACGCCCACGAGGTAGAGCGTTCCCTCTTCGGCGAGGAAGGAATCCAGCCGGGCCGTGTCGGTGCGGTGCGGGGTGCAGGACTCGCGCAGGTGGACCTCGGTGAGACCGGAGAGGGCCCGAGCCGTCAGTTCCTGGGCCATGTCGCGGCGTTCCGGGTACGCGGTGAGCGCGGCCTCCAGCTCGCCCGCGGCACCGGGCGACGCGGTGGGGTGCGTGCGGAGGATGCGGACCGCCTCGTGGACGCGGGTGCCCTGGGCCCAGCGGTGGACGTGGGAGACCGGGCGGCCGTCCGTGTCGGCGGCGTGCAGGAAGCAGCGCAGGAGGGTCTCGGCCGTGTCGGCCGTCGCCGCGTCGAGCCGGGAGGCGGGGCGGACCGGGGCGAGGAGCGCTCTGGCCCGTACCGCAGCGGTCTTCGGGTCGACGCAGCCGGCGGACGGGGACCAGTGGAGTCGGTCGGGTGTGTCGCAGCGCAGCAGCGGGTCGTGGACGAGTACGGGGCCGAGCTTGGCGCGGGCGTCCTTCGTCTCCCGCCACAGCGCGGGCTGGGAGGTGACGACGAGGACGGGGCCCGCCGCCTCCCGTACCGCCTCGATCGCCTCGGCCAGACGGGCCGGGGCGTCGGCGAGGAGGAGCGGGGGGCGGCGCGGCGCGGGGACCGCGGGGGCCGCCAGCTCGGCGGGGGGTGACGGGGGCTCCTCCTTCGTGAGGTCGAGGGCCTCGCGACGGGTTTCGAGGGCCTTCTCGCGGCGACTGAGGGCTTCCTCCTCGCGGCGGGTGAGTTCCTCCTCCTCGCGGCGGAGGGCTGCCTCGCGGCGGCGCAGGGCCTCCTCCCGTATGCGCACGGACTCCTCCCCGGGGAGGAGCGCCGACTCGGGGGCGGCCTCCGGCGGGGGCGGATTCTTGCGGGCGGCGCGGAGGGCGCGGCGGCGGGCGAAGGCGGAGAGAACGAAGAGGACGAGGACGACGAGGACCATCGCGAGGCCGAAGAAGAGGCCCCAGAAGAGGCCGTAGCCGGAGAGCGCCGACGCGGGGGCGTCGGGCCAGGCGGCGTGGAGATCCTTCGGGTCCGTCAGCAGGGAGCGCAGGGCGAGCGGCGTGTTGCGGAGGCTGACCGCCGCGGGCCAGGCGCCGTGCGAGAAGAGGGCGGCGAGGCCGCTCGCGAGCCACAGCAGCAGCGTGATGCCGAGGGCCAGGACGAGGACGCCGAGGAGCACCCCGTCGGGGACACCGCCGGGGCGGCCCGGTGTCGCGTCCTTGCGGGGGCTCATCGGGGCTCGTCCTCTCGTACGACGCCGCTCCGTCTCCCGTACCACCGACGCGCGGACGAGGGACACGGGTGCGTACGACTCGCGTACGACCGTCTCCGGTACGACCCGGGTTCGTGCCGCTCGCGCATGGTCAGGCGACCCCGGAGTGGCGCTGTTCCATGAGTGCCGCGCGTTCGGCGGTCTCGCGTTCGGCGGCGAGGAGTTCCTCGGGGTAGGGCTCGGAGGACTCGGTCATGGCGCGGTCGGTGAAGACGAGGGGGCGTTCGGCCTCGGTGATGAGGTGTTTGACGACCTGGACGTTGCCGTTGACGTCCCACACGGCGATGCCCGGGGTCAGCGTGGGGATGATCTCCTGGGCCCAGCGGGGCAGGCCGAGGACGGTGCCGGTGGCGCGGGCCTCGTCGGCCTTCTGCGCGTAGATCGTGCGCGTCGAGGCCATCTTGAGGATCGCGGCGGCTTCCTTCGCCGCGGCGCCGTCGACGACGTCGGAGAGGTGGTGGACGACGGCGACGAAGGAGAGGCCGAGGCGGCGGCCGAACTTCAGGAGGCGCTGGAAGAGCTGGGCGACGAAGGGGCTGTTGATGATGTGCCATGCCTCTTCGACGAGGAAGATGCGCTTCTTGCGGTCGGGCCTGATCCAGGTGTGTTCGAGCCAGACGCCGACGATCGCCATGAGGATCGGCATGGCGATGGAGTTGCGGTCGATGTGCGAGAGGTCGAAGACGATGAGGGGCGCGTCGAGGTCGATGCCGACCGTCGTGGGGCCGTCGAACATGCCGCGCAGGTCGCCGTCGACGAGGCGGTCGAGGACGAGTGCGACGTCGAGTCCCCAGGCGCGGACGTCCTCCAGGGCGACGTTCATCGCCTCGGCGGACTCCGGCTCGGGGTGGCGGAGCTGTTCGACGATGTCGGTGAGGACGGGCTGGCGGCCGGTGACGGTCTCGTTGACGTAGGAGTGCGCGACCTTGAGCGCGAAGCCGGAGCGCTCGTCGAGGCCGTGGCCCATCGCGACCTCGATGATCGTACGGAGCAGGGCGAGCTGTCCCGTCGTGGTGATCGCGGGGTCGAGCGGGTTGAGGCGGATGCCCATGTCCAGGGCCGCGGTCGGGTCCAGGCGGATGGGGGTTATGCCGAGCTGCGAGGCGATGAGGTTCCACTCGCCGACGCCGTCCTCGCCCTGTGCGTCGAGGACGACGACCTGGCGGTCGCGGAAGCGCAGCTGGCGCATCACGTACGTCTTCTCCAGCGCCGATTTGCCGTTGCCGGACTCGCCGAGGACGAGCCAGTGGGGGGCGGGGAGCTGCTGACCGTAGAGCTGGAAGGGGTCGTAGATGTAGCCCTTCCCGCTGTAGACCTCGCGGCCGATGATGACGCCGGAGTCGCCGAGACCCGGGGCGGCGGTGGGGAGGTAGACGGCCTGGGCCTGCCCTGTCGAGGTGCGGACCGGGAGACGGGTGGTCTCGACCTTTCCGAAGAGGAATGCGGCGAAGGCGTCGGTGAGGAGGGTCAGCGGGTCCTTCATCTCGGGCTCCCGGGCGGTGGCGGGTCGTGCGATGGATGCCGGCGGGGCGGCGGGTCGGTCGCGGGATGGATGCCGGTGGGGCGGCGGATCAGTCGTGGGGCGGAGTCTGCGGCAGGACGGCGTTCGTACGGGGGAGGCGGGGAAATCCGTCCGGCGGGGGACGCCTGGGCGGGGGTGGGCGGTGGAGGATGGTCAGCGGTGGATGAGGGTGCGGGGGCTTTGGCGGGCGCGGGTGCGGGTGGCGGTGGTGGTGGTCGTGCTCATCGCGGGGGTCAGCGGCGGATGCCGGTGGCGAAGGGGAGGGTGTTGACGAAGGCGCGGTGGTGTTCGCGGTCGCACCATTCGAGCTTGAGGTAGGACTTGCCGGCGGAGGCGCGGATGGTGCGCTTGTCGCGGGCGAGGGCTTCGGGGTGACGGGAGGAGACGGTGATCCAGCCGACGAGGTTGACTCCGGCGGCGCCGCTGGCGAGGTCGTCGCCGCGCTGGTCGATACGGCCCGACGCGGCCATGTCGCGGGGGTCGACGGTGCGGTTGAGCTTGGCGGCGCGGCTGGCGTCGGCGGCGTCGTTGGTCTTCTCGGTCAGCATCCGCTCGATGGCGATCTCGGTGGGTTCGAGGTCCATCGTGACGGCGACGGTGCGGATGACGTCGGGGGTGTGGACGAGGAGGGGGGCGAGGAAGTTCACGCCGACCGGGGTCATGGGCCATTCCTTGACCCAGGCGGTGGCGTGGCACCAGGGCTCGCGGGTCGCGGACTCGCGGGTCTTCGCCTGGAGGTAGGTGGGCTCGGTGGCGTCGAGCTCGGCGGGCCAGGCGTTGCGGCGGGTCATGGCCTGGAGGTGGTCGATGGGGTGGTCGGGGTCGTACATGGAGTGGATGAGGGAGGCGAGGCGGCCCTGGCCGAGGGGCTGGCGGACGCGGATGTCGGCTTCCTGGAGGCGGGAGCAGATGTCGGTCAGCTCGCGGGCCATGACGATGGCGAGGCCCGCGTCGCGGTCGAGCTTGCGGCCGCCCTGGGGGCGCGCGGCCTTGGCCATGGCGTTCGCCTCGGCGGCGAGTTCGCGCCCGTAGTCCATGCAGGCGACGAGGTAGGCGCGGTGCTGCTCGCTGGAGGTGGAGACCATGGAGAGGAGCTGCTCGTAGCTGTCCTGGAGCCAGAGCGGGGAGCGCTGGTCGCCGCGCTGGCTGACGTCCTTGGCGTGGGCGTCGGGGTCGGCGGGGAGCGTGCGGGCGAGCATTTGCAGGCGGGTGACGAAGCCGTCGCCGTTGGCCACGTGCTTGAGGAGGGTGCCGAAGCGGTCGACGAGGGCTTCCTGGTCCTCGGAGTCGCGCAGGCCGACGCCGGGGCCCTCGATCTCGATGGCGGCGGTGACGGTGCGGCGGTCGGCGTGGAGGAGGACGGCGATCTCGTCGGGGCCGAAGGGGGCGGAGAGCCAGGAGATGCGGCCGATGCCGGGGGGCGGGCCGACCTCGATCTCGCGGCCGTCGATGCGGGTGCCGGCCTCGGCGGCGCCGGAGCGGTAGGCGGCCTGGCCACTGCGGTTGAGCCGCTTGAAGCTGCGGTTGATCTCGTACCACTTGTAGACGGTGCGACGCTTGTACGGGACGTAGACGGCGGCGAGAGCGATGAGGGGGAAGCCCATGAGGAGGACGAGGCGCAGGGCGAGGAAGGGGACGAGGAGTCCGCACATCATGCCGAGGAAGGCCCCGGCGATGATGAGGGCGAGTTCGCCGCTCTCGCGGTTGCGGCCGATGACGGCGTTGGGCCGTGCGCGGCCGATGAGATAGGTGCGGCGGGGCGCGTAGGTCTGTGGCGGGGTCGTCAACGCCCTTCACCTCCCGTGCTGTTGGTGCCCGTGCCTCGGTTGGACGCGTGCGGGGTCTGGGTGGCGGAGCGGGGGGCGGGGGCGGCTGCTTGCTGGGCGCCGCCGCGGGTGCCGTGGGCGGCGATGCCTTCGCCGACCGAGTGGGGGGCCTTGGAGCCGCCCTGGTTCTGGCCGCCGCCGGAGTTGCCGCCGCCGTCGTTGCGGGTGCTGTGGGTCTTGATGCCCTGGGCGACGAAGGAGGCGGGGGAGGAGAGGACGGCTGCGGCGCGGGACTCGGCGCCCTGCTGCATGCGGTTGGAGCGGGAGGCGACGAGTTCGTCGCCGAAGCCGGGGACGAAGCGGTAGATCATGGCGCTCGCGAAGATGGCGAGCAGGATGATCGCGAGGCCGGAGACGACGGCTGAGAAGGCGGAGGGGCCTTCGTCGCCGGCGAGGGCGCCGGCGAGGCCGAGGACGATGACGATGACGGGTTTCACGAGGATGACCGCGATCATGACGCCGGCCCAGCGGCGGACGTGGCCCCACATGTTCTTGTCGACGAGGCCCGCGTAGACGACGGTGCCGAGGAGGGCGCCGACGTAGAGGAGGGCGGCGCGGATGACCAGTTCGAGCCAGAGGACGCCGGCGGCGAGGATCGAGACGAGGGAGACGACGACGAGCATGATGGGGCCGCCGCCGATGTCGTCGCCCTGGTCGAGGGCCTTGGAGAAGGAGCCGAAGAAGACGTCGGTCTGGCTGCCGGTGGTGCGGGAGAGGACGGCGGTGATGCCGTCGGTGGCGGAGACGACGGTGTAGAGGATGAGGGGGGTGAAGGCGGAGGCGAGGACGGTGAGCCAGAGGAAACCGACCGCTTCGGTGATGGCCGTGGTGAGGGGGACACCGCGGACGGCTCGCTTGGCCACGGCGAGGAGCCAGAGGAGGAGGGTGAGGATGGTGGAGGCGGCGAAGACGACGGCGTACTGCTGGAGGAACTTGGGGTTGGTGAAGTCGACGTTGGCGGTGCTTTTGACGGCTTCGGAGAGTTTGTCGACGGTCCAGGAGGCGGCGTCGGCACAGCCGTTGGCGAGGGAGGCGAGGGGGTCGAGGGCGTCGGGAACTTTGGTGGAGGGCCCGCCCGAGTCGCCGCGCTCGCAGTAGGAGCGGGCGGCTGCTCGCAACTCGTCGCACGGGTTGTCGGACGGCTCGGGGGTGGGCGCCGCGGTGGCGCCGCGGGCGGCGGCGAGCGCGATCGTCTGAAGGAGGCCCAGCACTCCCGTCAGGCCCCAGACCCTTCGCGAGCGGAGGAGCGCGTTACCGGGCATAGGTGAATCCTCCGAACTGCTCCACGGCCTTCTGCATGTCCTCGGAGGAGGAGACCCGCTGATCACCATTGACCGGCGTCGGGCCTTCCTCCTGTTTGTCGTCGTCGACCTTCCAGTCCTGGCCCGTCCAGGTCAGCTCGAAAGTGGTCGTGTACCAGCTCTCGGTCACCGGGTGCTGCGTGGACTCCCCAGCGAAGCCGAAGAGTGTTGAGTACCAGACGGCGACGGACGCTTTGGTGTCGGAATAGCTCTCGGCCTTCGTGCCCAGCGGGCTGGAACGGGAGATGAAGGTGAGCCCGTCGGGCGCCGATCCGTCAGGGGCAAGGCCGATTCTGGCGAGGAAGTCCTTGTCGCTGTACACCTTGTCGAGGCGCGCGGTGCGCTGTGCGGCGACCTGCGAGGTGTAGACGGCGGTGAGGATTCCGGGACGTCGGTCCTTGTCGAACATCCCGTCCGACCCCAGTGCCACCGTGTAGTTCGCGGCAGCGCTCTGGGCGCCCTCTTTGGTGTGGGGGTAGCCCGCGGGGATTCCGGATTGGCTCGGGGGTTGGGTGGGTTTGGTGCCGGTGGGGGTGGTGGGGGCTGGGGCGGGGGCCTTGGCGGGGGTGGTGTCGGGGTGGGAGGGGGAGTCGTCGGTGTTCTGGTTCGCGAAGGCGATCGCCGCGATGAGGAGGGCGACGACGGCGCCGATGACGACGAGGCCGCGCGAGGGGCGGCGGGGGGCCGGGCCGCGCGGGGGGCCGGCGCGGTCGGGGAGGCGGGTGCGGGTCTGCCCGGTGCCGCCGTAGTCGTCGGGGAGCGGGGGCACCCCGTACCGGTGGTCGTCGCCCGTGCTCATGCCGCCTGCGCCCCCTCGGCCGTTGGGTGAACCCTCACGCGGCCCGCGGTGCGGTGCGCGTAGTACGAAGGTAGCCCGGTGGACGGCCGTTCGCGCGGGGTGTGGTGACTGGACATCAGGGACATCAGGGAGACGCAACCTCAGCCGGTGGCACGGGGGACAGGGGTGACGCGGGTGGCGTGCGGGGCACCCCCGTGGCCCCGGTCGTGCCGTCCCGCGACTGGACGGCGCAGCCGTGTGCGTGGCTAGACGGCCATGCCGTACACGATCGTGAAGACCGTGCCGAGGGAGCCGATGATGAAGACTCCGCTGAGCCCGGCGATGATGAGCCCCTTGCCCTGCTCGGCGCTGAAGGTGTCGCGCAGCGCCGTCGCGCCGATGCGCTGCTTGGCCGCGCCCCAGATCGCGATGGCCAGGCAGAGGATGATCGCGAAGGCCATGACCACCTGGATCATGACGCGGGCCTCGCTGCCGAGGCTCCCGAAGGGGCCCCAGTCCGGGGCGATCCCGCCGATGATCGTGTTGATGTCGCCCTTGTCGGCCGCCATAAGCATGTAACTCACCGCCCCTAACGGGTTGTTCCGTCCTCTGCTCGACACAGAGGTCTCGCTCATTGTCGCTGACTCCGGCGCCTGTGCATGTCGACTTGGCGTCAAACCTGGCCGAGTTTTGCCTTCTTTCCGCTCTTGAGAACCGGACCGAAGGGGTGGAAGGGGACACGCCCGCCCGCGTGATTACTCTGTGTATCATGCGATGTGACTGCGGGCAATGATGCGGGCGTGTCCCCGGCGGGTCGCTCCAACGGGTGAAGGAGCGGGAGGACGGGTGGGGGTGGGGTCACGTCAGGTGATGTGCAGTCATGTGATTGCTCCTCATACTGGCTGATCGTCCCGCTTCTGCCTACATCTCCGCGTGCTGCGATGAACGGCTCATATGGCTGGTACGCGCGCCCCGTGCTCCCGTACACCGTGGCGAAGCGCTCCCTCATGGGGGAGAGTTGACGCGTGCGCAAGTTCTGGCTGATCGGCTCGCTGCTCGCCGTCCTCGGGACGGGGTTCGTGGCGCTCCTCGTCGTCGGCGTCTTCGTCGTCGCCGGAAACCTCACCGGTGGTGGCGCGGGCCGCGCGACCGGTCTCGCGAAGGGCTCGGTGCCCGCCGCGTACCAGGCGCTCGTGCAGAAGTGGGGCAACCTGTGCCCCGCCCTCACGCCCGCGCTCCTCGCCTCGCAGCTCTACCAGGAGTCCGGTTTCAACCCGCGTGCCCGCAGCGCGGCGGCGGCCGAGGGCATCGCGCAGTTCATCCCGAGCACGTGGGCCTCGCACGGCGTCGACGGCGACAAGGACGGCGTGCGGGACGTGTGGAATCCGGCCGACGCGATTCCGTCGGCCGCCTCGTACGACTGCGAACTCGCCTCCTACGTCAAGAACGTGCCGGGCGACCAGTCGGCGAACATGCTCGCCGCCTACAACGCCGGTCCCGACGCGGTGATCCGGTACGGCGGAATCCCGCCGTACAGCGAGACGCGGAACTACGTGAAGACCATCCGCGGCCTGGAGGAGAGCTTCTCCGCCCCGGCCGGACGGCTCCAGCCCTCCGAGCAGGCCGCGGCGGCGATCTCGTACGCGCAGGGCAAGCTCGGCACGCCGTACCTGTGGGGTGGTACGGGGACGGCGGCGCAGCGCGGGCGCTTCGACTGCTCGGGGCTCACGCAGGCCGCGTACGAAAGCGTCGGTATCGATCTGCCGCGCGTCGCGAACGATCAGTACAACGCGGGGCCGCACCCCGCGCGGAACGAACTGCTCCCCGGTGATCTCGTTTTCTTCTCCGACGATCTGAGCAATTCGCGCGCCATCCGGCACGTCGGGATCTACGTCGGTGGCGGCTACATGATCGACGCGCCCCGTACCGGCGCCGTCATCCGCTTCGACCCGGTCGACACCCCCGACTACTTCGGCGCGACCCGCGTCACGCAGGCCGCCGCCGCCGCGCTCCCGGAACCGGGCGCGAGCGATTCGCTGCGGCCCGTCGACGAGGACCGCGAGGCGGCGAGGAAGAAGGCGGAGGCGAAGGAGAAGGCGGGGGCCGACGTGGGCGGCGTCGATGCGAAGGGGGCGAGCGCGGAGGACATGGGTGCGGAGGGTGGCGGGGCGGAGGCCGGTGGCGGGGCGGCCGTTGCCGGTGAGCCGTCCGGTGCCGCGTCGCCCTCGCCCGGGGCCGCCGCGCTGGCCGGTGCGGGGGTGGGGCCGCGACGCGCGGACTGACGGAGGGCGGCCCCGGACCCGTACAACAGGCCCGGCGGGCATCCGGCACGGCGGGGATCGCGTTTGCGGCGTCCCCCGCGTGGCGTACATCAGGCGTCGTACGCCGCGGGTCTCTCGTACGCGAGAGGGAGGTCGCTCCTCCTGAGGGGCCCGGCGCCCGGACCCACGGCCCTCGCGCCCCCCTTGTGGCCCTGTGCGCCCCCGCTCGCGGCGGGGGTCCTGAGCTGCGCGGACGCGTCTCTCTTCGATAACGTCTGGGTGATCATTCGGTGGAGTGCGGAACGCGGGGGCAGGGAGCAGGCGTTCCCTGTTCAGGACCACAGGTGTGTGCGCGAGCGGAGCGGTGCCGGCCGGTGCCGACCACGGGGGTTGGTGAGGGACGTACGCCGTGTGCGTCCCGGTACGAAAGACAAGGGGCCGCGGCACGATGGCTGGACTCGACACTTCCGGGTCGAACCCCGATGTCAGCCTGCTCTTCGACATCAACGGCCTCACCGAGCACTCCCCGAGCTGGTGCGATCAGGCCGTGCGCTTCCTCGGCGAGTACGGGCTGCCGGTGCTCGCCGTGCTGCTCGTGCTGTGGTGCTGGTGGGGCGTCAGGCGGCGCGACACCCTCGACGCGGCGGCCTCCTCCGTGGCCGCGGTGGTCTGGGCGCCGCTGGCCGCCGCGCTCGCGGTGGGCGTGAACATCCCGATCCGCGGTTTCGTCGAGCGGCCCCGGCCCTTCGTCGACCACAAGGGCCTTGAGGTCCTGGAGCCGGGCAAGACCGACTTCTCCTTCGTGAGCGATCACTCGACGCTGACGATGGCGATCGGCGTCTCGCTCTTCCTCGCCCACCGCAAGCTCGGTCTGGTCGGCATCGGGCTCGCGGTGCTGGAGGGGTTCTGCCGGGTCCTCATGGGCGTGCACTACCCCACGGACGTGGTCGGCGGCTTCGCGCTCGGCACGGCCGTCGCGCTGCTGCTCTCGCCGCTCTTCACGGCACTGTTCACCCCCGTGCTGCGCGCCGTGGGCCGCGGCCGCGCGGGGCGCCTCGTGTGGGCGGGCGGCGGTACGGACGGTACGGAGGACGAGCGCGGCGCCGCCGGGGAGCGGGAGCCGCGGGAGGCCGACGGGGCGGTGCGGCCCGCGCGGGCGGGCGAGGACCGGGACCTGGCGGCGTAGCCGGGTAACCGGAGACGCGACGGGACGGGGCCCGGGGCGAAGCCCGCGCTGTGGCCCGGGACGGGGTCTGCGGCGAGGCGAATCCGCTGACGTTTCGCCTGTCTCGTACGTTTCGCGGGGAGTCGGTTACGACCCCGTACGCGCTTCCGTTTCCGCGTCCCGCAGGTGCTCCGCCGCGTCCGAGCGGGCCTTGGAGCGGGCGCGGCGGGCGGGGCCGCGCCAGCCGCACAGGCAGGTGGCGGTGCAGAAGGGGCCGCGTTCCTGGGTCGTGGTGCGGTGGGCGTCGCCCTGGGTCTCCTCGGAGGTCACCTCTTCACGGTAGTCCTGGAGGACCAGACGTAGGCCCTGGGGCTGATTTCGTGGATTCCCAGGTGGGCGGCGTGACGGCCGTACCTATTGTTCGTTGACCCGATGAGTGCCCGGGTGGACGAGTGGGTGCGAGAGGTGGACACGCCGGGCTGCCGAGCGCCGGTCGTGCGCCGGGTGGATGACCCGTAAATGGTCCGTCCGTGTCATGCGCCCGGCGCACGCGGCTCCCTACGCTGGGCCGCGCGCCGTCCGGGAAGAGTGCCCGAGAAGGGGCCCGGAAAGGGCCTCGGAAGGGTCCGGGAGAAGGGGGTGAGCCAAGGTGACGACAGCTTTCGCGGTCGAGGACCCGGTGGCCCTCGCGGAGATCGAGCTCTGCGGGGAGCTGATGATCGCGGCCGTCTGCTCGTGCGAGGAGCGGCTGAGCGTCGAGCGGATCGACGAGGTGTTGCAGGTGAGAGGGACGGGCCGCGGTGACGTGAGCGGGTACGGCGGCTGAGTCGGCCGGGGCCGGACTGGCCCGGTAGGCCGGACGGGCCGGGGCGGTGCCGTGGGGGCGAGACCCCCGGCGCCTCGCGGGACGCGCGGGCGGCCGTGGACCCGTCGGCCGTACGGCCCTCGGCCCTACCGGCTCTCGGCCCGCCGCCCTTCGCGTGCGGCCCTCACGCGTACGGCCCCGCGTGACCCGGCCCCGCGTGACCCGGCCCCGCCCCTCGCGGTCCCTCACGTACGGAGCATCCGTGCGATGGCCCGTGTGGCCTCCGCGACCTTCTCCTCGACCTCGTCCCCGCCCCGTACCGCCGCGTCCGCCACACAGTGCCGCAGGTGCTCCTCCAGGAGTTGGAGGGCGAAGGACTGGAGGGCCTTCGTGGAGGCGGAGACCTGGGTGAGTATGTCGATGCAGTACTGGTCCTCCTCGACCATCCGCTGCAGGCCGCGGATCTGGCCCTCGATGCGGCGCAGGCGCTTGAGGTGCTCCTGCTTGTGGTCGTGGTAGCCGTGCACGGCGTGCTCGGCCGTGCCCGCGGGCACGGCGCCGGGCGTCTCGGGCGCCCCGGTGGGAGTCGCCGCTCCGGTGCCTTCGGCCTCGGTGGTCGTCATCGCGTCCTCCCGGTAGGGGGCCGTGGGGACCACGGCGCAGATGTGAGCTGTCCGACACCCCTCGCGGACCGCCGGGTCCCGGGGGGTTACGGCCAGTGTGGGGCAGGCTGCGCAGAAGCGTCGAGACGGGCGCTGAGCGGCCCCTCTATACCCCGCATGGGTATATTGTACCGATATTTCCGATCTGTTGGGATCGGTTCTGTTCCTCTTGGGCCGGTTGGGGCCCTGTGATGATCGCCCGCTTTCATGGGCGACACTGTGAAAGCCGGTTCGCCGTGGCCGGATGATGCGCCTAGCATCAGCCTGACCGAACCCAGAGGACACCGAGGACCCCACGTGCGTTTTCGTCTGACCCCCCGGGAGACGAGTTTCTACGACATGTTCGCCGCGTCCGCGGACAACATCGTCACGGGCTCCAAGCTCCTCATGGAACTGCTCGGGGCGGACCCCTCCGCCCGGGCCGAGATCGCCGAACGCATGCGGGCCGCGGAACACGCCGGGGACGACGCGACGCATGCCATCTTCCACCAGCTGAACTCCTCCTTCATCACGCCGTTCGACCGCGAGGACATCTACACCCTCGCCGGTTCGCTCGACGACATCATGGACTTCATGGAGGAGGCGGTCGATCTCGTCGTCCTTTATCAGATCGACCAGCTTCCCAAGGGTGTCGAGCAGCAGATCGAGGTCCTCCACCGTGCGGCGGAGCTGACCGCCGAGGCGATGCCCAACCTGCGGACGATGGACAACCTCACCGAGTACTGGATCGAGGTGAACCGTCTGGAG
Organism: Streptomyces sp. Tu6071; assembly: GCF_000213055.1. Classification (NCBI taxonomy): domain Bacteria; kingdom Bacillati; phylum Actinomycetota; class Actinomycetes; order Kitasatosporales; family Streptomycetaceae; genus Streptomyces; species Streptomyces sp. Tu6071. The sequence continues at coordinate 3,537,757 of NZ_CM001165.1, read as the reverse complement.
AACCAGGCGGACCAGATCCACCGCAAGCTCCTCGCGCACCTGTTCAACGGGAAGTACGACGCCATCGAGGTGCTGAAGCTCAAGCAGATCGTCGACGTCCTCGAAGAGGCCGCCGACGCGTTCGAGCACGTCGCGAACACGGTGGAGACCATCGCGGTCAAGGAGTCCTGACCCGGTGGACACCTTTGCTTTGGTCGTGACCGTCCTGGTCGCGTTCGCCTTCACCTACACCAACGGCTTCCACGACTCCGCGAACGCGATCGCGACCTCCGTCTCGACCCGGGCGCTCACGCCGCGCGCGGCGCTCGCGATGGCCGCCGTCATGAACCTCGCCGGTGCCTTCCTCGGCAACGGCGTCGCGAAGACGGTCAGCGAGGGCATCATCGACACCCCGCACGGCGACAAGGGGATGTGGATCCTGTTCGCCGCGCTCGTGGGCGCGGTCGTGTGGAACCTCGTGACCTGGTACTTCGGGCTGCCTTCCTCGTCCTCGCACGCGCTGTTCGGCGGGATGGTCGGGGCGGCGCTCGCGGGCGGGATCGGGGTCATGTGGTCCGGGGTGATCGACAAGATCGTCATCCCGATGTTCCTCTCGCCGCTCGTCGGTCTCGTCGTCGGCTACCTCGTGATGTGCGCGATCCTGTGGCTGTTCCGCAAGTCGAACCCGCACCGGGCCAAGCGCGGTTTCCGTATCGCGCAGACCGTCTCGGCCGCCGCGATGGCGCTCGGGCACGGGCTCCAGGACGCGCAGAAGACGATGGGCATCGTCGTGCTCGCGCTCGTCATCGCCGATGTCGAGGACCAGGGCGACGCGATCCCGGTGTGGGTCAAGATCGCCTGTGCGCTCATGCTCTCGCTCGGTACGTACGCGGGTGGCTGGCGCATCATGCGCACGCTCGGCCGCAAGATCATCGAGTTGGACCCGCCGCAGGGCTTCGCCGCCGAGACGACCGGCGCGTCGATCATGTTCACGACCGCGTTCCTCTTCCACGCGCCCATCTCGACGACCCACGTGATCACCTCGGCGATCATGGGCGTCGGCGCGACGAAGCGGGTCAACGCGGTGCGGTGGGGCGTCGCGAAGAACATCGTGCTCGGCTGGTTCATCACGATGCCGGCGGCGGCGATCGTGGCGGCGGTGTCGTTCTGGGTCGTGAACTTCCTGTTCTTGTGACCTCGTGATCTCGGGTGTGCGGGGTCTCGTCCCCGCCCCCGCCGCCAAGGCGCCTCCCTCTGCGGGGGGCGCCTTTTGCGTTGTCCCCCGCCCGGCGCCGTTCGCGAAACGGAACCCTGTTCCGTACAGTGGGCGGAACGAGGTTCCGTTTCGATCGGGAAGGCGTGTTCCCATGTCGCAGCAGTCGCAGCAGTCGTGGTCGTCTCAGCAGCACCCCATCGGTTCGCCCTTCGGGGCCGCCGCCACCGCGGGGGAGGTGCTTGCGGGGGTCGATCTGCGGGGGAGGAGCGTGGTGGTCACCGGGGGGCACCAGGGGATCGGGTTCGAGGTGACGCGGGCGCTCGCGGGGGCCGGGGTGGAGGTGCTGGTCGGGGCGCGGAGTCCGGAGCGGGCCGCGGAGAAGGTCGCGGGGATCGCCGGGGTGGAGGTCGACCGGCTCGATCTCGTCGACCCGGGGTCCGTGGACGCGTTCGTCGGGCGGCGGCTCGCCGCCGGGCGGCCCGTCGACGTGCTCGTCAACTGCGCCGCCGTCGCCCCGCCCGCCGAGCGGACCCTCGACGCGGACGGGCACGAGATCCAGTTCGCGACGAGTCACCTCGGGCCCTTCCGGCTCACCCTCGGGCTGCTCCCCCTGCTGCGCGCCGCGCGAGGGGCGCGGGTCGTCAACGTGTCCTCCGGCGCGCAGCGGATGGGGGCGATCCGCTGGGACGACCCCGACTTCACGACCGGCTACCACCCCGGTGCCGCCTACGCGCAGGCCAAGCGCGCCAACGTGCTCTTCGCCGTCGAGCTGGACCGGCGCTGGGCCGCCGGGGGCGTGCGGGGGTACGCCGTGCACCCGGGGGTCGTGATCGGGACGAGTCTCAACAACCGTCCCGAGGACCGGGAGGCGTACCGGGCGCAGGGGCTCCTGGACGAGGAGGGCAGGCCCGTCATCGATCCCGAGACCGGGAAGAAGACGCCCGCTCAGGGGGCGGCCACCGTCGTCTTCGCCGCCGCGAGCCCGCTGCTCGACGGGATCGGCGGCGTGTACCTGAAAGACTGCGAGGTGTCCGTCGTGGACGGGGAGGACCGGCCGCTCACCGCCGACAGCATCCCCGCCGAGGTCCACCCCGACTCGATCGACCCCGAGGCGGCGCGGAGGCTGTGGGAGCTGACGGAGCAGATGCTCGCCCGCTGAGCCGGTCGCTGAGCCGCCCGGGGTCCGCGCCGGGCCCGCGCCGGGCCGACGCCGGAGACCGGGCGGCGCCGACTCCTGCCCCGGCCCGCACCTGGCTCGCCACGTACAAGGCCCGCCCGCCACCGGAGAGGCCCGCTCGCCGCCTACGAGGCCCGCGCCAGGCACGAGGCCCGCCGGCCCCGCGAAGGCCCTCCGGCTCCGCGAACGGCTCTCCCGCCCCGCGAACGGCCCTCCGGCTCCGCGAACGGCGCTCCCGCCCCGCGAACGGCTCGCCCGCCCCGCGATCCGCCCCGCGATCCGCCCCGTACGAGACGCCCCCCGCAGGGAAGAGCCCGCCCCGGCCTGTCGTCGGGGCGGGCTCCTCGTGTCCTCCGTGGTGGCACCGCCATGCAGCACCGCGAAGGGGTCCGGTGGGCCGGCGGCTCAGCCGAAGCGGCCCGAGATGTAGTCCTCCGTCGCCTGGACCGAGGGGTTGGAGAAGATCCGCTGGGTGTCGTCGATCTCGATGAGGCGGCCGGGCTGGCCCACCGCCGAGAGGTTGAAGAAGGCCGTGCGGTCCGAGACGCGCGCCGCCTGCTGCATGTTGTGCGTGACGATCACGATGGTGAAGCGTTCCTTCAGCTCGCCTATCAGGTCCTCGATCGCGAGCGTCGAGATCGGGTCGAGCGCCGAGCAGGGCTCGTCCATGAGGAGGACCTGCGGCTCGACCGCGATCGCCCGCGCGATGCACAGGCGCTGCTGCTGGCCGCCGGAGAGGCCCGCGCCCGGCTTGTTGAGGCGGTCCTTGACCTCGTTCCAGAGGTTGGCGCCCTGGAGCGACTTCTCGACGACGTCGTTCAGCTCGGACTTCTTGTAGGAGCCGTTGAGCTTGAGGCCCGCCGCGACGTTGTCGAAGATCGACATCGTCGGGAAGGGGTTCGGGCGCTGGAAGACCATGCCGATCGTGCGGCGTACCGCGACCGGGTCGACCTGGTTCCCGTACAGGTCCTCGTCGTCCAGGAGGACCTTGCCCTCGACGCGACCGCCCGGGGTCACCTCGTGCATCCGGTTCAGGGTCCGCAGGAAGGTGGACTTGCCGCAGCCCGAGGGGCCGATGAAGGCCGTGACGGAGCGGGGCTCGACGGTCATCGAGATGTCCTCGATCGCCTTGTGGGCCCCGTAGTACGCGGTCAGTCCGCTGACATCGATGCGCTTGGCCATGGGTTCACTGCTTCTTTCGTACGGGGCGCGCCGGGCCGGGCGCGCGGGGGGCGCTCACCACGCCCCCGGGGAACGGCCGCCTCGGCGACCGGAGGTCTGCGTGGTCAGCGACCGGAGGACTGGGGGGCCTTCCACCGGGCGAGCGCGCGGGCCGCCAGGTTGAGGACCATCACGAAGGCGATCAGCGTGAGGGCCGCCGCCCAGGCGCGGTCGTAGGAGGCTCCGTAGCCGCCGCTCGTCGCGTACTGCTGGTAGATGTACAGCGGCAGGGAGGACTGGCCGCCGTGGAAGGGGTCCATGTTGATGTACGAGGAACCCCAGACCAGGAGCAGGACGGGCGCGGTCTCGCCCGCGATACGCGCGATCGCGAGCATGACGCCGGTCGTGATGCCGCCGATCGACGTGGGCAGCACGACCTTCAGGATCGTGCGCCACTTCGGCACGCCGAGCGCGAGGGACGCCTCGCGCAGCTCGTTCGGCACGAGCTTCAGCATCTCCTCCGTCGAGCGGACGACGACCGGGATCATCAGGATCGCCAGCGCGAGGGAGCCGGCGAAGCCGAAGGGCTCCGCCTTGAGGAGGAGCATCAGGCTCAGGATGAACAGGCCCGCGACGATCGACGGGATGCCCGTCATGACGTCGACGAAGAAGGTGACCGTCTTGGCGAGCTTCCCGCGTCCGTACTCGACGAGGTAGACGGCGGTGAGCAGCCCCACGGGCGCGGCCATGACCGTCGCGAGGCCGACCTGCTCGACCGAGCCGACGATCGCGTGGTAGATGCCGCCGCCCTCGTCCATCGAGCTGATGTTGACCATCGAGTGCGTCAGGAAGTACGGGTCCAGGACCTTCACGCCGCGCTTGACGGTCTCCCACACGAGCGAGGCGAGCGGGATGAAGGCGGCGAGGAAGGCCACCCAGACGACGCTCGTGACGAGGCGGTCCTTCGCCTGGCGGCGGCCCTCGACGCGGGCGGCGAGCGCGTAGCCGCCGAAGACGAAGAGGAGCGCGGCGATCAGGCCCCACTGCACCTTCGAGTCGAGTCCGGCCGCGACGCCGACGAGGCACGCGAGGAGGACCGAGGCGGCGGCGACGGCGAGGTCGGACCAGCGGGGCAGGCGCGCGGCCCGCAGCGAACCGGTCCGCTCGCTCCGTCCGTGCGTGCCCGTGTGCTGCGGCGCGGACTGGCCGCCCGCCGGGTTCTGGTCGTGGCTCATGCGTCGGCCCCCGAGTACTCCTTGCGGCGGGCGATGATGGCCCGCGCGGCTCCGTTGACGAGGAGCGTGATGACGAAGAGGACGAGCCCGGAGGCGATGAGCGCGTCACGGCCCTCGACGCTGGCCTCGCTGAACTTGCTCGCGATGTTCTGCGCGAAGGTGCCGCCGCCCGGGTCGAGGAGGCTCGACTGGATGGTGAAGCCCGGCGAGAGCACGGTCGCGACGGCCATCGTCTCGCCGAGCGCGCGGCCGAGGCCGAGCATCGACGCGGAGATCACGCCGGAGCGGCCGAAGGGCAGGACCGCGGTGCGGACCACCTCCCAGCGCGTCGCGCCGAGCGCGAGCGCGGCCTCCTCGTGCGCCTGCGGGACCTGCCGGAAGACCTCGCGGCTCACGTTGGTCACGATCGGCAGGATCATGATCGCGAGCAGGATGCCGACGGTCAGGAGTGAGCGCGGCGCGCCGCCCTGCCAGGAGAAGATCCCGGTCCAGCCGAGGTACTGGTCGAGCCAGCCGAAGAGCCCGTTGAGGTGCGGCACGAGGACGAGGGCGCCCCAGAGTCCGTACACGATCGACGGCACGGCGGCGAGCAGGTCGATGACGTAGCTGATGGGGCCGCGCGCGGCGCGGGGGGCGTAGTGCGTGAGGAAGAGCGCGATGCCGACCGAGACGGGCACGGCGAGGGCCATCGCGATGACCGAGGAGACGACCGTGCCGAAGGCGAGCACGGCGATGCCGAAGACCGGCGGCATCGCGGTCGGGTTCCACTCGAAGGTCGTGAAGAAGTTGCCGTGGTTCTTCGTGAGGATCAGCGAGGAACGGTAGGCGAGGAAGACGGCGATGGCCGCCATCACGACGAGGAGGAGGATGCCGGAGCCGCGCGAGAGGCCGAGGAAGACGCGGTCGCCGAGGTGGCGGGAACCGCGCGCCTTCCCGGGCTCCGCCCTCCTGCCGTCGTCCTTCGGACGGACGGGGCCGGGCTGCGGGGCTGCGGGAGTCGGTGGGGCGGCGGGCGGGCCGCCGGGGGCGGGGGTCGTGGGTATGTCCATGGGGTTTCTCCGGTCTGCGGACCCGCTCCCGGCGAGGATCACGTCTCACGGGGGAGGGGGCTTGCTGGCGGCGGTGCACCGGACGGTGCGGGCGGCCCGGTGGGGGCCGCCCGCACGCGGGGTCAGCTGAGGGAGGTGATGGTCTCGCGGACCTTGGCGATGATCGCGTCCGGGATCGGGGCGTAGCCGGCGTCGGCGAGCTGGCCCTGGCCGTCCTCGCTCGCGATGTAGTTGAGGAAGGACTTCGTGGCGGGCAGGCTCTCCGCCTTGTTGCCCTTCTCGCAGGCGATCTCGTACGTCACGAGGGTGATCGGGTAGGCGCCGTCGGCGGAGGGGTTGTAGTCCAGCTCCAGGGCGAGGTCCTTGCCCTTGCCGGCGACCTTAGCGGCGGCGATCGCCTTCGAGGCGTTCTCCGTCGTGGCCTTGACCGGCTCGGCGGCCTTCGTCTTGATGTCGACGGTCTTGATGCCGTCGGTCGCGTAGGACAGCTCGAAGTACGAGATCGCGCCGGCCGTCTGCTTGACCTGCTGCGCGAGGCCGGAGGAGCCCTGGGCGGACTGGCCGCCCTTGGCCTGCCACGCCTTGCCGCCCTCGTACTTCCAGTCACCGGGGGCGACGGCCTTCAGGTACTTCGTGAAGTTGTCCGTCGTGCCGGACTCGTCCGAGCGGTGGAACGCCTGGATCTTCGTGGACGGGAGCTTCGCGTCCGGGTTGAGGGCCTTGATCTCCTTGTCGTTCCAGGTGGAGATCTTGCCGTCGAAGATGTGCGCGAGGGTCTTCGCGTCGAGGACGAGGTTGTCGACGCCCGGGACGTTGTAGCCGATCGCGATGGGGCCGCCGACCATGGGCAGGTCGATGGCCTGCGAGTCCTTGCAGACGTCGGCGGACTTGGTGATCTCCTCCGGCTTGAGCGCGGAGTCCGAGCCGGCGAAGGCGGTACGGCCCTGGAGGAAGGCGGTCACACCGGCGCCCGAGCCGTCCGGGGAGTAGTTGATCCGCACGTCCTTGCACGCGGCCGTAAAGCTCTTCACCCAGGCGTCGATCGCGTTCTGCTGCGCGCTGGACCCCGAGGCGAGCAGCTCGCCCTTGGCGTCCGAGCAGTCGATGTCCGAGGACGAGGAGGGCGCGGCGGCGGCCGAGCTGTCCTTGCTCGTGTCGCCGTTGCCGGGGCCGCTGCTCGTGTCGTCCGAGCCGCACGCCGTGAGGGCCAGGGCGCCGGACACGGCGACGACGCCGAGGGAGAGCGCCCGCAGCCGGTTCTTGCGCTGAAGCTTCACTGTTGGGGTGTTCCTTCCGGGAGCCGGGACCCTGCGGAAGGGCTCGGCGGTGGCTTGGTCGGGGTCTTTGCGAACCTCGTGAGGCCGAAAGTAGGCAGCGGAAGTGACCAGGCGTTCCGGGAAGAGTGAACGGGAGTTGAACCGTGAAGGTATGGCGGGTTGCCCCTGGCGGGGCAGGTCGCGGGCGGTTCGCGAACGGGTCGCCGACGGTTCGCCGACGGGAGGGGGAGTGGGGCGGGGGACCGGGTGGGGTGCGGTACGGGGCTCTGGCGGGACGCGGTCAGGGCTCTGGCGGGACGTGGTCCGGGGGCGTGGCGCCGACCGGGGGCGGCGGCCAGGCGCGAGCCCGGGGCGTGGCGCCGACCGGGGCGGCGGTCTGGCGGGGCTGGGGGGTGATGCCCCGCGTCCCGCCCCGCCCCGCCCGGCGCTGAGCCCGCGTCCCGCCCTGCTCGGCGCCCAGCCCCGCCCCGTTACTTCGTGCTCACCCCCACGCCGTCCCCCTCCAGACGGACGTGGATGCCCTCCTTCGTCACCCGGACGTCGGAGAGGTTGACGTCCCCCGTCTGCGTCGGCAGCTCGGGGAGGTGGAAGCCGAGGGTGAGCCGGTCGGCGAGCTGGGGGCGGGTGAGGGTGGAGAGCGAGGTGAGGAGCCCGGGGTCGAGACCGAGGCGGCGCAGGAGCTCGGGGTGGTCGAGGGCCGCGTCGACGAGGTTGATCCGCATGAGGTCGTGGACGAAACGGGGCGTGCCCGTCACCTCGTGCAGCTTGTCGTCGCTGCGCAGCGCGGCGCCGACCGCCGAGGGCGGGACGCCGAGGCGGCGGGTGATCTCGCGCACCCCGAAGAGCGCCTTCACCTTCGCGGTCTGTTCGCGCAGCGCCTGCGCGCTCTTCTCGGTCAGGTGCAGCCCGTCCGCCGGACCCGTGCCCGGCCGGAACGTGGCCAGGTCGCCCAGGCTGAGCCGGATGCCGCCGATCTCCGTGCGGATGCCCCGGGCGCCGTCGCGCGTGATGCGGGCGTCGGCCCGTACCCGTACGTCGTGGCCCGCGACCGGGAGCGTGCCGCGCGCGAGGACGCGGTCACGGCCGGTGCCGGAGAAGGTGACCTGACTGGCGCCGAGTTCGCGGTTGAGGTCGTCGAAGGAGAGCAGCACCTCGCCGCGCACCTTGCCCGCGAACGCGCCCTTCAGGCTCGTCGGCAGATCCCCGCTGAGACGGATGTCGTCGGCCGTCGCGCTGACCTTCGCGAGCGAGACGCGGTCGGCCGCCACGTCCGGGACCGTCACCGTGACCGAGCCGAGGTGCTTGCCGAGCACCTGTGTGACGAACGGGAACCCCCCGATGCTCACCTCGGGCGTCGCCTCCAGGTGCATCGCGTCCTTCAGCTTCTCCGCCGCCGTGTGCTCCGCGTACAGCACGGCCCAGCGGTCGCCGAGCGCGAGGAAGGCGAGCAGCGTGACGAGCGCGATGACCGCCTTGAGCGCGAAGGGGATGCCCGCGAAGCGGAAGAAGAGGCGGGGCCTGCGGCGGTGGTCGGGCGCGGACCAGGGCGCCCCCTCGTCGTCCGCGCCCGCGAACGGCGGCTCCTCGGGACGGAGGAAGTCGTCCAGCGGCCCGGCCAGCTCGCCGAGCTCCTCGTACGGGTTCGGAGCCGCGCGGCCCCCGTACGGATGGGGGGCGGCCGGGCGCTCGCAGGGAGCGGGAGCGGTCCGGGACTCGTACGGACCGGGGGCGGCCTGGCGCTCGTACGGACCGGGAGCGGCCTGGTGCCCGTACGGAGCCGGAGCGGCCTGGTGCCCGTACGGACCGGGGACGGTTTCCAGCCGCCGCGTGTCCGGGGTGGGGGGCTCGTGCGCGGGCTCGGACGGGTGGTCAGGGGTGGTGCGGTCGGTCATGCGGTGGGGGGAACGCATCGGCGCAGTCCACCACAGCGGCGGGTGGCGGTCGCAAGTGCGCTTCCCCCGTTGTCCGCATATGCCGGGTGCTTGTGCGCGGAGTCGTCACGAGGTCTTCGCGGCTCGTACGGAACCATGGCCGAATCCGCGCGGCGGGGCCGTCGCCGCTACTCCGCCTCCCCCGGCGGGCGGACCGGAGCCCCCGGGATGGTGATCGTCGCGAGAGTGCCGGGCTCGCCGTCCGGGGCCGGGGCGAGCGTGACCGTACCGCCCACGTCCTGCACCGTGCGGGCGACGATCGACAGGCCGAGGCCCGAGCCGGGGAGGGAGCGGGCGGAGGGCGAGCGCCAGAAGCGGTCGAAGACGTGCGGCAGGTCCTCGGCGGGGATGCCGGGCCCGTGGTCGCGCACCGTCAGCGCGCCGCGCTCCAGGCGGACGCGGATCACACCGCCCTCCGGGCTGAACTTCACCGCGTTGTCCAGGATGTTGACCACGGCGCGCTCCAGCGGGGCCCGGTGCGCGCGCACGAACCACGGGCCCAGCTCGGCGTCGATCGTCAGGTGCGGGCCGCGCAGCCGCGCGCGGGCGAGCGCCGTCTCGGCGACGTCGTGCAGACCGACGATCTCCAGGGGCCCCTGCTGGCGCGCGTCCGGCCGGGACAGCTCCTGGAGGTCGCCGATGAGAGCGGCGAGTTCCGTCATCTGCGCCTTGACCGATTCGAGCAGTTCGCGGCGGTCGTCCGGCGGGATCGCGCGGCCCGTCTGCTCGCTGCGGACGAGGAGTTCGATGTTGGTGCGCAGCGAGGTCAGCGGGGTGCGCAGCTCGTGGCCCGCGTCCGCGATGAGCTGGCGTTGCAGCTCGTGCGAGGCCGCGAGCGAGGCCGTCATGCTGTTGAACGAGCGCGACAGGCGCGCGATCTCGTCGTCCCCCTCGACGGGGATACGGGTCGTGAGGTCCTCGGTGCGCGCGATGTGCTCGGCGGCGCGGCTCAGATCGTCCACCGGGCGCAGCCCCGTCCGCGCGACCCACAGCCCGGCGGCCCCCGCGCCGATGACGCCGACGCCGGAGACGAGGAGCAGGATCAGCGCGAGTTCGTTGAGCGTGTCGCGGGTGTCCTTGAGCGGGACGGCGATCTGCACGGCGCGCCCGGCGAGCAACTGCTGGCTGTTCAGCGCGACCGGGAGGGTCAGGACGCGCACGTCGCGGCCGTCCGTCGTGGTGCCGTCGCGGGTCTGCGGGCGACGGCCCTCGGGGTCGGCGGCGAGGTCGCGGTCGGCGGCGGTGACGCGCACGACGCCCGTCGAGCCGTCGGCCACGCACGGGTGGTCGGAGTCGACGCTCACGATCTGGAGGTACATCGGCGCGGACGGCGGGCGCTGCGAGGAGTCCTGCGCGGGCGGCTCGGAGTTGCAGGGGCCCGCGACCGTCTGCACCCACGACAGGTGCACCCGGCCCGCCTGGTCCTTGAGCTGCGAGTCGACCTCGTCGTACAGCTTGCCGCGGACGAGGAACCAGCAGGTCACCGACACGGCGGCGACCGCGAGGGCCACGGCGGCGGCCGACAGGAGGGACAGCCGCGAGCGCAGCGGGAGCGCGCGGAAGCGGCGGACGACGCGGTTCACTCGCCGCCGCCGCGCAGCACGTAGCCGACGCCGCGCACGGTGTGCACGAGGCGCGGCTCCCCGCCCGCCTCCGTCTTGCGGCGCAGATACATGACGTAGACGTCGAGGGAGTTGGAGGACGGCTCGAAGTCGAAGCCCCACACGGTCTTGAGGATCTGCTCGCGCGTGAGGACCTGGCGCGGGTGGGCGAGGAACATCTCCAGGAGCGTGAACTCGGTACGGGTCAGCTCGACGGCGCGGCCCCCGCGCGTCACCTCGCGCGTCGCGAGGTTCATGCGCAGGTCGCCGAAGGCCAGGGTCTCCTCGTCGTCGGCGGCCTGCTGCGCGACCGCGTACGAGGAGCGGCGCAGCAGGGCGCGGATGCGGGCGAACAGCTCGTCCAGCTCGAAGGGCTTGACGAGGTAGTCGTCGGCCCCGGCGTCGAGACCGGTCACGCGGTCGCCGACCGTGTCGCGCGCGGTGAGCATCAGGACGGGCACGGTCGAGCCGGTGGCGCGCAGGCGGCGGGCGGCGGTGAGGCCGTCCATGCCGGGCATCTGGATGTCCAGGACGACGAGGTCCGGCGGGGTCGCGGCGGCCTTCTGGAGGGCTTCGTGCCCGTCGGCCGCGACCTCGACGCCGTACCCCTCGAAGACGAGCGAGCGGCGCAGCGCCTCCCGGACGGCGGGTTCGTCGTCCACGACGAGGATGCGCTGCTGCCGCTGCTCGCGGTCGCCTTCCTGCGGACTCATCGCTTCCTGCTCCTCGGTCTGCTCGGTTCCTGTGCGCGGGTGGGTGCGCGGGGTCGTCACGGTGTACGCGCCGGTGACGACGGCGCCCAGCCTGCCACGCCAGGGGCCGGGCGGGCCGTTCAGTCCTGTGCGCCGGAGCGCAGCTTGGCCAGGTCGGCCTTCACGGTGTTGACGGGGATCGCGAAGCCGAGGCCGACGCTGCCGGCGTCCGAGGAGGAGGACTGACCGCCGCTCGACGCGGCCGAGTACATCGCCGAGTTGATGCCGACGATCGCGCCGTTCATGTCGATGAGGGCGCCGCCCGAGTTGCCCGGGTTGAGCGAGGCGTCGGTCTGGATCGCCTTGTACGTGGTCGTGCTGTCGCCCGTGTCGCCGTTGAACTGCTCGCCGCCGAACTGGAAGGGCCACGAGTCGTCGCCGCCGCTCCCGAAGCCCTGGCCCTGCCGGCCCTGGCCCTGGCCCTGGCTCTGGCTCTGGCTCTGCGAGCCGCCGCTCTCCTTCGCGACCGTGACGTCGCGGTCGAGCGCCGAGACGATGCCGCTGGTCACGGTGCCGCTCAGGCCCTCGGGGGAGCCGATCGCCACGACGTTGTCGCCGACCTGGAGGTTGTCGGAGTTGCCGAGCGTCGCGGCCTTGAGGCCCGAGGCGTTCTTCAGCTTGATGAGCGCGAGGTCCTTCGAGCTGTCCGTGCCGACGACCTCGGCGGTGTAGCTCTTGCCGTTCTTCAGCGCGACCTTGATCTGCTGGGCGCCGGAGATGACGTGGTTGTTGGTGACGATCTCGCCGTTCGACGTGATGACGACGCCCGCGCCCGTCGACTGGCCCGCGTTCGAGGTGGCGCTGATCTCGACGACGGCGGGGCTCACGGCGGAGGCGACGCCCGCGACCGTGCCCTTGCTCGACTCGGAGACCGTCGTGCCGCTCACCGTCGTGACGGTGTTGCCGCCGTCGCCGCCGCCGAGCTGCTGGAGCCCGTACGAGGTGGCGCCGCCGACCACCGCGGCGGCGACCGCGACGGCCGTGAGGATGCCGCCGGGCCCGCGCAGCCGGAGCCGCCTGCGGGAGCGGGCCGGGGCCGCGGGGGACTCGACCGGGTAGGCGTAGGGATCGGGCTCGTACGCGGGCGGCGGCGGGTACGAGGCCGGGTTCGCTGCGGACGGGGTGCTGGGGCCGTACGAGTTCTCGGTCATGTGTCCCAGCGTGTCCGCGGATCATGAGAGGTCCCTGAGACGGGACTGAGAAGGACGGCAGAAGCCTGTTTGCCCGATGTAAAGGTGTGCCCCGTCCGCGTCCGTCACCGCTTCCGGGCCGGCGCCGCAGGTGTCAGTGGCACCCGCACGAGCGTCGGATCACCAGTCGGGACGGGTACACCTTCAGCCGTTCGCGGCGGGGGGAGGTGACGCGGAGGGCGTCGTCGAGGACGAGGTCGACGGCCGCGCGGGCCATCGCCGTGCGGTCGGAGGCGACCGTGGTCAGGGGCGGGTCGGTGAGGGCCGCCTCCTTGACGTCGTCGAAGCCCGCCACCGCGAGTTCGCCGGGGACGTCGATGCGCAGTTCGCGGGCCGCGCGCAGGATGCCGATCGCCTGGTCGTCCGTCGCGCAGACGAGGGCCGGGGGCCGGTCCGGGCCCGCGAGGAGTTCGAGGCCGACCTTGTAGGCGTCGTAGCGGTTGTACGGGCTCTGGAAGAGGCGGCCCTCGGTCGGCAGGCCCGCCTCCGTCATCGCGCGGCGCCAGCCCTCGATGTGGTCCGAGACCGGGTCGCCCTCGGCCGGGGTCTGCTCCGTACCGCCGAGGCAGGCCACGTAGGGGGCGCCGTGTTCCAGGAGGTGGCGGGTCGCGAGCTGCGCTCCGCCGACGTCGTCGGTGACGACCGCGACGTCGTCGATCGGGGAGGGGCGGCGGTGCAGCAGCACGATCCGCGCGTCCCACGCGTCGATCTCGGCGGCGGCGGTCTCGCTCGGCCCCTGCGAGACGAGGATGAGCCCCGCGACGCGCATCCCGAGGAAGGCCCGCAGGTAGTGGACCTCGCGGGCGTCCGCGTAGTCCGAGTTGCCGACCAGGACCATCTTCCCGCGCTCGGAGGCCGCCTGTTCGACCGCGTGCGCCATCTCCGCGAAGAACGGCTGGCGCGCGTCCGGCACGATGAGCCCTATGAGGTCGGTGCGGCGCGAGGCCATCGCCTGCGCGACCCGGTCGGGCCGGTAGCCCAGCTCCTTGATCGCGGCGAGCACCCGCTCGCGTGTTGCCGGGGCGACCGGCCGGGGTCCGTTGTTGATGACGTAGCTCACGACGGCGGTCGAAGTCCCCGCCCGCCGCGCCACGTCGTCCCGCGTCACCTTGGCCACGCCGGGCAGTCTACGCGGGGTGAAAGCGCTGCCCAGGGCCCGGAGAGGACCGCCCGGGAGCGCAAAAAGGACGTAAACCCCCGTGGTGGGGGCGGCCTTCCGGAGGAGACCGGAGGGCCGCCCCCACCACGGGGACGCGGAGCGGTTCAGCTCTTGGCCGGGGCCGTGGCCCTGACCTCGCTCTTCTCGGCGGCGTCGGCCTCGTCCCGCGCGCTCGCGGCCCCATCCGCCACGGACGGCCCGGCGGCGCTCTTCTCCGTCCGTTCGCGTTCCGGCTTCTCAGGAGTCACGAAGCGGTATCCCACATTGCGGACAGTGCCGATGAGGGATTCGTGCTCGGGGCCGAGCTTGGCGCGCAGCCGCCGCACGTGGACGTCCACGGTGCGGGTGCCGCCGAAGTAGTCGTACCCCCACACCTCCTGCAGCAGCTGGGCGCGCGTGAAGACGCGCCCCGGGTGCTGCGCGAGGTACTTGAGCAGCTCGAACTCCTTGAAGGTCAGGTCGAGGACCCTGCCCTTGAGCTTCGCGCTGTAGGTGGCCTCGTCGACGGAGAGGTCGCCGTTGCGGATCTCCATGGGGCTGTCGTCGGCGGCGTTCTGGCGGCGGCCCGTCGCGAGCCGCAGCCGCGCCTCGACCTCGGCGGGGCCCGCCGTGTCGAGGAGGACGTCGTCGACGCCCCAGTCCGCCGTGACGGCCGCGAGGCCGCCCTCGGTGACGACGAGCAGGAGGGGACAACCGGGCCCGGTGGACCGCAGGAGCTGGCACAGGGAGCGCACCTGCGGCAGGTCGCGGCGGCCGTCGACGAGGATCACGTCGGCGCCCGGGGTGTCCACGAGCGCGGGCCCCTCGGCGGGCGCGACGCGGACGTTGTGCAGGAGCAGGCCCAGCGCGGGCAGGACCTCCGTGGACGGCTGGAGGGCGTTGGTCAGGAGGAGCAGGGAACTCATCGGAGGCCACCTGCCTCCGTGGTCGTGCGGGGCCGGCTGGAATGGTGTGCGTCTCGCTCGCCCATCACAGGTTCCTCCTCGGTACCGATGGGTCCCCGGCCGGTGAGCGGCCGGGATATGCGGCACTTCTTCGTACGGGGAAGCCGCGGGCCCCCGCGTCCCCGGGGAGCCCCGTGCCCTCGCGGCCCGGTGTACACACCCGGTGGGGGCCGGTCGTATACAACGCGCCGGAAAGCACGAAAGGACCCGGGGGCTTCGCTGCCCAGGTCCTCTGCCGAGGAGAATAGCCCACATGAGCGCGACGACGGCAGGTTCCGGACCTGTAGGACCGGTCACGGAGGGGGCCGGGGCGCACGGCCCGCGCAGGGCGCGCGCCAGTCTGCGGGCGGCCGACGGGGTACGGATCGACGCGGCGTACGAGCCGGGTCCAGGGCCGGTCGGGGGACCCGTCGTCGTCCTCGCGCACGGCTTCACGGGCGATCTGGACCGGCCCCACGTCCGGCGCGCCGCGCACGCCCTCGCCCGCCACGCGGCGGTCGTCACCTTCTCCTTCCGGGGCCACGGGCGCTCCGGGGGCCGTTCGACGGTGGGCGACAGCGAGGTGCTCGACCTCGCCGCCGCCGTCACCTGGGCGCGTTCGCTCGGACACAGCCGCGTCATCACGCTCGGATTCTCGATGGGCGGCTCCGTCGTCCTGCGCCACGCGGGCCTGCACGGGCTCGCGCGGCTGAGGGCGGAAGCGCCCGGAACGGCGCGCGGAACGGGGCCGGGCACGGCCGGAGCGGCGCCCGGCACGGCCGGAGCGGCGCCCCTCGCGGGGGGAACGGCGCCCGGTACGAACGAGGGGCGCACAGAAGCGCGGGGCGGGGCACAGGGGGCGGAAACCGCTCCGGAGGCCCCCGCCGGGCCGCAAGCCCCGCCGGGACCGGGCTCCGGACCCGTACCCCCCGTCGCGCCCGCCGCCCTCCCCGTGCCCCTCTCCGAGGCCGACCGCCTCGTCTTCGCCGGGGGCCGCGCCGACCGCACCGATCTCGTCATCGCCGTCAGCTCCCCGGCCCGCTGGTACTACCGGGGTACGGCGCCCATGCGGCGCCTGCACTGGCTCGTGACCCGGCGGCTCGGGCGCACCGTGGGACGGCTCGGCTTCCGGACCCGGATCAGGCCGGGCGACTGGGACCCCGTACCGCTCTCGCCGACCGCGCTCGCCCCGTACATCGCCCCCGTGCCGCTGCTGCTCGTGCACGGCGACCGCGACCCCTACTTCCCGCTCGACCACCCGCGCGCGCTCCAGCGGGCCGCGGGGACGCACGGCGAGCTGTGGATCGAGCGCGGGATGGGGCACGCGGAGAACGCGACGGACGAGGCGCTGCTCGGGCGGCTGTGGCGGTGGGCGGAGCGGACCGGGGGCGGGGCCGGGGCATGATGGGAGCCCCGCGCGTGCGGGGTGGAGCGGAGAGGGGCGCGGCGTGGCAGTGGGCACGGTGCGGTACTGGGCGGCGGCGAAGGCCGCGGCCGGGACCGCCGAGGAGCCGTACGAGGCGACGACGCTCGCGGAGGCCCTGACGGCGGTCCGCGTCCGCCATCCGGGAGAGCTGGTCCGGGTCCTGGACCGCTCCTCCTTCCTCGTCGACGGGAATCCCGTCGGGAGCCGTCCGCATGAGACGGTACGTCTGGCCGAGGGCGGCACGGTCGAGGTGCTCCCGCCGTTCGCAGGAGGGTGAACCCCACACCATGAGCAATCAGCCGTACGACCCCTACGGGCCCGCGCAGCCCCGGCCCCAGGAGCAGTGGCCCACCGGCGAGCAGCCCGGACAGGGGCAGCAGCAGGGCGACATGCAGCAGACCCAGACCTGGCAGGCGCCGACCTGGGAGACCTCCGTGCAGCCGGTGGTGCCGCCCGAGTCGGCGGCCGAGGCGACGGCGTACCTCCCGCCCGTGCCGCCCGCCGAGCCCGTCCGGCCCGCCCCGCCCGCTCCGTTCGTCCCGCCCGCCCAGGCCGCCCCGCCCGTCCCGTACGAGGAGCCTTCGCCGGGACCGTACGGGAGCGATCCCTACGTCTCGCAGGGCGGGACCGGTCTCCCGCAGGGCGGACCCGGCTTCGCGGCGTACGGGCAGCCGGAGACGTACGGGCAGCAGGGGCAGGGGCCGGAGCAGGGGTACGCGTACGGGGCGTACACGCCGCCGCCCGGACCCTCGCCCGTGCCGCCCGCCGCGCCGGTGACGGAACCGCCCGTGCCGGCCGCCGCTCCCGCGGAGCCTCTTGCCGCTCCCGCGGAGCCCCTCGCCGCCCCGGCGGGGGCCGGACCCGGCTTCGGGCCCGCGACGCTCGCCGGGAACACGCGGATCTCCGACGCGCAGCGCGCCCGCGCCGAGGGCCGCTCGCCGATCATCTATCCCGGGACGCAGCCCGCCGCGCTCACCGCCGCGCTCGCGCTGCTCCTCGCGGGCGGCGCGGCGCTCGGCTCGTACGCGCTGCTCCTGCCGCTCGTCGTGCTCCAGGCCGTCACGGCCGCCGGGTGGTTCCGGCTCAACGGGATGTGGCCCGCGCGGCAGGGCATCGCGCTCGCCTTCCTCGGCGGGGTCGTCGCCGACATCGGGGTCCTCTCGGCCGACTCCGGGCCCGGCGCGATCATCGGCGCGGCCGGGGTGTGGGTGCTGCTGTGCGTCGTGCTCCAACTGCGCAGCCACGCCTCGCCGGACGAGCGGCTGTACGGGCTCATGGCGACCGTCGTCTCCTCCGCGCTCGCCGTGTGCGGGGCGGGGTTCCTCGCGGCGGACTCGGGGGCCGTGGTCGCCGGGGCCCTCGGGGTGGCGGGGGCGATCGTGGCGCGCGGCGTGCGGTTGCCGCTGCCCGCGTCCTTCCTCGCGGCGGTCGTCGTGGGGGTCGTGGCGGGCGTACTCGGCGGGGCGGTCGGCGGCCTGGGGGCCGGGGCGGGCGCGGTGGTCGGGCTCGCGGCGGCGCTCTGTGCGGTGGTGGGGCACCGGGTGGCCTCGTACGACTACCCGTCGCGGTTCGTGCACATGACGGCGGGGGTCGCTCTGCCGTTGGCCGTGGCGGCGCCGGTCGTGTGGTGGCTCGGGGCGCTTGTGGCGTGAACCGCTGCCGGAGCGGCTCGATTCTGATGCGGCCCGACTGGTGCGCGGTCCGGATTGGGTGGCGGGTCGGATGAATCCTGGGGGTAACCGTTCGTCATGCGTCTTCTGCGAATAGTCGTCGTGCTCGTCGTCCTCCTCGGTGGGGGCGGTCTTCTCGCCGACCGGTGGGCGCACCACCGGGCCGAGGCGGAGGCCGCCGAGCGGGTCCAGGAGCGGGAGGGCGTCGAGAGCGCCGACGTGGGCATCCGGGGGTTCCCGTTCCTCACGCAGGTCGTCTCCGGGCGGATGGAGCGCGTCGATGTCCGCATGGACGGGTACCGGGCGCGGACCGAGCAGGGGCGGGTCAGGGTCGCGCGGATCGATGCCGCGCTGCGCGGGGTGCGGTTCGAGGACGACTACGAGCGGGCGCGGGTCGAGAACGTGTCCGGGAGCGCCCGGATCTCGTACCGGGACCTCGTGAAGTCCCTCGGCGGCGAGGAGATACCCGTCGCCTCCGGCGTCACCGCGAAGGTCGCCTCGCTCAAGGACGGCGGCAAGGGCCGGATCGCCGTCGGCGTCGAGGGCAGCGTCCTCGGCCACGAACTCCCGGGGGCCTTCACCGTGCTGTGCACCGTCTCGCTCAAGGGCGGCGACCGCTTCGTCCTCCACGCCGACAGCCTCCCCGACCTCGGCATCCCGCTGCCCGGCAAGGCCGGGCAGGCCCTCGACATCGAGCAGAAGGTCAGCGACCTGCCCGAAGGGCTGCGCCTGGACTCCGTACGGGCCGCGAGCGACGGCATGCGCGTGCGGTTCTCGGGGAAGGACCTCGACCTGCGCGAGGACGCGCGCTGAGCTGCGATGCCCGCATGGCGGACGACATCGTCTCATCATGCGAACGGACGGTGACATGTCCCGGAATCGGTCCCTACGATCGTTCCCATGACGCACCAGGCGGACCTCACGAAGCGGCGGGCAGTGGACCTGTGCCGCGTCGCCGCCATGCTCTGTCGCCTTTCCTGACGCCCGCGCGGGCCGCGATCCCGTTCCGAGGGCCCCGAAGCCGTACGCGACAACAGTGCGCGACGCCTCCGGCCCCGCCCCTCCCGCGCGATCCGCGCTCCCGCCCGTACGGCCGCACCGCCCCGTACATCCCGCACTTCGCGCACCCCTGCCGGGCACAGCCCGCCCGCATCCCGCACGACGGAGGAGAAGAGTATGAGCCGCAGTGACGTCCTGGTCGACGCCGACTGGGTCGAGGCCCACATCGACGACCCGAAGGTGGTCGTCGTCGAGGTCGACGAGGACACCTCGGCCTACGACAAGAACCACATCAAGAACGCCGTCAAGATCGACTGGAAGACGGACCTCCAGGACCCGGTGCGCCGCGACTTCATCGACCAGGAGGGCTTCGAGAAGCTGCTCTCCGCGCGCGGCATCGCGAACGACGACACCGTCGTCCTCTACGGTGGCAACAACAACTGGTTCGCGAGCTACGCGTACTGGTACTTCAAGCTCTACGGCCACCAGGACGTCAAGCTCCTCGACGGCGGGCGCAAGAAGTGGGAGCTGGACTCCCGCGACCTCGTCGACGGCTCCGAGGTCCCGGCCCGCCCGGCGACGACGTACACCGCGCGGGCGCAGGACACCTCGATCCGCGCCTTCCGCGAGGACGTCGTCAGCGCGATCGGCGCCGAGAACCTCGTCGACGTGCGCTCGCCCGACGAGTTCAGCGGCAAGCTGCTCGCCCCCGCGCACCTGCCGCAGGAGCAGTCGCAGCGTCCGGGCCACGTGCCGAGCGCCCGCAACATCCCGTGGTCGAAGAACGCCAACGACGACGGCACCTTCAAGTCGGACGAAGAGCTGAAGGCCCTCTACGCCGAGGAGCAGGTCGACCTCGACAAGGACACGATCGCCTACTGCCGCATCGGCGAGCGCTCGGCCCTCACGTGGTTCGTCCTGCACGAGCTGCTCGAGGTCCCGAACGTCCGCAACTACGACGGTTCCTGGACCGAGTACGGCAGCCTCGTCGGCGTGCCGATCGAGCTCGGCGCCGCGAAGTAGTCCCCGGGGACCACGCACTCCCGCGTGGTCCTCACGTACCACCCACCCCGACCCGCTACAGGAGTAGTTCATGTGTGGAGCGAAGGCCGGCGGCCCCGACGCCTCGACGATCAAGCCCGGTGAGACGACGATCCAGGGGCAGGTGACCCGCGACGGCGAGCCCGTCGCCGGGTACGTGCGGCTCCTCGACTCGACGGGCGAGTTCACCGCCGAGGTCCCGACCTCCGCGACCGGGCAGTTCCGCTTCTACGCGGCCGAGGGGACCTGGACCGTGCGCGCCCTCGTCCCCGGCGCCACGGCGGACCGTACCGTCGTCGCGCAGCAGGGCGGGCTCGCGGAGGTCGCGATCGCGGTCTGAGCGGGCTGAGCCCGGCCGAGCGGACTGAGCGGTCCGGGTCGGCTGAGCGGTCCGGGTCGGCCGAGCGGTCCGAGCGGTCTTGAGCAGGCGGTACGGCCCCCGCGGGTGACGCGCGGGGGCCACGAGTCGGCCGGAGGGCCGTGCCCCAGGGGGTTGGACGCTTCCTGACAGTCCGGGCACGGCCCTTCGCGCCGTCCGGGGGCCCGCCGCGCGTGCCGTCCTCCTCCGGGCGTCCTACCGTGGAGGGATGTACACGCGACGGCGACGGGCCTACTTCCTCATGATGGGGATCTGCCTCGTCCTCTTCGTCTCCGCCTGGGCCTTCGTCCGCATCTGGTCCGTCCCGGCGGCCATCGGCATGTGCGTCGTCGCCCTCGTCATCCCGCCCGTCGCAGCCATCGTCGCCAACCGGCGCGGCCCCGAGGACCGCTGGTGGGACGAGAAGGACGGGGAGGACGGGAAGGAGGACGAGGACCCGCGCCGCCGTCGCCGCTGAGCCCGCTCCCCCCATGGTGGGCACACCGCCCGGTGAGGGTCCGCACTGCGGTCGCGCTGACGCCCGAGGCGCGGTCAGGCCTGCGGGAGTTCGTGCGCGTGCTGGCCGAGGAGGCGGGGACCCGCGCCCCGGCATGCGTCCTGCTCACCGCCGACGTCAACGCGGCCGTCAGCGAGCGCGCGCGGCTGCTCGGCCTCGTACCCGGGCCGCGCGCGCTGTATCTCGGGCTGGCGCTCCTCCAGGCCAGGAGTTCGCGGCCGACCGGCTCGCCGCGCGCCTCGCGGGCCGTACCGCGACCGCCTCGGCGCTGCGCGAACTCCCCGCGCTCGAAGGCTCTTCGCCTACCACCTCGACCGCTACGCCCTCGCCGGCACCGATCGGGGACTGCTCCCGCCGCGCGGCGAAGTCTTCGGCGGGTACGGGCGGCTGCTCGACGCCCGGCAGCTCGAACTCGTGCACATGAGAACCGAGTTGCCCGACGAACCGGCCTCGCCGTACGACTCGCACCCGCCGCTCGCCGCGCGCGTGCGCCATATCGAGGAGCTGCCCGAGGACGGGCGCACCGACGAGGGCAGGCCGGGACGGGCTCACCGCGCGTGGCACTGGGCCGGGGCGGGACGGGCTCACCGCGCGTGGCGCCGGGCCCCGGCGGGACGGGCTCACAGCGCGTGGGTCCCGTCCCGCTCCGTGCTCGCCGGGCCTGATCAGTACACGAGCGCCTGGACGCCGTCCTTCATGATCTCGCTCACGAAGACCTGCGCCCCCGCGATCCGCACGCCCTCCAGGACGTCCTTCTGCCCGATGTCCCTGCGCGCCGCGCACTGCGTGCACAGCGTGATCGTGCCGCCGGCCAGGATCGCCTCGATCAGGTCGGGCAGCGGTGCCGAGTGCGGGAGTGCGAACTCCGCCGCGCGGCCCGGCAGCGCGAACCACGCCGACTCGCCCGTGAGCCACAGCGAGACCTCGACCCCGCTCGCCGCCGCCACCGAGGCGACCGTGAACGCCTGCGAGCAGCGCTCGGGCGCGTCCGCGCCCGCCGTCACCTTGATCACCAGCTTTTTTGCCATGGCCGAATCGTAACCGTGCGGTGTACAACTCCCCCGGGGAACTGTGGGTCTTCTGTGCGCGGAGTCGCACAGTGCATCCACTGTTTCTGACGAGAACCCACTTTTTCCGACACCTTGGGGGGATCGCGTGAACCTGCGCGGACGCAGGCAGCGAGACGAAGAGGGGGAGCCGGGCACGCCCGCGGCTCCCGGCAGCCGCCGCCCACGCGGAGCGACCACGCTGCTGCTCGTCGCCGCCGCTGTACTCGGCCTCGGCGGCGGTACGGCCTACGGGTACCACGTCCAGGCGGACCGCCACCCGAAGCCGCTCCCGCCGCTGGCCCAGTCCGGGCTGAGCTACCCGAAGAAGGCGCTCCCGGCCGACGCGAAGGGCTCCCACCCGCCCCTGGAGGAGAACCAGGACCACCAACTCGTCTACCGCGGCGGCCTGGACCGGCTCCTGCTGCCGCTGCCGAAGGGGTGGCGGCAGGACGAGGAAGGACACAAGACGTTCGGCGAAGGCTTCGACCGCTCGGGCGACCTGGCGCTGAACGTTTACGACTACGTGTACCCGGCCGAGGTGCTTGAGGAGGAACTCGTCCGCGGGTTCGCCCGCATCGCGGGTGACGACTGGAGCGGGCCCGGCGAACTCAGCGGTCAGATAAGGCTGGTGGACTACGCGCCCCGCTCCCGGGCGCAGGCGAGAAACGTCGCGTCGGACAGGGCCGGGGGCATCACGATGGACGAGACCTACCAGGACGTCAGGACCCTGAACGGGCCGCCCGGGGTCCGGATCTTCACCTGGAAGGAGCCCGCCGAGGCGGGGTACGCCCCCTCCTGGTCCGGCAGGGTGATCGGTTCCCGGGGCTCCGTCCTCATCGACCTGACGTTCTGGGACAACAAGCCGCTCGACGAAAAGCTGCTCATGGGGCTCGCGAAGAAGCAGTGGGAGCGGCTGTGAACGACTACGAGAAGAACGAGATCGGCGTGACCGGCGAGGCCGCCGACAACGGTGACACCGGAACGGCTCCCGGGCCTGCGGAAGTGAACGTCGCGCACAGTGCCACGCCGGAGCCCGCCCCCGTACCGGCGCCCGACCCGGCCGGGCCCACCGATCCCGCACCACCCGTCGGCTCCGCCTCCCGCCGCCCCCGTCTCCGTACCGCCCTCACCTACGCCCTTCCCGTACTCGTCCTCCTCGGTTCCGGCATCGGTTCCCTCGCCTACGCGAAGTCGAGCGCCGACGGCGCGGATCGCACCGTCGTCACGAATTTGTGGGATCGCGAGGAGGAAGGCCCCGCGAGGCCGGAGAGCGACTTCGGCAAGGGCAGTACCCACGGGCAGTTGCGGCGCCAGCTGCTGCCGGTGCCGGACGGCTACGCGCTCGGCCCGTACGTGAGCAAGGACGGGAACGATGTCGAACTCGGCTCCCGCCAGATCGGCGATCTCCTCTCCTCGGTTGGGGACGACCCCGAGAGCAAGCGTCTCGAGAAGCTGCTGCGCGAAGCGGCGCCGCGCGCGCTTGCGATGCGCAGCTACGTGACGCCCGAGAAGGACGCCGTCTACTTCGTCACGCTCTCGCAGAGCAAGGAGGGCAGCTCGGCGGTCGCCAATCTGGCGGCGACGACGAAGGCCCTGAAGGGCGCACAGACCAAGGGACCGAAGGTGCCCGGACACGCTCAGGACGCCGCGTGCTTCGTGGTACCCGAGAAGGAGAACTGGAAGGGCGTGAAGAGCGGCGTCGGCGGGTTGACCTGCCTCGGTACGCACGGCGATCTCGTCGCCTCCCTGGAGGTCACGGGCTCCACCCCGCTCGACAAGAGCGCCGCCACCCGCTTCTTCGCCCGCCAGCTCGACCGCCTCAAGTCCACGGGGACCGCCGTATGACCGACCAGCTCCACTCGCCCGTCCCGGCCGAGCCGAAGGCCGAGCCCGCCACCACCGGGCCCGCCACCACCGTGCCCGCGCTCGCGGAGCCCGCGTCCGCCGGGCCCGCGTCCGCCGGGCCCGCGCCCGCTGAGCCCTCTGCCGAACCTTCGGCCGTCTCCGCCGAGCGCGGGGACGAGCGGACGACCGAGGCCGCCGAGCCCCAGGTCGTTCCCGTCGAGCCCCCCGCGACCCCCCCCGTATCCCGCTGCGCGAGCGTCGCGGGCCGCGCGCCGCCGTGCGCTGGGGCCTCGCCGTCGTGCTGTGCGCGGGCCTCGCCGGCGGCTCCGCCGCGTACGTCACTTCGCTCCACCGCGCGGACGTGCCGGGGCTCTCGACGAAGAGCGACGGCCGCTGGGACTACTCCGAGCTGTCGCTGCCCGCGCTGCGCACCGACGAGCCGAAGCCGGGAGACCGCGCCAACACGGCGGGGACCCACTTCGCCGATCCTCGCGACCTGCTGCTCCCCGCTCCTGCGGGCGCGAAGACGGACAAGGCGCTGCCCGGCGGCGTCGTCCCGGTGGACCGCTTCCTCACGGAATACGGGAAGGACGAACGCGCCACGCTTCGCGACGCCCTCGACGTGACCGGGCTGCGCCAGGTCACGGCGCGCGGCTGGACGATGCCCGACGGCACTCACGCGCGGGTCTACCTGCTGCGTTTCCCCGGAGCCGGATACGCGGCCTCCTTCCTCGGCGAGGACCTCGGTGCGAGGGCGCAGGCCCCCGCCATCGAACCGCGCGGGTCCTCGCTCAGTACGCGTGATCCCGGCTGGGAGCCCTTCCCGGCGGCATACGAGGCGGGCTCGGGGATGGCGTATGCGGAGGAGGCCCCCTTCGGCGCCCGCCAGATCCGGCACGGTTACCTGCGGATGGGGGACACGGTCGCCCTGATGATCACCGACCACCCCGGCCGCACCCCCGCCGTCCCCTTCCGCCAGATGATGATCCTCCAGGGCCAGCTCCTGGCCTGAGCCGTGCGAGGGCGGCCGATACCGCCACCCGGCCGCCCTCGCCCCCACCCCTGCCCGCGCCTCCGATTAAGCTGAGTGCCGCCCGACCACCGGGCCCCGCGCGCACGCGGTCAGCCCCTCCCAAGGAGCACTCCATGCTTGAGGCCATCTACACGACTCTCCTCGTGCTCGTCTGCGTCGGCGTCCTCGCCTTCGCCGGCCTCTCGCTGAAGAAGCTGTACCAGGGCCAGCGCTGACCGCGTCCCGCCACCGCCGCGCACGGGCCGCACCGCCCGGTGCGCAGGGCACCCCGAGCCACCGCCGTACACCGAGAGATCGCTGAGCACGCACGCCATGATCGAGATCCCCTCCGACCTCCACCGTGACCTCGTCCCCCTCGCCTGGCTCCTCGGCGACTGGGCCGGCGCGGGCGTCTTCGACTTCCCCGGCGCCGAGAAGTGCAATTTCGGGCAGGAGCTCTCCTTCAGCCACGACGGCAGGGACTTCCTGGAGTACACCTCGCACAGCTGGGTCCTCGACAAGGACGGCAACAAGGTGGGCCCGCTGGAGTCCGAGTCGGGTTTCTGGCGGATCGGCAAGGACCGCCAGGTCGAGACCGTCATGACGCGTGACACCGGGGTCGTCGAGGTCTGGTACGGGCAGCTCGCCGAGGGCAAGCCGCAGATCGACCTCGTCACGGACGCCGTGGCCCGCGTCGAGGCGGCCGAGCCGTACAGCGGCGGCAAGCGCCTGTACGGGTACGTCAACGGCGACCTGCTGTGGGTCGGCGAGAAGCAGACCCCCGAGGTCAGCCTGCGCCCGTACATGTCCGCGCAGCTCAAGAAGGTCGTGAGCCCCGAGCAGGTCGCCGAGATGGCCCGCAACCTGCCGGACATGCCGGACGACGGCATCGCGTTCTTCAAGTAGGCCCCGCGGCACTCCCGCCCGCGGTCCGTCGCACGGGGCCGGGACCGCCTTTTCGCGGTCCGGTCCCGCTTCGCGCGCCCGCGCCTACACTGGTCGTGTGGTGAGCACCGACTGGAAGAGCGATCTCAGGCAGCGCGGTTACCGGCTGACGCCGCAGCGCCAGCTCGTCCTGGAGGCCGTCGACGCGCTCGAACACGCGACGCCCGACGACATCCTCTGCGAGGTGCGCAAGACGGCCTCGGGCATCAACATCTCGACGGTCTACCGCACGCTGGAGCTCCTGGAGGAGCTGAAGCTCGTCAGCCACGCGCACCTCGGCCACGGCGCGCCCACCTACCACCTCGCCGACCGGCACGACCACCTGCACCTCGTGTGCCGCGACTGCGCCGACGTCATCGAGACCGAGGTCTCCAGCGCCGACGCGTTCGCGCGCAAGCTCCGCGAGGAGTTCGGCTTCGAGACCGACCTCAAGCACTTCGCGATCTTCGGCCGCTGCCGCAACTGCCGCGAGGACCGCGAGCGGACCCCCGGTGAGCACACCGAGCACGCCGGGCACGCATCCGGTGACCGCGCCGAGCACAGCCGCTCCCTGCCGGAATAACCCGGGCCGTGCCGGGGTCGTACCCTTCGTGGATATGAAGACGACCGAGTCGCAGAGCCCGCTCCTCACCCTTCCCGGAGCCGTCGCCGCCGAAGGCGTGGACGCCGGGGTCGCCGCGCACTACGGCGACCTCTTCCGCGAGCAACGCGCCCTCGCGGACGGGCGCGGCTTCGTCGATCTCTCCCACCGGGGCGTGCTCACCGTCGAGGGGCCCGAGCGGCTCGCCTGGCTGCACCTGCTCCTGACGCAGCACGTCAGCGAGCTGCCCGCCGGGCAGGCCACCGAGGCCCTCGTCCTCTCCGCCAACGGCCACGTCGAGCACCACCTCTCGCTCGTGGACGACGGCACCACGACGTGGCTCCACGTCGAGCCCGGCACGCGCGAGGCCCTCGCGGGCTACCTGGAGAGCATGAAGTTCTTCTACCGCGTCGAGGTCGTGGACCGCACGGCGGAGTACGCCGTTGTGCACCTGCCCGCCGGGTCGATCACGCCGACGCCCGAGGGCGCCGCCGTACGGGAGACCCCGGACGGCCGGGACGTCTTCCTGCCCCGTACGGACCTCGCCGCCTTCGCGGAGGCCGCCGGGCCCGCGATCGGGCTGCTCGCCCTGGAGGCGCTGCGTGTCGAGGCGCAGCGCCCCCGGCTCGGCTTCGAGACCGACCACCGCACCATCCCGCACGAGGTCGGCTGGCTCGCGAGCGCCGTCCACCTCGACAAGGGCTGCTACCGGGGCCAGGAGACCGTCGCGCGCGTCCACAACCTGGGGAAGCCGCCGCGCCGCCTCGTCTTCCTCCACCTCGACGGCAGCGAGGTCCACCTCCCGCCGCACGGCGCGCCGCTGCGTCTCGCGGCGGACGGCCCCGAGAGCCGCGTCCTCGGCTTCGTGACGACCTCGGCCCGCCACCACGAACTCGGCCCGATCGCCCTGGGCCTCATCAAGCGGAACGTGCCGGTGGACGCCCCGCTGCTGGCGGAGGAGACGGCCGCGGCGCAGGAAGCCGTGGTCGCCCCGTAGCCCTGCGGGCTCACATCTCCAGCAGGACCGTGAAGGGGCCGTCGTTCGTCAGCGAGACCCGCATCGAGGCGCCGAAGCGGCCCGTCTCGACGTGCGCCCCGAGGTCGCGCAGGCACCGTACGACCTCGTCCACGAGGGGCTCGGCGACCTCGCCGGGAGCCGCCGCGTTCCACGTGGGGCGGCGGCCCTTGCGCGCGTCGCCGTACAGCGTGAACTGGCTGACGACGAGGAGCGGGGCGCCGGTGTCGGAGCACGACTTCTCGTCGTTCAGCATCCGCAGGGACCACAGCTTCCGCGCGAGCTGGGCCGCCTTCGCCGGGGTGTCCTCGTGCGTCACCCCGACGAGGACGCACAGCCCCTCTCCCTTGATCTCCCCGACGACCTCGCCCGCGACGACGACATCGGCCCCGTCCACCCTCTGCACGACTGCACGCATGCGCCCCATTGAACCGTGCCGCCCCGCACGGGGAACGTGAAGGGGGGCGCCCGGGGGCGCACACGCCCCGGTCCCGGCCGCCCCCCTGTGCCGCCCCCGCTCCACCTCGTACGCCCTCGTGCGCTGCGCTGGATGGCTGCATCCCGCCGGGCGTCCTTCCCCCTCGATCCCGCTCCGGACGTGCGCACATAAAGCGGTCGCTAATGGTTCAACGTCCCGCGAATGCGGCCAGTTGGACACAACGGCCGCCTCGCGGGAGCAGAATGCAACCAGCGCCGCGAGGCGCTGTCGAGGGGACGGAACACATGAACAGCTCAGCCATGAGACACCCCGGGGCCCTCGCGGCCCCGACCACGCGCACCGAGGGCACCGCCCACGTCTGGGCCACGGCCCGCGCGCCGCGCCCGCGTGAGGACGAACCCGAGGAGCCCGCGGCCCGCCTCGGGCGGCTCACGCTGCCCGAACTGCGCGAACTGCGGCGGGTCTCGGGCCGCGAGGAGGCCGAACTCAGCTACGTACGGCGGATACTGCACGGCCGCATCGACATCCTCACGGCCGAGATCCGCGGGCGCACCGCCGCACCGGCACCCGCCGCCGAGCAGGCGTCCGCCGCTCAGCAGGCGTCCGCCGCACGGCAGGCGCCGACCGCCGAACAGCCGCCCGCTGCCGTACCGGCGCCCCCCGCGCCGCAAGCGCCCCCCGTCCCGCGCCCCGCGCCCCCCGCCGTCGCGGGCCCCGGGGACGCCGATGTCGTGGCGCGGCTCGCGGACATCCTGCGGGACGGCCCGCCCCGGCACCGGTCCTCGGTCCGGCACCTCGGCGTCGTGACACCGGACGGCGTGGAGGCCGACCGGCTCGCGGGCACGATGCTCCAGGAGGTCGCGCTCTCGGACCTCGCGGCCCGCACCGACGAGGAGTTGTCGCGCGGCCGGGCCCGCCTGCTCGCGTACGAGGCGGACGTCTCGCGCCGCCGTCTCGCCCTCCAGCGCACCGCCGACGGGTGCAGCGCGGAGATCGCCCGCAGGTACCGTGAGGGAGAAGCGCAAGTAGACGACCTGCTCCTGTGACGAGGCGGTGATCCCGCCGTCCCCGGCCGTGCCCCCCGCGGGGCGCGGCCGGGGACCGAGGGGGCGGGCCGCCCGCCCGGAAGGCCGTACCACCCCCCATGAGCACCACCCCCTCGCACTCCGTCGTCGCCCCCGTACTCGCCGAGGTCGTACGGTCCGGCTTCCCCGAGAGCAGGCACCGCGGCAGCCTCGTCCTGCTCGCCCCGGACGGCTCGGTCCGTACCGCCCTGGGCGATCCGGCCGCGCCGGTCTTCCCGCGCTCGGCGAACAAGCCGATGCAGGCGGCGGCCGTGCTGCGCGCCGGGCTCGACCTGGAGGGCCCCCGGCTCGCCCTCGCGGCGGCCAGCCACTCCGGAGAGCCCTTCCACCGTTCCCTCGTACGGACGATGCTCGACGAGTACGGGCTTGACCCCGACCAGCTCCAGTGCCCGCCCGACCTGCCGCTCGACGCCGAGGAGGCGGAGGCGTACCTCGCGGCCGGCGAGGTCAGGGCCCGTGTCACCATGAACTGCTCCGGCAAGCACACCGCGATGCTCGCCGCCTGCGAGGCCGCCGACTGGCCGACCGACTCCTACCTCGACCCCGGGCACCCGCTCCAGCTCCTCGTGCGCGACTGCGTCGAGGAGGCGGCGGGCGAGGAGATCTCCGCGCTCGGCATCGACGGCTGCGGCGCGCCGCTCATGGCGCTGACCCTCACGGGCCTCGCGCGCGCCTTCCGCTCCTTCGTGCTCGCCGAACCGGGCAGCGCGGAGGGCCGCGTCGCCGCCGCGATGCGCGCGCACCCGGAGTACGTGGCGGGCACGCGCCGCCCGGACACCTGGCTCATGCGGGCGGTCCCCGGGGTCCTCTCCAAGATGGGCGCGGAGGCCGTGCAGGCGGTCGCCCTCCCCGACGGCTCCGCGCTCGCCTTCAAGATCGACGACGGCGGCGGCCGGGCCCTGCGCGCCGTCCTCGCGCGCGCCCTGGAACTGCTCGACGTGGACGACCCGGTGGTGGACCGCATCGGCGACCTGCCCCTGACCGGCGGCGCGGTGGCGGTCGGGGAGATCCGGGCGACGTTCTGAGCGGCCGGGGAAACCGGATGGCTCCGGGCGGGCACCCGGCCTAGCCTGCCCCCATGCCCCTCGACGTACGCCCGCTCACCGGCCCCGACGAACTCCCCTCCTGGCTCAAGGTCGTGCGCACCGCCTTCCTCGAACCCCCCACCGTCCCGGCCGAGCGGCTCGCCGAAATCGTCGGCTCCTTCGGCGAGTCGCGCTTCACCGGGGCCTTCGAGGACGGCGGCTGCGTCGGCACCCTGCGTTCCTTCCCGCAGCGCGTCACGGCGGTCGGCGGCGGGCAGGTCGCGGCCAACGCCGTCACCGGCGTGTCCGTCGCGCCGACGCACCGCAGGCGCGGCATCCTCAGCCGCATGATGGGCGCGGACCTCGCCGCCGCGCACGCGCGGGGCGACGCCGTCGCGACGCTCATCTCGGCCGAGTACCCCATCTACGGCCGCTTCGGCTTCGGCCCCGCGACGCACTCGCTCGACTGGCGCGTCGACGTCGCGGCGACGGGGATCGACCGGCAGCGCGCGCTCCAGCCCGGCGACGGGCGGCTCGCCCTCGTCGACGCGGAGACGGCCCTCGCGGAGGGACCGGCGCTGCACGCCCGGTTCCTCGCCGGGCAGCCCGGCGCCCTCAGCAGGGACGCCGCGTGGTGGCGCGCCCTCACGGGCACCGGGCGGCGCGACCCGGGCTGGAAGGAGCCGGTGTACGTGCTCCACCGGGACGCGGACGGCACCCCGGCGGGCCTGCTCTGCTACGAGGCGGACGACACCTCCCGCACCGCCAAGGTCCACGACCTCCTCGCCACGACCGCCGCCGCCCGGCGCGCGCTGTGGACGTACCTGTGCACGATCGACCACGTCTCGCACGTGGAGACGTACCACCGCCCGCCGGACGACGTCCTCCCGCTCCTGCTGCCCGACCCGCGCGCCGCGAAGGTCACGCGCCTGACGGACTTCCTGTGGGTACGGGTCCTGGACGTCGTCGTGGCCTTCGAGGCGCGGACGTACGAGGCCCCCGGCAGTCTCGTCATCGGCGTGGCCGACCCGAGCGGCCCGGCGGGCGGCACGTACCGGCTGACGGCGGACGCGGACGGTACGGGGCAGGTCAAGCGGACCGAGGAGGAGCCCGAACTCAGCCTTGGCGTCAGCGATTTGGCGCGGCTGTGGCTCGGTGACGGCTCGCCGCTCGCGCTCGCGGAGGCGGGGCTGCTCGACGTACGTACGGAGGGAGTGGCGGCCCGTGCCGAACAGGTGCTGCGCACCGCCCGCCGCCCCTGGTGCCCCGACGGTTTCTGAGCCGTACCGCTCCTCGTCACCCAATCCCTCGCCGTGCTACGCGCGTTGACCGTATCCTGCCGCCCGTACGGGCACCGCGTCCGTACAGGCTCCGCACAGCGAATCTCCCGAGCGCACGAGGGGACCCCTATGCCCGCCACGCCACCCCGCCCGCCCCGAAGAGGCCGTCGGCTGCTGACCGTTGCCGCCGGACTCGCCACCGTCGCCGCGCTGACGGCGGCGAGCCCGGCGGCGGCACACGGCAGCCCGTCGCACGGCGGCCGGTCGCACGGCCACCCGTCGCACGGCCACCCGGGTCACGGCCACAACTCCCGTACCGTCGATGTCCAGTTGCTCTCCTTCAACGACTTCCACGGCAACCTCGAAACCCCGGCCGGTTCCTCCGGCTCCCTCTCCGAACTCCAGCCGGACGGCACGACGAAGACGGTCGCGGCGGGCGGCGTCGAGTACCTCGCCTCCTCGCTCCGCACCGCCCGCAAGGGCCACCCGTACTCGGTGACGGCGGCGGCCGGTGACCTCATCGGCGCGAGCCCCCTGCTCTCCGGCCTCTTCCACGACGAGCCGACCATCGAGGCGATGAACAAGCTCGATCTCGACGTCACGAGCGTCGGGAACCACGAGTTCGACGAGGGCGCCGCGGAGCTGGCCCGGATGCAGAACGGCGGCTGCCACCCGACCGACGGCTGCTACGAGAAGGGCAAGAAGTTCCGGGGCGCCGACTTCCCCTACCTCACGGCGAACGTGACGAAGGAGAAGACCGGGAAGCCGCTCCTCAAGCCGTACTGGGTGTGGAAGAAGAACGGCGTGAAGGTCGGCTTCATCGGCGTCACGCTCGAAGGCACCCCGGACATCGTCACGGCGGAGGGCGTCAAGGGCCTCGCGTTCCACGACGAGGTCGAGACGATCAACAAGTACGCCAAGGAACTCGACAAGCAGGGCGTGAAGTCGATCGTGGCGCTCATCCACGAGGGCGGACTGCCCGCGAGCGGCGCGTACAACTACGACTGCGACTCGCCCGCGGCGGGCGGCGGGGTCTCGGGCCCGATCGTCGACATCGCGAAGGGCATCACGCCCAAGGTGGACGCGCTCGTGACGGGCCACACGCACAACGCGTACGTGTGCACGATCCCCGACCCGGCGGGGAACCCGCGCCTGGTCACCTCGGCCTCGTCCTTCGGCCGCCTCTACACCGACACGACCCTCACCTACGACCGCCGCACGCGGGACATCGTCCGCACCAAGGTGGGCTCCGCGAACCACGTGGTGAGCCGCACGCAGCCGAAGGCCGCCGACATGACGGCCCTCATCGGCCGCTGGAACACCCTGGCCGCCCCGGTCGCGAACCAGGCGGTGGGCTGGATCGCGGCGGACATCCCGCGCGGCACTGGCCCGGAGCAGCCGCTCGGCGACCTGATCGCGGACGCCCAGCTCGCGCACGCGAAGACCCTCGACCCGAGCACGTCGCTCGCGCTCATGAACCCGGGCGGCATCCGCGCGGACCTCGTGCACGCGGCGAGCGGGGCGGAGGGGGACGGCGTCGTGACATACGGCGAGGCGTTCACGGTGCAGCCCTTCAGCAACACGGTGAACCTCGTGACGCTGACGGGCGCGCAACTCGTGAGCGCGCTCCAGGAGCAGGTCAGCGGCCCGAACGAGGCGTCCCCGAAGATCCTCCAGGTCTCGGACGGCCTGACGTACACCCTGGACCTGACGAAGTCGGGAGCGGCCCGGGTGGACACGTCGTCGATCCGCCTGAGCGGCGCGGCGATCGACCCCGCGGCCTCCTACCGCGTGGCGATGAACAGCTTCCTCGCCGGCGGGGGCGACGGCTTCACGTCCCTCGGCAAGGGGACGAGCCCCCTCGTGGGCAGCGACGACCTGAAGGCGTTCAACGACTACCTGACGGCCAACTCCTCCTCGGCCACCCCCCTGGCCCCGCCGAAGGCGGACCGGATCACGGTGGTGAAGTGACGGCGTAGCCCCCGGGCGGCCGACCGGGCCCCGCACCCTCCGCCTTCCGCGGGGGTGCGGGGCCCGCTGGCGTCCCCGGTCAGTCCGTCACCGGCAGGCACTCGCCGAGCAGGTCCACGAGGTCGCGCCAGGCGCGCGGGGCGTGCACGGGGTGGAAGGCGACGGCGGGGACCGTGGGGTGGTCGACCGGGGGGTAGGGGAAGGCGTGGCGGGCGCCGCCGTAGACGGTGAGGCGCCAGTCGGTCCCGGCCGCCTGGAGTTCGGCGGCGAAGGCTTCGCGCTGGGCGGGCGCCATGATCGGGTCCTCGGAGCCGACCCCGGCCCAGACCGGGCAGCGGATGCGGGCCGTCTCGGCGATCCCGCCCGTCATCAACGCGTTGACCGTCCCGATGGCCTTCAACGGCGCCCCGTCGCGGCCGAGTTCGAGCACGACGGCCCCGCCGGTCCCGTACCCGATCGCCCCGATGCGCCCGAGGTCGGTACGGGGCTCGGCGGTCAGGACGTCGAGTGCCGCGCGCCCGATCCCGCGCGGCCGCCCGGGATCGGCGAGGAGCGGCAGGCAGCGGTCGAGCATGTCCTGCGGCTCGCGGAAGTACCTTCCGCCGTGCAGGTCGAACGCCAGCGCCACGTAGCCGAGTTCGGCCAGCGCCTCGGCTCTGGCCCGCTCGACGTCGCTGAGCCCGGTCCCCTCCGGCCCCACCAGCACGGCGGGGCGCGGCCCCGTGCCCGCGGGAAGCGCGAGGTGGCCGGTCATGTCCAGCCCGTCGGCGGTGTACGGGACGCTGCGCGTGCGGACTGTGGTCATACGCCGGACCCTACGAGCCGCACGCCTGGCCCGCGCGCGGGTTCACCGAGGGCGGACGACCTCGCCGCCCGCCCGTGCGGCTGCCAGGTTGCGACGCGCGCGCCCGGTCAGGGCGAGACCGCGCGCGCCCGGTCAGGGCGGGACCGCGCCCGCTCGCTCCGGGCCGCAAGGCGCTCGCTCAGTCCAAGCAGAACTCGTTGCCCTCGGGGTCCTGCATCGTGACGCACGACTCCTCCTCGCCGTCCGCGAGTTGGGTCCACAGGTGGACCGCGCCGAGCGCTTCCAGGCGGGCCTGCTCCCCCTGGAGCGTCGCGAGGCGCTCCTCGCCGACGAGGCCCTTGCCCGCCCTTACGTCGATGTGCACGCGGTTCTTGACCGTCTTGCCCTCGGGAACGCGCTGGAAGAGGAGGCGCGGGCCCACGCCCGTCGGGTCGGCGCACGCGAAGTAGGCCGGCTGCTCCTCGGGCGGCAGCGAGCGGTGGTACTCCTCCCAGCTCGCGAAGCCCTCGGGAACCGGGGGGAGGACGTAGCCGACCGCCTCGCACCAGAAGGCCGCGAGGAGGGCCGGTTCGGCGCAGTCGATGGTGATCTGGAGCTGGCGGAGCGTAGGCATTGGCGCACCGTAGCAGGGGGCCGGGCGGGCGGTCGCGCGGTTTTCACGCGCGCTCCAGCTCGGCAAGTGTCGCGTTCAGCCAGGTCAGTTCGGCCTCGCTCGTGGCGCGGGCGATGCGGAGGAGGCCCCGGCGGAAGGGGTCGGGGAACTCCTCGGCGCGCAGGGGGCGTTCGTCCTCGTCCCTGTAAAAGAAACTGCTCGGCTCGGTCAGGAAGGCCAGGCGGCGGCGGAGCACGGCGGCCTGTCCGGCCGGGGTGGGGAGGTGGCGGAGGAAGGCCAGGACGGTGAACCAGTGGTTCTCGTCGGTCAGCGCCGTGCCCTCGGTGGCACGGAGTCGGCGGCGGAGTTCGGCGCGGCCCGTCTCGGTCAGGGTGAGGACGTGACGGGGGGCGGCGCGGGTGCCGGGTTCCGTGCGGCGGGTGAGGAGGCCCGCGCGCTCCAGGCGCTTGATCGCCGGGTAGAGGGTGCCGTCCGAGAGGGGGCGCACGTGACCGGTCAGCCGGGCCACGCGACGCTTCAAGTCGTAGCCGTGCAGGCCCTGTTCGTACAGGAAGCCGAGGATGGCGAGTTCGAGCACGGGGTCTTCTTCTCTCGTCCGGGGTGGCCTGGTACCTCGATGACGAGGTATAGCTTAGGCGAGGTATTTTCGTCGTTCGTCACGGGGGAGTTCTGTCGTGCGCGCAGTTCAGGTGACCGCTGCCGGTGACCGGGTCCGGTGGATCGAGATGCCAGGGGCCGCGCGGCCCGCGCGGGTGTACGTGCACGGGCTCGGGGCCGCCTCGGGCCCGTACTTCACCGAGGTCGCGCTGCACCCGGCGCTCGCCGGGCACCGCTCGCTCCTCGTGGACCTGCCCGGCCACGGGATCAGCGACCGGCCGACGTCGCTCGCCTACACGATGGAGGAGCACGCGGACTTCCTGGCCCGTGCGCTGGAGGCCGCGGGGGTGCGGGGCGCGTACGTCGTCGGGCACAGCATGGGCGGGACCGTCGCGGTACTGCTCGCCGCGCGCCATCCGCACCTCGTGGGGCGGCTCGTCCTCGTCGACGCCAACCTCGATCCCGTACGGCCCGAGGCGGAGACGCCGGGGAGCAGCGGGCTCGCCGCGCTCGGCGAGGAGGAGTTCCTCGCCGGGGCGTGGCGGGAGGTGCGGGACCGGGCGGGGGCGCACTGGTGGGCGACGATGCGGCTCGCGGGGCGCGAGGCCCTGCACCGCAGCGCGGTGCACCTGGCGCGTACGGAGGTACGGGGCGTCCTCACGCGGCTCGCCGTCCCCCGCGCGTACCTCCACCCCGAGGCGGACGGGCCCGTCGCCGGGGCGGAGGCGCTGCGCGCGGCGGGCGTCACGCTCCGGTCCGTACCGGACTGCGGGCACAACATCATGCTCGACAACCCGGAGGGGTTCGCGCGGGTGGTGGGGGAGTTCTTCGGCAACTGACGTGTGGCCCCTGGGAGTCGCGTGGGCTCCAGGGCCCTCGCGCACTGGTGGAACCGGAGCGTGCCGGACTAGCTTCGTCGCGCAGCGGCCAACGGGGGACTTTGGGGGGACGGATGGGAACGGAAGGCGCCAAACCGAAGGTCGACAATCCGGACCGGACCCGACTCGGCGACCCCCTCGGGCAGTTGAAGGGAGACCGCTCGGCCTTCGTCGGGGCCTTCGAGCCGGCGGCGAAAGAGGTCGGCAAGGGGAGCGCGACCGCCGCACTGGCCTGGGTGGGCGATACGGCCGAGCGCTGGCACACCGACGTGGCGGGCCACCGCAAGAAGGTGCGGGAGCGCATCGACGTCGTACTCAGCGACGTACAGCGCCACATCAACTCCATGCCCGCCCAGGTGACTCCGGAAGAGGCGGCGGCGATGAACCGCAACCGGCGGATGCTCTGAGAGAGGGGGCCGGACCACATGGACCCGGACGCCACCTCGGGCAGCTTCTTCGGGGTGGGGCGGCCGTGATCGCCAGGCGCACATGGGTGATCGGGGGTGCGCTCGTGGTGGTGGCCGTCGGCGCGGGGCTCGGTGTCGCGGCTTCGCAGGGGGCCTGCTCCCCGCGCGGGGACATCGCGGCGTCCGATGTCTGCTCGAACGTCCCCGACCGCGCGAAGACCGCCGAAGTTCCGCGCTCCGTTCTGCGCGAGGAGTCCTCCTCTTCCTTGCGGGCTCAAGCGGGACGGGCTTGAGCCGTACCGGGCCGGTGAGAGGGCATGGGCCGGCTCCCGGGCGGTGGTGATCGGGGTTCCTTGCTGGCCTGCCGAGGCGCCGGGCGAGGCGGTGCGCGACCTCGCGGTGTCGGTGCAGGCGAGCGAACCGCTCGATACCGGGAGCGGGAACGCGCGCAAGGTTCTCCTCACGCTCGCCACCGACTTCGCCCGGCAGGCGCACAAGGACGCCCGGTGCGATCTGCCCGCGCGTCTGCCCGGGGGCTGAGCGGCGCGCGAGGGTTCAGCGGTTGTCCGAGAGGGTGGCCGGGTCGGTGTTGGCACCGCAGAGGATGACGGCGACGCGTTCGTCCGGGTGGGGTGTGTAGGCGGAGGTCGTCAGGGCGGACAGGGCCGTCGCCGCCGCGTGTTCGACCGCCAGGCGGTGGTGGTCCCAGAGGTCGCGGCGGGCGCGGATGATCGCCTCGTCGGGGACGGTGAGGAGCGCGGACAGGGGGTCGCGGGCGGCGTGCAGGGCCAGCTCCGTCGCCCTGCGGGCGCCCAGGGAGTCCGCCGCGACCGAGTCCGGGACCACGTCGACCACTTCGCCCGCCTTCAGCGCCTCCGCCAGCGCCGCGCACTGGGCCGGCTCCACGCCCACCGCACGGATGCCGTGGTGGTGCGCCGCCGTCGCGACCCCGGCGAACAGGCCGCCTCCGCCGACCGCCACCACGACCGTCGTCAGACCGGGGACCTGCTCCCGGACCTCGTCGAGCAGCGTGCCCGCGCCCGCCGCGATGAGCGCGTCGTCGTAGGCGTGCGAGAGCAGCGCGCCCGAGTCGGCCGCGTACTCCGCGCAGGAGGCCGCCGCCTCCGCGTACTCCCTGCCCACCAGGCGCACCCGCGCCCCGTACTCCGCGAGCCGGTCGACCTTCACGCGCGGCGCGTTCTGCGGCAGGAACACCGTCGCCGGTACGCCCGCCTCGCGCGCCGCCCACGCGCACGCGAGCCCCGCGTTGCCGCCCGAGGCGATCGTCACCCCGGCGTCCGGAAGCGTCCCCGCCTCGCGGTGCGCCGCGACGAAGTTCCACGCCCCGCGCGCCTTGAAGCTCCCCGTGTGCTGCGTGAACTCCAGCGCGTTCCACACCCCGGGCGCGAAGGGCGCCACGACGGTGGGGCGCACGTGCCCGGCGATCCTGTCGCGCGCCGTCTTGATGTCGTCGTACGTCAGCGGGGGCATGGGTCTCCTGGCGAGCGGGCGGGGCACGGGGGTGGTACACGGCCAGTCTGCCGTGCCGGTACCACCCGGCGCACGCCCTTCGGGCTCCTCAGGCCCCGGGCGCCTGTGTCCAGGGGGTCTCGGGGTGGTCGAGGGGGGCGAGGAAGCGGCGCTCGTAGCGGCGGATGCAGCGCGTCGTACGGGCGAGGTCGAGCGCGGCCCGGCTCTCGGGGTCCTCGGCGCTCCGCTTGCGGTAGCGCTCGTAGCTCGCGAAGTCGGGGAAGGTGAAGAGGGCGTACGCGATGTCGCTGTCCCCCTCGCTCGGCAGGAAGTACCCGTGGTGGACGCCGCCGAAGCGATTGACCAGGGTGATCCAGCGGCGCCCGTACTCGGCGAAGTCCTCCACGCGGTCGGGGTCGATCTCGTACTTGAGGTGGACGGTGATCACGGGGCTCCCTCGGTGAGTGGGCAGGTGACGCGTTGCCGGTCCGGCGAGCGTACGGGTCCCCGCTCAGCCCCGGCTCAGCCCCGGCTCAGCGCCAACTCCCGCACCGCTTGGGCCAGCAGCGCCCGGTCCCGCGCCTCCGTGAGCAGCTCCGCCGCCGCCGCGGTCGGCAGCCAGCGGATCTCGTCGATCTCCTGGTTCGGCGTGAACGTGCCGCCCGTCTCCTCCGCGAGCCAGTAGTCGACCGTCTTCCGGCGGCCGTCGTGGGTCCGGTAGTGGACGCGCGGGAGGCGGGTCGTGGGGCGGCACGTACGGCCCGTCTCCTCCTCGACCTCGCGCAGGGCCGCCGCCAGCTCCGTCTCCCCGTGCTTGAGCTTCCCCTTAGGAAGCGACCAATCGTGCCATTTAGGACGGCTGACGAGGCAGAACTCGACGCCGTGCGCGGGCGAGCGGCGCCACAGGACGCAGCCCGCCGCGCGGACCGGGGTGCTCATACGCGTACCGCCTCTCGCCACACGCGCTGGAAGGTGTGGCGCGCCGCCTCCACCTCCTGGCGCTGGACCGCGTGCAGGACACCGAGCGCGTACGCCGTCGGCGGGGCGATGCGCGGGGTGCGGGCCGCCGCCGCTGCCGCCGTCGCCGCGTCCGCCGCCTCCCGGTGCCGGTCCAGGGCGTGCGCCCCCGGGGCGGTACGGGCCTCCGGCGCGGCGCCGAGCGCCTCCGCCGCGTACACCCGCACCCGCAGCAGGCCCCGCACCCGGTGCCAGGGCGCGTCCTGCGGCTCCCCGCCGGGGGCGGCGCTGCCGAGCGCCGACGCCTCGGCGTTGTACGGGGCGCCCGCGCGGTCGAGCGGAAGCGCGGCGATCGCGTCGGCGAGCCGGTGCGAGGTCAACGAGGCCAGGGCGCCGATGACTTCGGGATCGTGCGGGGAGGTGCCGCGACGGTAGGGGACCTCGCTCGCGAGGACCGCGACCGCGTCCGCGACCGCGTGGAAGCGCGCCGAGCCGAGCGCGTCGAGCGCCGCCGAGTGCGCGCGGTTGCGGGCGAGGGTCAACTGCCGGTCGAGGAGCGCGCCCGCGCGTGCCGCGCCCATGGGGAGCGGCCCTTCCGGGTGCCCCTGGGCGGGCACGGCGGCGGCCCGTGCCCCCTCCTCGTCCCGCAGCCTCCGCAGCGCGCCGAGGAGCCGCCCGAGCCGGTGCGCGCACGCGTACTCGCTGCCCAGCACCGCCGACAGCCAGTTGAGTTCGCCTTGCAGGTGCTCCGCCCACTCCGCCTCCAGGAGCGGGCGGAAGGTGTGCAGGGTCGCCTCCACGCGGTGCGCCGCGCCGCGCAGGGCGTGCACCGCCGCCTCCGTCTCCGGCGCCGAGGTGCCCGACTCGCGGCGGGCGCGCAGGGCGCGGAGGAACGCGGCGGCCTGCTCCTGGAGGTAGGCCGTGACGGGGTGGCCGGGCGAGCCGGGGGCTCCGGGCGCGCCGGGGCCCTGGGGGGCGCGGACCGGCGTGCCCTGCGGCCGGGCCTGCTCAGGGGGTCGAGGTGCCACGCCTCCGCCTCCGCGCGTCGATCAACAGTTCCTGCACGTTGGGAAGTTGCTGTCCGTCCGCGTCGGTCGAGTGCCGGTTCCACTCGCCGTCGGGGCCGAGGTGCCACGAGGCCGTCGAGTCCGACATGCCGGTCTCCAGGACGCGCGCGAGCGCCGCGCGGTGGGCGGGGTCCGAGACCCGTACCAGCGCCTCGATCCGGCGGTCCAGGTTGCGGTGCATCATGTCGGCGCTGCCGAACCACACTTCGGGTTCGCCGCCGTTGCCGAAGGCGAAGACCCGCGAGTGCTCCAGGAAGCGGCCGAGGACCGAGCGGACGCGGATGTTCTCGGAGAGCCCGGGGACCCCGGGGCGGATCGCGCAGATGCCCCGCACCCACACGTCGACGGGGACGCCCGCCATCGAGGCGCGGTAGCAGGCGTCGATGATCGCCTCGTCCACCATCGAGTTGACCTTGAAGTGCACGTGCGCGGGACGGCCCGCGCGGTGGTGGCGCACCTCGTTCTCGATGCGCTCGATCAGGCCGTCGCGCAGCGAGCGCGGGGCGACGAGGAGACGGCGGTACGTCTCGCGCCGCGAGTACCCCGAGAGCCGGTTGAAGAGGTCGGAGAGGTCCGCGCCGACCTGCGGGTCGGCGGTGAGAAGGCCGAGGTCCTCGTAGAGCCGGGCCGTCTTCGGGTGGTAGTTGCCCGTCCCCACGTGGGAGTAGCGGCGCAGCGTCTCGCCCTCCTGGCGGACGACGAGCGAGAGCTTGCAGTGGGTCTTGAGGCCGACGAGCCCGTAGACCACGTGGCAGCCGGCCTCCTCCAGCTTCCGCGCCCACTTGATGTTCGCCTGTTCGTCGAAGCGCGCCTTGATCTCGACGAGGACGAGCACCTGCTTGCCCGACTCGGCCGCGTCGATGAGCGCGTCCACTATCGGCGAGTCGCCCGAAGTCCGGTACAGCGTCTGCTTGATGGCGAGCACGTCCGGGTCGGCGGCGGCCTGTTCGAGGAACGCCTGCACCGAGGTCGAGAAGGAGTCGTACGGGTGGTGCAGCAGCACGTCCCGTTCCCGTACCGCCGCGAAGATGTCCGGCGCGGACGCCGACTCCACCTCGGCGAGGTCGCGGTGCGTGCCCGCGATGAACTTCGGGAACTTCAGCTCGGGACGGTCGAGCGAGGCGATCCCGAAGAGGCCCGTGAGGTCGAGCGGCCCCGGCAGCGGGTACACCTCGACGTCCGAGATCTTCAGCTCGCG
This sequence comes from Streptomyces sp. Tu6071, assembly GCF_000213055.1. Taxonomy (NCBI): domain Bacteria; kingdom Bacillati; phylum Actinomycetota; class Actinomycetes; order Kitasatosporales; family Streptomycetaceae; genus Streptomyces; species Streptomyces sp. Tu6071. The sequence continues at coordinate 3,496,858 of NZ_CM001165.1, read as the reverse complement.
CACGAGCAGGTCGAGGATGTACGGGTCGATCGACTCCTCCACCTCGAGACGGACCGGCGGCCCGAACCTGCGGCGCATCAGCTCCTTCTCCAGCGCCTGGAGCAGGTTCTCCGCGTCGTCCTCCTCGACCTCCAGGTCCTCGTTGCGGGTGAGCCGGAAGCTGTGGTGCGCGAGCACCTCCATGCCCGGGAACAGTTCCTCCAGGTGCGCCGCGATGACGTCCTCGATGGGGACGTACCGGTCGGGCGCGGCCTCCAGGAAGCGGCTCAGGAGCGGCGGGACCTTGACGCGCGCGAAGTGGCGGTGGCCGCTCACCGGGTTCCGCACCACCACCGCGAGGTTGAGGCTCAGCCCCGAGATGTACGGGAAGGGGTGCGCCGGGTCCACCGCGAGAGGGGTGAGGACGGGGAAGATCTGCTGCCGGAAGAGCGTGAAGAGCCGCGCCTGCTCGGTCTCGCTCAGCTCCGCCCAGCGCACGAGCTGCACGCCCTCGTCGGCGAGCGCGGGCAGCACGTCCTGCTGGAAGCAGGCCGCGTGGCGCGCCATGAGTTCGCGCGAGCGCGTCCAGATCAGCTCCAGGACTTCGCGCGGCAGCAGCCCGGACGCCGAACGTGTCGCGACACCTGTCGCGATACGTCGCTTGAGGCCCGCGACCCGGACCATGAAGAACTCGTCCAGATTGCTCGCGAAGATCGCCAGGAAGTTGGCACGTTCGAGCAGCGGGGTGCGCGGGTCCTCGGCGAGTTCGAGGACGCGCTCGTTGAAGGCGAGCCAGGAGCGCTCGCGGTCGAGGAAGCGGCCGGCGGGAAGCTCCACGCCCTCGGGGTCCTCGTAGGCGTCGAGGTCGGCGTCGAGGTCGGGTTCGAGAGCGGAACCGGTGCCCGCGGTGCCGCCGTGCGCGCTGCCGTGCGGGGGCTGCCCGGTGGGGGCGGAGCGGTGGCCGGGCAGCGAGGCGACGGTGGCGCGGCCGGTCTCGGCGCGGGCGGTCCCGGCGGGGTCGGTGGCGCGGCCGGAGTCGGGGGAGGAGGGGGCGGAACCGGGGACCGGGGCGCTGGGGCTGCTGCTGCTCGGCTGCGTCATGGGGTCATTCTTCCGCCTGAACGGCGGTTGTGGCGCGTTGAGCGGGGATGTTCCCGGGGAAGAGGGCGCGCCGGGCGCGGACGCGGGGCGCGGGGCGCCGGGGCGCGGGTCGTGGCCGTTGGCGCGGTGGGTGCCGGGGGCGCCGTGGGAGCCCTCGGCGACCGCGCGGGCCTCGGTGCTCTCGGCCGGGGCGGGCGCGGGCGGTGTGGGGGGCGTGCCGGAGGAGCCGGGCTCCGGGGCGGGCGGCTGCATTCGGCGAGCGTCGCAAGGCTTGCTGAATGAAGGGTTACGTACACGTGGCGCGGAGTTTGCCGGGGTCGGGCGAGGGGCGTGCGGGGGAGGGGGTCGGTACGGGGCGGGCGCGCGGGGAGCGGGGCCGGTGCGGGGGCGGGGGCGGCGCGTGCGGGTGCGCGTGCGGGGGGGCGTGTACGGGTGTCGCGGTCGCGTGTGCGGCCGTACCCGGTTGGGGCGCGGCTCGTACGTTCGTACGCGGGTCGCGCCCCGTTCCCGTACCGGCCCCACCGTGCCCGCCCCGCCCCGCGATCAGCTCGCCGCCGCGCGATCGGCGCCCGGCCCCGCGATCAGCTCGCTCCCCCGCGCTCACCGCACCTCCCGGTGATCACCTCGCCGCCGCCCGGACCAGCTCCCCGGCCAGTGCCGTCGTCTCCGCGAGCGTGTCGAGGGGGAGGGGCTGAGTGGCGAGGGCGCCTTCGTGGAGGACGAGGAGGCGGGTCGCGAGGGCGTCGGGGGCGCGGCAGCCGGCCTCGGTGGCGAGGTGGGCGAAGAGGGCGCGCAGCCACAGCTTCTGTCCGGCGGCGACGCGGTGCGCGGGGTGGGCGGGGTCGGGGAGTTCGGCGAGCGCGTTGATGAAGGCGCAGCCGCGCGCCGCGTCCGCGCGGCTCCACTCGCGCAGCGCGGTGAAGGGCGCGGTGACGGCGGCGACGGGGTCCGTGCCGCGTACGGCGTCCACCTCGGCGCGTACGAGCGCGCGCCAGCGGGCGTCGCGGGCGGCGAGGTACGCGGCGACGAGCCGGTCCTTCGAGCCGAACTGGTTGTACAGCGTGCGCTTGGTGACGCCGGAGCGCTCGGCTATGAGGTCCACGCCGACGGCCGTGATGCCGTGCGCGTAGAACAGCTCCTCGGCCGCCGCCACGACACGGCGCCCCGCGGGGGAGAGGGGACGCTCCGGCTCCGCGGGGGACGCCGGGGAGCCCGCCTGCGAGGCGGGGGCGTCCGGAGGCAAGGCGGGGGCGTCCGCCTGTGGGGCGGGGCCCGGCGGCGGGGACGCGGGGTCCGCCGGGGGGTGCGGGTTCTCCGGCACGCGCGCTCCTTCACTGATCGGTGTACGGTGGCGCAAGTACACAGATCAGTATACCTGCGAGGAGGGCGACACGATGGCTGCGGCGAAGACCATGCGCGCGGTACGGATCACCGGGCACGGCGGACCGGAGGTCATGCGGCTCGCCGAGATGCCCGTCCCCGCGCCGGGCGTGGGCGAGGTGCTCGTGGCGGTGAGCGCGGTGGCGCTCAACAACACCGACCTGTGGACGCGGCAGGGCGCCTACGGCACGCCCGAGGACCCCGAGGCGCTCTCGGGCTGGCGCGGGCCGCTCGACTTCCCGCGCATCCAGGGCGCCGACGTCGCGGGACGGGTCGCCGCGCTCGGCGCGGGCGCGGCCGAGGGGCTGCTCGGGCGCCGCGTGGTCGTCGACCCGGCGCTCTACGACGGCGACGGGCCCGACGCCCACCCCGTGGGCCTCATGGGGAGCGAACGGGACGGCGGCTACGCCCAGTACGTGACGGCACCGGCCGGGCAGGTCCACGACGTGACGGACTCGCCGCTCGACGACGAACAGCTCGCGAGCCTGCCGACCGCGTACGGCACGGCGCTCGGCATGATCGAGCGCGGCCGGCTCGCCGGGGGCGAAACGGTCCTCGTCACGGGGGCCTCGGGCGGCGTCGGCCTCGCCGCGGTGCAGCTCGCACGGGCGCGGGGCGCGAAGGTCGTCGCGCTGAGCAGCGGCGCGAAGCTCGCGGCGGTACGGGAGGCGGGCGCGGACGTGGTCGTGGACCGCGCCGGGGACGTGACCGCGCTGCTGCGCGAGGCGGCGCCCGAGGGCATCGACGTCGCGCTCGACGTCGTCGCGGGCGAACTGCTCGGCGACGGCCTGCCGCTGCTGCGCGAGGGCGGTCGCTGGGTCGTCGCCGGAGCCCTCGCGGGCTGGGCCGTCACGCTCGACGTACGCCGCCTGTACCTCCACAACGCCCAGGTCATCGGCTCCGCGATGCACACGCGCACCCACTTCGCCCTCCTGATGGACCTCGCACGCGAGGGCGCGGTGCACCCCGTGATCGCGGCCTCGTACGGACTGGCCGACGCGGCGCGGGCGCAGGAGGAGCTGGAACGGCGGGGCCACGTGGGGAAGCTGGTGCTGCGGCCGTAGGGGGCGGTGCGGGGGACTCGCCGCGTACCGGCGCCCCGACGGGTGGCACCCTCCGCGCTCCCGAGCCGCCCGAGTGGCGGCGGGCAGGGTGCGGGCCGAGGGTGGACTCCAGAGGTTCTCGCGCAGCGGGGGACGGAGGAGGCCACCATGTCGTACCCCGATCAGACGCCCGGCCAGGACACCGGCCCGGCCACCGGCCGGCCTCCGGGCCCGGGCCGCGACGTGCCGGGCGGCAACGCGTCCGGCGGCCACGCGCCGGACGGCAACGTACCGGGTGACGACGACGCGCACCGGCGGCGGGCCGAGAGCGGCTGGGCGGTGGGCGGCACGGCCTTCGCCGCGGTGCTGCTGCTCGTCAACGGGGTGCTCGACATTCTCAGAGGCATCAGCGGCATCGCCGAGGACGACGTCTACACGCGCGTCAACGACTACGTCTTCCGCTGGTCGGCGACGGGGTGGGGCTGGGCGCTGCTCATCATCGGCATCGTCGCGGTCCTCGTCGGTCTCGGCCTCTTCCGCGACGCCCTGTGGGCCCGGGTGGTCGGCGTCTTCGTCGCCTCGGCGAGCATCGTCGCCCACTTCCTGTGGCTCCCGTACTTCCCGGTCTGGGCCCTCATCGCGATCGCGATCGACGCCTGGGTCATCTGGGCGCTGACGGCGCACCGGGCGAGGAGCTAGCCTTCGCGGCAGGCCAGGGGGCCGGAGCGTCGTGCCCACCCGGTGGAGTCCCGCCGAGAGAGGCACGCAGACGTGAACACGCCGCACCCGCAGCTCCGCACAGCCCGACCGCCACGCCGGAGACCCAGGTTCTCCGGCGTGGCGATCTCCGCGCTCACCGCGCTCGTTCTCACCGCCGGAGCCGTGAGCCCGGCCTCCGCCGCCGGCTTCACGAACAACCCGAACCCCGACACCCTCCGAGTCCTGACCTACAACGTCTGCATGAACACCCGGTGCGCCGGGACGTACGGACTGGCGGGCACCGAGGACCGTCTCCGCCAGATCCAGGAGTGGGTCGTCAACCGCGACGGCCAGTCAAGACGTCCGGACGTGCTGGTGCTCCAGGAGGCGAACTACAAAGAGGTGAGCACCGGCACGGCGGGGGACGGCGAGAAGCTGGAGGCGATCTTCGAGGAGTACAAGATCGCCTCCAAGCAGGACGAGCGCTGGATCCTCTACAACACGTCGACCCTGAGCGTGACGGACAGCGGGACGGTCGGAGTCGGCGAACCGGACGCGGCGTCGAAGGTCTTCCCCTGGGCGCAGTTCGCGCGCAAGGGGACGAACAACCGCGCCACGGTGGTCGACGTCCACCTCGCCAACGGGGACGCGGAGCGGCAGGGCCGTGAGCTCGACCGGCTCGCGGCAGGTCTCGGCGCGGCTCTTCCGCTGGGAACCCGTACCGTCGTCGCCGGCGACTTCAACGCGCGGAGGACGGACGCGACCGCCGCGCACGTGAACGACGCCTTCGCGTCCCGCACCGGCCCGCTCACCGACGCGGTACCGGCCGGCCGGCGGACCAGCACCCTGCACGCGAAGACCTTCACCACGGCCTACAGCCCGGTCTGGTACGGCGAGCCGGAGGGCGCGGGGAACCTGCCCATCGACCACGTCTACTTCGGCAGCGGGCTGCACTGTGTCCCCGGCGCGGGCCAGGTCTACAAGGACCGGGGGGAGCCGCGCGTCGTGACGAGCCAGGCCGAGGAGGACGCCCGCTGGGCGGAGGTCCACGCCAGGCGCTCCGACCACAACGCGGTGTACACGGAGCTGAGCTGGACGGCGGGCGGCGGGGGCGGGGCGGGAGGCGGCTGCGAGGTGTCCTGAACGGCACTCGCGCGTGGTCCGGCCTTCCGCCCCGGACCGCCTCCGCTCAGTTCTCCGTGCGGTACATCAAGTCCGTCTCGTACGTCGTGAAGCCGAGGCGTTCGTAGACCGTCACCGCCGGGACGTTGTCCGCGTCCACGTAGAGCATTCCGGTCGGCAGGCCGCGGGAGGCGAGGTGGCGCAGGCCCGTCGTGGTCAGGGCGCGGCCGAGGCCGCCGCCCTGGGCGCCGGGGCGGACCCCGACCACGTAGACCTCGCCGAGTTCCTCCGCCGCGTGCACCTTCGTCCAGTGGAAGCCGACCAGCTCGCCGCCGTCCTCGCGCACCGCGAGGAAGAAGCCCTCCGGGTCGAACCACGGCTCCGCCTCGCGGTCGGCGAGGTCGCGCGGCGTCATGCCGCCCTGCTCCGGGTGGTGGGCGAACGCGGCGGCGTTCAGCTCCAGCCACGCCTCCTCGTCCTGCCCCGGCACGAACGCCCGCACCGCGATCCCCTCCGGCCACACGGGCTCCGGCAGGTCGAGGTCCGTGAGCGGGCGGCGCAGCTGGCGCAGCTCGCGGAAGAGGTGCAGCTTGAGCACCCGCGCGAGGTGCCGCGCCGCCGGGTGCCCGCCGTGCGCCCAGATCCGCAGCCGCCGCCCCGTGAGCCGCAGCAGCTCCTCGCCCAGCGCCCGGCCGTGGCCCCGCGCGCGCAGACCGGGCGCGACGAGGAGTTCGGCGGCCGGCGACTCGACGGGGTCGGAGCCGTCGAGCTGCGCGTACCCGGCGAGGGTGCCGTCCGGCAGGCGCAGCAGCACGTGCCGTACGCCGGGGCGCTCGCCGCCGCGCAGATGCAGCCGGCCCTGCTCGGAGACGGCGTACTGCCCGTCCTCGCGCGCGCCCGCGGCGATCAGCTCGCCGACGGCGGTGGCCTGCTCCTCGTCGAGGACGTCGAGGACATCGATCCGGCGCGCGGGGGCGGGCGCGGCGGGCCCGGTGGGGGTGTTCGCTTCGCTGCTCATGCTGCGAGCGTACGAGTACGGGGCGGCCCGATGCCGCCACCACCCCTGGCCGCGTCACCGCTGTCCACGCCCCCGACCAACCCCTCACTTGGCGACCAAACCCGCCCACCCGTCCCCGCTTGGTCGCGCCCGGTGACCAGCGAACCGGCAACTCCCTCAACTTGGCGTGAAGTTGTAGGGTGAGCTTGTGAGTACGGACCGTGCCCACGGCGCGAGCGCTCCGCACGGGAGCACCCGGCCGCGGCCGAGTCACCGCGAGGTGGCCGACGAACTGCGCGCCCGGATCAGGTCCGGGGCGCTGCGCCCTGGCGACCGGATGCCCACGCAGGCCCGGCTCGCCGCGGAGTTCGGCGTCGAGCGCGGCACCGTGCGCGAGGCCCTGCGCGTCCTGCGCGCCGAACGCCTCCTCACCCACGCCACCAAGGGCGCGCCCCCGGCCGTCGCCGACCACGCCGCGCGCGGGCGCGGCGGCCCCGGCCAGCTCCCGCGCTCCACGACCGCGGCGCTCGGCCCCCGTATCGCCACGGCCTTCGAACAGCCGCAAGTCGAGATCCGGGCGCTGTGCCTCACCTCCGTCTCGCTCACCCTCGCCATGGGCGAACCCCTGCGCCAGATCCACGCGGGCGAACTGAAGCCGGACCGCGTCGACCTGCGTGTCCTCCTCCCCGACCGCGCCATAGGGCTCGCCTTCCCGGCCGCGGTGGACCCGGGCGGCGGCCCGGCGGGGAGCGCCGCGCGGGACAGCGACGTCGTCCACCGCCACTGGCTCGCGCAGCGCAACGCCCAGGGCAAGGTCCTCGCCCACAACCTGCTCGCCCTGCGCTCCTCGCACGGCATGGACGTCCACGTCGAGTACCGCGCGATCCCCTTCACGCCGCCCGTGAAGCTCTACCTCCTCAACGAGGAGGAGGCGCTGTTCGCGTACTACACCCCCGTGCGGCGCGGCGCGGACTACGGGCCCGCGCACGTCGAGACCTTCGACGCCGAGGGCACGGAGGCGGTGCTCTTCGCCTTCGACCAGGACGCGGGCCCGCGCGACGCCGCCTTCGTCAGCCAGTCCGCCGCGTGGTTCGACGGCCTGTGGAACACGATCAGCGCGCCGCTGCGGCTCACGTGAGGGGCGGGACGCGGGACTTGCGGGCCCGGCCGGGCGCCCGGAGCGGGTGTGCGGGACGGAGTTGGCGGAAAGAAGGTTCTGGTTGCGGTCCGGTTGTGTGCTGTTGGCCCGTACTTTCCGCTCATCTGCCGACAACTCCCCTGAGGTGGCATGAAGTTGTACGGTGATGACGTGAGCGAGGAGAACCCCGTCGAGTCCCCGGGCCCGGCCCCGAGCCCCGGCCGGACCGCCGAGGGCCCCTCCGCCGCGCCCGCACCCGCCCCGATACCGGCGCCCGCACCATCAGCGGCCCCCGCCCCCGCGCCCGCACCGTCAGCGGGCCCCGTCCCCGCGCCCCCGCCGTCAGCGGCGCCCGCACCGTTCGGCGCCCCGTCGTCCCCGCCGCACCCCCTGCCCCCCACCCCCGCCGCCATCGCCGCCGCCCTTCGCGACCGCATCGCGCGCGGCGTGCTCAAGGCGGGCGACCGCATCCCCACCCAGGCGGAGCTGTCGCAGGAGTTCGGCGTCGAGCGCGGCCGGGTGCGCCAGGCGCTCCAAGCGCTGCGCGCCGAGGGCCTGCTCAGCCACTCCACGAAGGGCGTCCCGCCGCGCGTCGCGCAGCCCGGCCACGACGGCGAGCGCGCGGGCGGCGGCACCCCCGAACCGCGCCCCACGCTCGTCGCGCTCGGCCCCCGCCTCGTACGGGCGTTCGCCGCGCCCGAGGTGCGGATCGACGCCCTCTGCCTCACCGCCGAATCCCTCATCCCCGCCGTGAGCGAGGCCGTCATCGGCGTGCACAGCGGGAGCCTGCGGCCCGAGTCCGTCGACGTGCGCATCCTGCTGCCCAGCCGCAGCATCGACCTGGCCTTCCCCGTCGCGGCCTCGGGCGAGCCCGTCGAGGCGGCGGCCGTCCACCGCCGCTGGCTGGAGATGCGCGACTCGCAGGTACGCGTCCTGAGCCGGACGCTCACCGGGCTGCGGCAGTCCCACGGCACGAAGGTGTCCGTCGCCTTCCGCACGGTCCCCTTCACCCCGCCCGTGAAGCTGTACGTCCTCAACGGGAGCGAAGCCCTCTTCGCGTACTACCTCGTGAGACGGACCGACGAGAACGGCGAGGACGTCCCCGAGATGATCGACACCTGGGGACCGCGCGCCCAGCTCTTTCCGTACGACGTCACGCACGGTCCGCGCGACGAGGTCTTCGTCGCGCAGTCCGCCCGCTGGTTCGAGGGCCTCTGGCAGACCATCAGCGAGGAGCTGAAACTCGACGGGTGACGACAACCAGGACGCACACGGAACCGGAACACGCCTGCTTCGCACGGGAGTCGGGGCCCCGGCCCGGACCGGAGTCCGGGCCGGCCGTGCCCGCCCTCCGCGCCGAGACCCCCGCCGAACCCCTCACCGAACTGCTCGACCGCACCCGCTGGGTGCTCTTCGACTTCGACGGACCCGTGTGCCGCCTCTTCGCCGGGCACCCCGCGCGCGGCATCGCCCGCCGGATGGCGAGCTGGCTCGACGCGCGCCCCGGCGGCCGCGCGCTCGCGGCGGGCGCCGCGCTCAGCAAGAACCCGCAGGCCCTCCTGCGCGCCGTCGGCACGCGGGACACGGAGGGCGGCACCGTCCGCGCCCTCGAATCCCTCCTGACGCAGGAGGAGTTGAAGGCGGTCGAGAGCGCCCGCCCGACCCCGCACCTCGCCGAACTCCTGCACACGTGGTACGAGGCGGGCCGCCGCTTCGCCGTGACGACCAACAACTCCCCGCTCGCCGCCCGCCGCTACCTCGAACTCCAGCACCTCGACGGCTACTTCGCCGACCACTACCACGGCAGGAGCCTCCCGCTCCGCCTCAAACCCGACCCGTACTGCCTGACCGAGGCGGTCAGGTCCCTCGACGCCGACCCCCGCGCGACGCTCATGATCGGCGACGAGCCGGGCGACGCGAAGGCGGCCCGAGCCGCCGGTATCCCTTTCCTGGGCTACGCCGAACGCCCGTCCCGGCGAGCGGAGTTGTGCGCGGCCGGGGCGAAGCACGTGGTGGCGTCGTACGCGGAGGTGCTGTAGGGGGGAGGGGGAGCGGAGGGGCGGCGGGACGGTTGGCCGGGGTCCGCTCGGACGCGTCCCGCCGGTCGGGCGGTGAGGGGGCGGCCGGGGGTGCGGCGGGGCGTAGCCGAAGGCCGACAGTGCCTGCCCCGTGCGGCAGCGAGACGTACCCGGTGCAGGCGGTGCCTGCCGGGTACACCCGTCGCCCCCTGTGACGAACGAGCCCGCCGCCACCCAACCCCACTCGCCTTCGCCCGCCTTCCTGCCCGCCCGCCCCGCTCGCTCCCGCCCCCACGCCCCCGCGCGGCCTCTCCCCCCTTCCCCGCACCCGCCCCCCGTCACTTCCTGTCGCCGACGCACAACGTCCCGTACGAAGAACAGCCCCCGCCCTGTCACCCCTCCCGCACCCGTCCACCACCCCTGACCGGAACCCGATGCGTCCCCTCCGCCCGCCCCCGTCCAGCCACCCTCCACTCCCACCCCTGACCTGGCGCAATGGGTGGCGCGGGCTTGCGTGCGGGGGTGGCGGGCGGGTGGCGAAATGAGGCGCGCCGCGCGGGGACTCGTACTGCCGTCCGCTGAATCGTTTCTTCGCGGCCCCGCGAGCGGAGGCACCTCTTCCGCCCCGTTACGGTGAGCGAGCAGAGCCCCGGAGGGCGGGGCCGGTTCGGGAGTGGCACGTGCGCACCGTGAGGTCCGGTTGGCAGGGCAAGGAGCCGGGTGGCGGCGAGGGCGGCGGGCGTGAGGGCGCGCACGGCGCCACGCACGGTGCGTCACACGGGAGTTACGAGCCGCACGGCCTCCGTGCCGCCCACCACGGGACCGCTCCGCGCCTGCACGCCATCGCCTGCGGGGTCGCCCACGCCGCCGGGGCGCAGGCGGCGGGCGCCCACGTCGCGGGCACCGGTCGTCATCGCCCCGTACCGCCGTCGTCCGCGAGCCGGTTCGGCTGGACGCCGGACGAACGTGTGCCGCTGGGACCGGAGTTCCCGGTCGCCGCCGTCACGGAGGCGCTCGCGGCGGCCCGTACCGCCGACCCGGCGCGTGTCCGCGTCCTGAGCGGCACCGCGCACCGCAACGTCGTCGTGTGGCTTCCCGTCTGGCAACGCGCGGTCGTCGTACGGAGGTTCGCCCCCGCTGTCGCCGTCCGCAGGGAGCGCGGCTTCTACAGCGAGCACAGCGTCCTGGAGGCGATCCACGCGACGTACGAGGGCGGAGCGCCCGACGCCCCGCGCGTCCCCCGCGTCCTCGCGCTCGGCCGCGACGCGGAGGGCTCCTTCTCGCTCCACACGTACGAGGGCCCGCTGCCCGCCCCCGCGCGCGTCACGCCCGACCGGCTCACCCCCCGCCACCCGGTCAACGGGCTGCGCGTGCGCGAGGCGGACGCCCTCGTCGACCAGCTCGCCGCGCTCAGTCGCGTGGACTGCTCCCACCTCGAACCGGCCGCAGGGCGACCGGAGTTCTTCGCCTGGCTGCGCGCCGAACTCGTCCGCCTCGTGACCTCGCTGCCCGCCCCGGTCCTCGCCCGCGCCACCGCGAGCGGCCTGCCCGGCCCGGCGGCGCTCGAAGAGCTGCTCGCTCCGCTCACCGTCACACCGCGCACCCCCGGCCTCCTTCACGGCGACCTCAACCCCTGGAACATCGTCCGCCTGCCCGGCGACGATCTCGCTCTGATCGACTGGGAGTTGGCCCTGACGGGTGACCCCCTGTACGAGCTGGTCCGCCACCTCCACCTCGCCCCGGCCCGCCCCTCGCTGCGCAGCCGCATGCTCGACCGCTGGAGCCGCGCGCTCGCCCAGGACCGCACAACGGGCTGGGAGCGCGACGCCCCCGTCTACGCCCACCTCGAACGCCTCCGCAGCGCGTACCTGGACCTCGACCGCATCGTCACCGGTACGGCGCTCGACGCCCCCAACGTCCGCCGCGCGGTGCGCCGTTACGGCCGCACGCTGGCTGCGGCGCGGGCCTCTCTCGCGGCGCTCGGAGGGGCGGTCGGAGCGGCTCCCTGAGTCCCGGCCCACCGGCTCGGCGCGGCTCCCTGAGTCCGGGCCCACCAGCTCCGCGCCGCCCCGCCGCCTCAGAACGTGCAGCGCACCTCGTCGAGCGCCATGACGTCGTCGGGCGTGAGGCCGTTCAGCCGGTCCCGCACGTCGCGGAGCAGCCAGGTCGCGACCTCGCGTCGCGGGTCGTGACGCGGATCGTCGTCCCACCAGCCGTTGCCCAGATCGTCCACTGAGGAGGGGAGTTGGGCGACGTACTCCGCCAGGAGGGCGTCCGCGTACGGAGTCCGGGTCGCCGCCCAGATGCCGAGCCACGGTCGTACCGTGCCGCTCGCGACCGTGAGCACGCCGAGCGCCTCTCCCGCGTCCGGGTTCCCGCCCGCGCCGCGGACCTCGCCGTGGAGCACCGCCCGCCACCACGTGACCCCCACCGCCCGCAGCACGTCCGTCAGCCCCGGGGCCCACCCCAGGCACCCCGCCTCCCGCAAGCGGGACGCCACGACATCGGCCGGCACGCCGTGCTCACCGCCCAGGACGGCGCGCCGGACGAGGAGTGGCGTCAGCCGTCGGTACAGGCGCGGGAAGTCGTTCCAGTGATCGGAGACCTCCATGGCGACGCCCAGGATCGTCTCCTCGGAGAGCGCGTCGAGCGGCCCGGACAGCTCGGCGAAGTGCTCCTCGCCCCAGCAGTACGCGCAACCCGTGACAGGGAAGGCGGGTTCCGCCGCGAAGGCGGCGTCGAGGGCGTCGAGCGCGCTGAGGAGCGCGTGCCGGTACGGGTGCATGGCGGCCTGCCTGCGGACTCCGGCCGGTGGCCCGGCGAAGAGGGGAGGCTATCAGCCCGGGTCCGTCGGGGAGCCACCCTGGGAGGGCCCCGGCCCCCCCCGCCTCCGGCCCGGGTTCGCCCGCCCCCCTCTCGTACGGCGGCGGACAGCGACGAACGGCTGCGCCCCGCCCGCCCCTCCCGCCTGCCTAGGATGGCCGGGTGCGAGCGAGGAGCGGGGCGGGTCAGGGCGCGGGCAACGGCGGTGCGGGGGGCGCGGACCGGCCGCCCGGCCTGCGTGAACGCAAGCGCCTCCAGACCTACCGGCACGTCTCCGAGACCGCCATCGCCCTCTTCCTCGCACGCGGCTTCGACGCGGTGCCCGTCGCCGAGATCGCCGCCGTCGCGGGCGTCTCGAAGCCGACGCTTTTCCGGTACTTCCCCACCAAGGAGGACCTCGTCCTCCACCGTTTCGCCGATCACGAGGACGAGCCCGCCCGCGTCGTGACCGAGGCCCGCGCCGAGCGCCGCCCCCCGGTCGCCGCCCTGGCGGCCCACTTCCGTACGGGGCTCGACCGCCGCGACCCCGTGACCGGCCTCAACGACGTGCCCGCCGTCCTCGCCTACCACCGCCTCCTCTACGGCACGCCGTCCCTCCTCGCGCGTCTCCACGCCTACACCCACCGCTCCGAAACGGCCCTCGCCCGCGCCCTCGCCGGACCCCCCGCGCCGGACGCGGACCTCCCGCCGCTCGCGCACCGGCTCGCCGCCGCCCAGATCGTCGCCGTCCAGCGCGTCCTCGCCATGGAGAACTGGCGCCGCATCGCGGCCGGGGCCACGGCCGACGCCCTCTACCCGACCGCCGCGCACGAGGCCGAGGAGGGCTTCACGGGACTCGCGACGGCGCTGGGGGAGCGCTGAGCAGGGCACTACGTGTTTAACCGAGTTACAAATGTAACTGGGTTGCTTTAGGCTCGGAGGTATGACGCCGAAGCCTCCCTCCGCCGACGCCTCGCCCACCTCGTCCGGCATGCCCACCCCGTCCACCACGTGCGGCCCGTCCCCGACCCCGGTCCCACCCTCGGTCTCGCCCGCCCCGGCCCCCACCGCCGCCACCCCCGCCGAGCCCGAAGCCCCCGCCCCCCTCCGCGCCGCCCGCGCCCACCACGCCCGTTGCCGCGCCGCTGTCGAGGCCGCACGCGAGGCCGCCCACGACCACGTCCTCAGCGGCGCGACCGTCTCCGCCTCGGGCGCCGACGCCGAGGTGCTCGGCCGCGCCCTGCGCGGTCACGCGCGGGACCTGGACGAACTCCCCCCGGGCCCGCTCTTCTTCGCCCGTATCGACTTCGTCCCGGAGTCCGCCCGCGCGGGCGAGCACGCCGGGCAGCGCTACCATCTCGGCCGCCGCCGCGTCTCCGAGGACCCCACCGTGCCCCCGCTCGTCGTCGACTGGCGCGCGCCCGTCGCGCGCGCCTTCTACCGCGCGAGCCCCGCGGAGCCCTACGGCCTCGCACGTCGCCGCCGCTTCGGCTGGGCCCCGGGAGCGGACGGCGCGGACGACGCCCTCACCGCGTACGAGGACGAGTACCCCGAGTCGCCGCAAGCCTCCGAGCCCGCCGAGGCCCCCGCCCCCGCCGAAGGCCCCGGTGCCTCCGCCCCCGCCGAGGTGCCCGGTGCCGCCGGAGCCTCGGCCGAAACCTCTGCCGCCGGAGCCTCGGCCGACACCTCCGCCGCCCCCACGAGCCCCCTCCTCCTCGCCGAGATCGAGCGTCCCCGCAGTGGCCCGCTCCGCGACATCGCCGCGACGCTCCAGCCCGAGCAGGACGCGCTGGTACGGGCCCCGCTCGACGTCTCGGTCTGCGTGCAGGGCGCCCCGGGCACGGGCAAGACGGCGGTCGGCCTGCACCGCGTCGCGTACCTCCTCTACGCGCACCCCCGCCGCCTGAGCCGCGCGGGCGTCCTCGTCCTCGGCCCGAACCCCGCCTTCCTCCGCCACATCGCCGAAGTCCTGCCCGCCCTCGGTGAATCGGGGGTCCGCCAGTCCACTCTCACCGCCCTCCTCGACCACGGCCCCGCCCGCACGACGGACCCCGCACCCGCCGCCCGCCTCAAGCACGATCCCCGCCTCGCCACCGTCCTGCACCGCGCCCTCCACGCCCTCACCGCCGCCCCCGGGGACGCCGACGCCTCGCTCACCGTCCCCGACGGCTCCGCGCTGTGGCGCGTGGACGCCGAGGCCGTCCGCGAGGCGCTCGCCCCGATCCGTACCGCCGTCGGCGACGGCACCCTCCCCTACCGCGCGGGCCGCGAGCGCTTCCGCGCCCGGCTCCTCGCACTCGTCCGCGCCCGCGCCGAACGCCGCGCCGGTCCCCGTACCGCCGCGTGGGAGCGCCGCGTCGCGCACGGCCGCCCCGTTCGCACGCTCCTCGACACGCTGTGGCCGCAGGCCCGGCCGGAGGACGTGCTGCGCGCCGCGCTGGCCCGACCGGAGCTGTACGCCGCCGGGTTGCTCGACGCCGACGCGTGCGAGGCGCTGCGCCGACCGGCCACGAGCCGGGCCCGTACCGCCGCCGACCTCGTCCTCCTCGACGAGGCCGCCGGACTGCTCGCGCACCCGCCCGTCTTCGGGCACATCGTCGTCGACGAGGCGCAGGACCTCTCCCCGATGGAGTGCCGCGCCGTCGCGCGCCGCCTCGGCGCGGCGGGGTCCCTCACGGTCCTCGGCGACCTCGCGCAGGGCACGACGCCGTGGGCGGCCCGCGACTGGCCCACGCATCTCGCCCACTTGGGCCGCCCCGCCACCGCGTACACCGAACTGACCACGGGTTACCGCGTCCCCGCGCCCGTCCTCGACCTCGCGAGCCGCCTCCTCCCGCGCATCGCCCCCACCCTGCGCCCGCCCCGCTCGCTGCGCGCCGAGCCCACCGCCCTCGCCACGACCCGCGCGACGGACCCCGCCACGCTCGCCGCCGCCGTCCGCCGGGCCCTCGAACGCCCGGGAACAGTCGCGGTGTTGTGCGCGGAAGAGCTTCCCGTACGGGCGATGCTCGACGCGCACGGCCTGGCGCCCACGGACCGCCTCACCGTCGTCCCCGCGTGCCTCGCCAAGGGCCTGGAGTTCGACCACGTCGTCCTCCACGACCCCGCCGCCGTCCGCGCGAGCACCCCGCGCGGCGACCAGCTCCTCTACGTCGCCCTGACCCGCGCGGTCACGAGCCTGCACATCCTCCACGGGGGCCCGTCACCCCTGGGCGCGAGCGACCGAAACGACGCGTGAACGGACCCCTCCGGACACGAGCGACCGAAACGACCCGTGAACGGGGACTCTCCGGACGCGTGTGACCGTTGCGAGGCGTGGCCGGGCAGCCGCCCCCCTCCGCCCGCGCGCTCAGCCCTCCGCCACCGCGGCCCGCAGCACGTCGTACCCCCGCTCGTCGAACCCCACGAGCCGGATTTCGGTGACCCGTGTCGGCGTGGTGCGGAGCGTGCGGACCGCGATCGTGGCGGCCTCGTCCGCCGGGAAGCCGTAGATGCCCGTCGAGAGGGACGGGAAGGCGAGGCTCGTGACGTCGCCCAGTTCGTCGGCGACCTCCAGGCAGCGGCGGTAGCAGGAGGCGAGCGTCTCGCGTTCGCCGTTGCCGCCGCCGCGCCAGACGGGGCCCACGGTGTGGATCACGTGGCGGACCGGCGGCGAGAGGCGGAAGGCGGGGGTCGCTTTGGCATCACCGGGCCGGCACGGCGCGAGGTCCCGCCCGGCGCGGGCGAGTTCGGGCCCGGCGGCGCGGTGCAGGGCCCCGTCCACACCCCCGCCGCCCTGGAGCGACGAATTCGCCGCGTTCACCAGCGCGTCCACGTCCTGGCGGGTGAGGTCCCCGCGCACCACTGTCAGTTTCGGCCACTCCGTATCGCTCATGGCGCCGATAGTGCCACTCAGGCGGCGCGACGGAGCAGTACGAATCCCTGCGGGGTCGGTTCGTGTCGCCCCACCGGCTGCCGCACCACGCGCGCCGTCTCCACGAGCCCGTGCCGACCGAGTATCGCGCTCATGTCGTCCACGGGCCGCCGATACACCGGCAGTTGCACCGCATGCCCGTACGCGTGCCGGAGCCAGGACGCCGGAGCCGAGCCGTCCGGCCCCACCTTGAACGCGACGCACAGCACACCCCCGGGCGCGAGCACCCGCGCGAACTCCGCCGCCATCGCGTCCACTTGCCCATCGGAGGAGTGCACGGTCGAGTACCAGGCGAGCGCCCCGCCGAGCACACCGGACGCGAGCGGCAACCGAGCCATGTCCCCCGCTGCGAAGCCCACTTGAGCGTGATCACGCGCCGCGACCCGCAGCATCCCCGGCGAGATGTCCACCCCCACCACCGAAGCCCCGAGCCCCCGCACATACCCCGCGACGCGCCCGGTCCCGCACCCGAGATCCCCGACGACCACACCCGGCGCCAACGACTCCACGAAGACCCGCAACACCCCGCGCTACCAGACGGCTTCGTCCTCCATCCCCCGCCCCACCAACTCCGCATAACTCTCCGCCACGGCGTCGTACGACCCCCGCACAGCGGCACCCCCCTCGGGCGCCACCGCCGACGCGACGGTCTTCTCTGCGGACGTGAGCGCACGGGGCGGCGGAAAGGTCATGCGCGGAGGCTACGGGAGCACCGTGCGACCCGTCAGAGATCTCGCCACCTCCCGGGCACCCACCCCCCGCGTGCCGCGCGAGAAAGCGGCCGGGGACGCGATGAAAGCGCTGCCCTCCCGCGCCCCCGAGCGGCAGTCGCGACAGCGCCCCGGGTCCGGTGAGCGGAAGACGCGCTCGCAGCCGTCACAGGTGTGGAACGGGTGGACGGCGGGCGGCGCGGGGGCTGCGGCGGAGGGCTTGGACTCGGGCGGCGCGGACAGCGGGGTGTCCCTGAGACGGAAGGCGAGGAGCGCGGCGGGACGGCTGACGAAATGATCGGGGAGGCGTGCGGTGAGGACATCCGCGATCCGGCGCGCGCTGAGTCCTGAAGCGAGCCAGCGGCCGATGGCGGGGCTCAGGTCCGCCGCGTCGCGCTCGGAGAGCACGAGGCGCGGATCGCGGCGCCGGAGCGAGGCGAGCACGAGGAGAGCGCGGGGATCGACGGCGGCGAGCGGCACGGGTTCACGTTCACGAGGGTCGGACGGCTGCCGGGGGACGGCGGCGGTGCGAGCCCCGCTCTCATGGACCCGGGAAGGGACCGCTGCGGCGAGGGGCGCCGACTCGCCGGTACGCGTCCGGACTCGTCCCTCGTGCCGGGCCGGCCGTCCGGCCGCGCGCTGCTGTGCACCGTCCCCGTGCCGCACCTCGCGCAGTGCCCCGCCCCTGCGGCCGACCGGCACGTCGTGCAGGTACGTGCACGTACGGAACCTCCCCGACGCGAGCCGCACGCGCCGCCGCTCCAGGTAGCCCGCCGCCTCCAGCTCGCGCAGCGCCCGGGAGATGAGGACCTCGCCCTCGGTGAAGTGGGCACGGAGCGCGTCGATGGTCACGGGGGCGCCGTCGGGCAGCGAGAGGATGTACGCCGCGACGCCGACCGTGACGGCACTGCCGCGCCGTTGGAGAAGGGCATTGGCGAGGACCGTGAAGCCGGTGGTGAGCCGGGTGCGGACGTGGAGAACCCCGGAGCCGGGGTGAGAGCCGTCGGGGGTGTCGGAGGCGTGGTGCGCGTCGGCGGGGACGCTGGGGCCGGGAGATGAGTCGGCGGGAACCTCGGAGGCGTGGTGCGGCGCTGGGGCGGCCTCGAAAACGGGGGCGGGGGCGGCCTCGACGGGGGCCGCGGAGGCCGGAGAAGCCCCGGAAGGGGCGCAAGAGGGCGCGTTAAACTGCGTGTCAGCCATCGGGAAGGGTTTGCTTCCTGGTTGGTCAGGCCCTCGTCCGGGATTGCCGTCCCGGCGGGGGCCGTTCTGTGTGCGGTTGTCGCGGCGAACGTAACCGTCTCCGCGAGCGCCGTGCAAGCCCCTCACCCGTACGAGTGAGGCGCCGCGCACGCGCGGGGAGGGCGGGCGGGTAGGAGTTCTTTCCCCCGGTCCTTTCAGGAAATCGGCGACGCACCGGACCCCGGCGCACGGGGTCCCGGTGCGCCGCCCGGCGGCCGGGTATGCGGGCGCGGGGCCGACCGCGCACGTGGGCGCCACCGGCCCCGCCTCTCCACTTCCCACCCGAACGTCAGCCCACTGGGCCGCCCTTGACGTCCGCGACGAACGCGCCCCAGGAGGCGGACGTGAAGGTGAGGACCGGCCCGTAGGGTGCCGCCTTGCTGGCACGTACCGGGACGACAGCACCGGACGCACGTCCCCTCGCCGCCCAGGTCGAGTACCACCCCGATGCGCTCGGGTGCGGCCTCCAACCGAGGGGCGGGGCGTCGCCATGAGTGAATCTTCGAGACCCCTCGCTCCTCGCGGCGCGGTAGTCACGCAAATAGACACGCACAACGAATCAGGGCCACCGACTCACGTGAGTCGGTGGCCCTGATCTGCTGCTTTGGCTGTCGGGGTGGCGGGATTTGAACCCACGACCTCTTCGTCCCGAATGAGGTTCGGGCAGGATCACGACCGGTAGTGATAGGTATCTGTGCTGGTCAGACGCATGGTGCGGAGTGGCCTCGCGTGGGCTCGGTGGGCCTCGGCTGGAAGATCATCTCCCGGATTTCTCCCAATGGGGAGCGGCCACCTGCAGGATCGGCGTGGACCGTTGTGGTTGCAGCAGCAAGTTTGCGTGTCGGGTGAGCCTCTTGCGGCGGGCGCGCCGGGAGTGCGTCGTCGTCCCGTTCCACCGGAACTCGCGCCCCACCGCCCTGATCTCGCGCACGTTACGTCCGGCATGCACTGGCTCCTCGTGGGGGCCCAGCGCGCTTTCCAAAATGTCCGTTTAGGGGTTCTAGGGTGTGCGGGAGCGTCCTGACCTGCGGTACGACCGTGACTGGTGTGGTCCGCGAACGGCGTCGTACGTCGGTGAACGCAACCCGAGATGCAACCAAGCGCGCGCTCGACCGTGCTGTAGAAACTCGCAGTGGCGGGGGCATCGGATGCCCCATAATGCGGCTCCACACCATGTAAAGCGGACTGGGCTGGGGGACTTCTATGGCGGCGTGGGACTTACGACTGGAGCATTGGGCCATCCGGCTCTGGGCTCGCCACAGGCTCTGGCAGAGGAGATCCAGCCAGAGATGGGGCTGGGCCGGGACTCGGAGGAGCGAGCTGGATGCGGCCATGGAGTCGTTGGGCATTCCGGTTGCTGAGGCACCGGGAGTACACGGCGTTCTCGGATCCTGGCGCCCTCGTTATGGAGCTTGTGCGCTGGCCGTCATATGCGGTTGGTTCGCCGTATGGGCAGCCGTCCGAGTCTCACTCGCGCTAGTGGAATCTGGAGTTGCGTGGCTGCACTGGGCATGGGGCATCAAAGCAGTGGAGCACTACCGGTGGATGGGTAAACCGGAGAACCAAGTGGCCATGGGCTTTGGTGACTGGATGGTCATTCTGGTGATCATGTTCGGGGTGATTTTCGTGCCTGTATTGCATGCGATGCGGTGGAGTTCGACTGCGCAATATCGATTGGTCCGAGCGGTGATCGATGCTGTCATCGCCGGCGCCGAGGCAAGCGCAGCGCCTCGGGGAAGGGCGAAGGCCAAAGCGCTCCGGAATGTAGACCGAAGCTGCAGACTTGTCGAGCAGCGCCTCTTTCAGGTGCACACCATCGCGCGTTCGGTCCCGCGGCGTTCTTCCAGACTTCGACCGATCAAGCGGCATGCCGCGCTCGTCGCCGGTGCGCAACGGGTCGCGCTGCATCAAGTGGATGTGGCTCCGGCGCGTGCGCTCACCGAGCTTGCGCGTCTGCAGTTGGCCATCGCTGAGAATCACTTGTGTGGTCAGCAGGCAGCCCTTCTGTCTAGCGAGCGGCTACAGGAGGTACGGCCTGTGTCCCGCTTGCGCAACACCTGGCTCGAGTCCGCTCATATCGCGCTGGCAATCGTCGCAGCCATGGTTGCGGCGGTGCTCACGGCACGCGTACTGCCGGTCATCGGTGTGGGCGACGATCTGCGCCCGTGGCTAACTCTGGGAGCGAGTGTCCTCGCTGCGACTCTGGTAGCGGGCTGGGGTCGCGTTGCGCGCATCATCGAGCTTCTGCCTGTCTGACGAGGTTGATGGTTCGGCGGAACGGTGCTGCCTAGCGACGGCCTAACTGGTGTCACACTGGGCGGGTGAGAGCTGAGCCCGTCGGCATTGGCTCCGCCTGCTCTGAGATTGCGCGGTGCAAGCATGAGTTCTGAGGGACCCAAGGTGGCCTACAGTCGCTGCCTGATCGGCGGCCGTTCAAAAAAGATGCCTTGCGACCCTAAGCGCAAAGGGCGGATGACATACCCCGAGGCGGCCCGAGAATTGCGCGTCAGTGAGAACTGGCTGCGGGCCCACATCATGGAGCTGCCGCATGGGAAGATCGGCAAGTTTGTGTACTTTACCGAAAATGATCTCGAACGTATCGATGAGATGTTCCATTGCGAGCCGGATGTGCGGTCGGCGCGGCCGACAACGCGTCATCCAATCGCGGAGCTAAAGCCCAGCTCACGAGCGCGCCCCAAGGTGAGCCCCAGTTCGTGAGCGCGGTCTGCTCCGTGGCCAGCTGCGCGCTGGTGGTCGGCGACGGACGCCAGCGGTTCAGCTAGACAGGGGAAACCTTCAGGTCGTGCCTCGAAATCGATCTGTTGGCAGAGCCCAATCTCCTGGGTAAGTGGATGCAGACCTTCCGCGAGATCCGTTCGGTGGGCTGAGCTGCGCTTCCATTCCCCCTCCTTCACTGGTGGATCTTCGCAGGACTTCGGTCTGCCGAAGCTGAACATATTTCGGCCATTCCTACGCGCGCTGCGGCCTGTTGTGCACAATGTCGCTTTTGTGGTCTGGCGGTCTCCGTCATTCGCCGTGAAAATGCCCGCCGTAAGTGAGAACGGGGGAATGTATGGGAGCTGCCTGGGGCACCAAGGCCCGGGGGAGGAAGAGGCACGGGGAGTCGGGACCCGGCCAATGGCCGGGTGTCCCCACGCAGCGGGCACCGCACCTAGCTGATACCCCTCGGCCTGCTGAGGTGGAACCGACGGCCACCGAGGTGACGAGGCTTCTGTGTCAAGCGGTGTACGCGCGGCCGGACCGAGCGAAGCAAATCAAGGCATGGTGGCGCATGTTCCGGGGCAAAAACGCCCCCGCGAAGAGGCCGCGTCGTAGCACGCGTCGGCCCATCTACCTGGAGGGCAGCGACGACTGCCCTCCGCTGGGTGAACCGACGGCTCAGTGGGTTGTCGACCACGTACTGAATGGCCCGCCGGCTCCCGTGCCGTCCTATGGGTTCGATCTTGTCCCTGTGGTGAGGCACAGTGTGCGTGCGCACCGAGGTAAACGCCTACGGCGTCTGTGCTTCCTGCTGCTTCTGGCAGGAGTCGGGTACGTCACTCCTTGGGCGACAGCGATCTGGCTGGGGGCAATCACGATCGCCCTCACCATGAGGTGGGCAGCGTTTCGAGCCCAGCGCAAACAGAGGCGCAACAGTCGATTGGCCCGTCGCCCACGTCTGGCATACCTACCTCTCGTCATCCCATGGCTGCTTGCGCTGGTGCCCTACCACTCGGGTGGGGACGTGGTGTCGGCGACTCGTCTTGGCCTAGCCGTAGTGCCGTTCGGCTTTCTCGCCGGGATGGTGGTGGTGTATGCCGGGGACCGGCTCCTTGCGAGATCCGCGCTGTCCGTGTTGAGCCGCGAGAAGGTCTCCCGCGATGCATTGCCGTGGGCGACGCCGAGGGCCTCTCGGAGGGTATCCGTGCTCGGAGAGGAGCAGGAGGGGCGTCTCCTGCCCTACGACGCTTCGCAGCACTTCATCGGTGCCGGCCGTGATCATTGGGGAGCCGCCCACATCAACATCCCTCTAAAGCCTAAAGACCCCGAGGAGCCGGTCAAGTCCTTCGGTGAAGCCGAACTACTGCGGCGTGTAGGTGCCGCACTTGACGAATTGGGCCGTGGCGTAAGGGAGATCACGGACCCGCTGCCAGGGTTTTCCATGGAGCGGGTGCTCGGGCTACCGTCCCACCTCTGGCTACAGCGGACTCGGGAGGGAAACGGGGAAGCCCCAGACCTGGCGGGCAGGGGCCGTAAGTCGCCTTCCAGTGAGCCGGAACGCCTATACCTGCGCGCGCAGTGCATCACCTGGAACGGCCAGGTCGTGGTCAGCGTTTTCGTGCACGCTGCTTTGGAAGCGGGTGAGTTGAGGCTGACCGTGCGACCGCACGTGATGACCCCGCTCTACAACGAGCTGAAAGTGACGGCTGCCTCTGCCGGGCAGCACGGCATACGGCTGTGGAGATGGGTAACGGTCCAGGCTCTCCTGGATGCAGTTGTCGGTCCACTCACTCTGTGGCGAAGGGTGGCCCGTATCGGTCTCGGCGAGAGCATCGAGAGTCACGTCGAGGAAGAGGGCCCGGTAAGCATCAGAGACCGGTACTCGACCGAGGAAGTCACTGATATGCACCAGAGCGACGATGCCAAGCGCCACGTCGTCCTCATAGAGACCTGCGTCTTCCGCACGGTTGCCTCCTACCTGCGCGACCGGGGCATCGACACCACCGCATACGACCAGCAGGTAGCCGCCGTGACCAACAACATCCAGATCTATGGCGACAACAACGCGCCCATCCAGAACGTCGTCGGCAACGGCAACAGCAACGTTGGACAAGGCCCCGCTAAATAGGGAGGAAAGAAATGGCCATCGGACGACGCCGACCGGACCCCACATCCGAACCGGGACACGGGTCGGGCATCAGTATCGGCGGCAACAACATCGCCCCACTCCAGAATGTCGTCGGGCAGAACATCTCACGCGTGTACCAAGCTGCATCGGCAGACGGGACCACCGACGTCGAGGCCGTTCGGGATCTCCTCATCACGTTCCGCGAGGATCTGGACCGCAACGCGGCTGGTCTACAGCACGTAGAGGCGCTGAGGGCCATGGCGGGCACGGTAGACGGCTCGCTCACGGCCCCGGCCGAGAGCGCGACCACGTTGAGGGGGGTCGCGCAGGCGCTGCCGGCACTCGTTCTCGGGACGGTTGTCCAGCAGAGCGGAGAGGCTCTCGCGCATGCCGTGAATGGGCTGCTGAGCTGAACCCCCGGTGGGGCGCCTGCTCGAAGCTTATGGGGAGCTGTGTTCCGCACTTGGCGCCCAAAGTGGCCCTGGAAACAACGCAGGGGTCCGCGTATGCGGAATTAAGCCCCTTCACGTTCTCGGGAGAAGCACCGCAAGATAGGTGCTGTGGAAGACGAAAGCACCCTCTCCATCAAGCTCGTCACGATGGATCGCGCGGCATCGTGCACCATCTTCACCCGCTCGGATGGGAAGGAGGCCCGGTTCCCCCCTGGACCCCTCCCCGTTCGAGGACACGAGCGTCATAGCCAGACTGGACTTCAGTCCAGCCTTGGCAGCCCTCCTCGCTACCACCCTGAGCGGTGATCAGGTCCTCTTCGAAATGCCACTGGCGGGGGCCCCTGATCAGTTGGCAGGACGGCTCGTCGTGTACCTCGACCAGAACCAGTGGAGCTTGCTGAGCAACGCATCCCACGGTGCGCCGACGAGCAGCGAGGCAGATCGAGCCGCTGCCCTGAGACTCAAAGAATGGGTGGACCAACGCCGGATCGTCTTGCCTGTTTCTGCCGGCCATTACTACGAGACCGGCAAACGGTTCAGCACGGATAAGCGCTACGACCTCGGGTTGACGATCCTTCAGTACAGCCGAGGCTGGCAGATGCGCGATCCGCTGCAGGTCCGACGAAACGAGATTTACGATGCCTTTTGCCACCGACTAGATCGACCCGGCAACGTGCGTAATGCCCCGGTTTTCACTCTCGACCCGGATGCTCTTCACTCCCCTACCCGCCGAGCCGAGGCTGGTGCTGAGATGCCGTCTACGTTCCAGAACCACTTTGTTTTCCAGCCCGAGGCGCTAGTCGCTGCCTCCGGCTCCATCGATGCCATGCTCGACACCCAGAGGGTTGGGGAGGGGCCGGACACCGGGTGGACCGCGGCAAGCCAGCGGTTCAGTGACTGGCTGGACGAGCTTGACCAGGACTCACAACAGAAGCGCAGGGCCATTGACATCCACCTCGTGACGGATCTGCAGCGGGAACTGGCCGAGGAGGCAGCTGCGGCAGACGTTTCGAAGGAACTGTTCCGGCGCTGGGGCTTCAAAGGCTGGGTGCGGGCCATTGGCGAGTCTCCTGCTGTCGGCCTCTTCCGGGAGATGCTTCAGAGTCGGCATCTCAACAAGGGCACGAGGTGGCGCCCTAATGACCTGACTGACATGATCTACCTTTCCTGCGCGGCCGGATACGCGGACTTTGTCGTCTGCGAGAAGCACATGCGCGATCCGTTGCAGCACGGCCTGAGGCGCATGGGGCGTTCGACGCCCATCTACCGCAGGCTTACTGACGCCGTAGCGGCCATCGAAATGGCCCTGGCAACATCCGTCCCTGTCGACCCCGCGCAGTAGCGCTGGACGCTCCTGCGCCCGGCGTTCTCTCAGCGCCACGGTTCGCATGTTCCGCCTCTGCTGAACTGGTAGAAGCCCGCGTCGTTGTAGGACCTCAGGATCGCTCGTAGTTCCACGCCTGACCGGTCTGGCGGTACTCCTCGACGGGGATCGGGAAGACCCCGGTCTTCATGCGGGCCGTGTAGAGCACCCCATTGAGGTGGTCGATCTCGCGACGGATGAGGCGGGCGAGACCTGTCCTACTGCGTCGCTCTTGCCTTGATCGACTTCGATGTTCCAGGCGGGGTGGAGATCCGGCATGTGGAGAAATACAGCGGCAACCACGTTGAGGCCCGACCCACGCTGTACTCGAGTGGGAACTTCCGTATGAGTACCGGAAAGATCGAGTTCATGACGAGGTAGATCCGATGGCGGGCATGGACTCTTAGAGGAGTACGAGCCTGAACGCAGCGGCTCGCTTGGCCATCCGCTGCTTCCAGGGCGTTGGATCCTCCTGGGCGATCTCCCGCCACAGCGCCGCAGATGCGGAACCGAATGCCGTGAGTGCCTCCGGATCGGTGTTCCGCCACGACGGGAAGCGGCCTGCGAACATGATCGCGTCCTCCGCCGGGTGGCCGGCGTCCATGAGCCTCAGCGCCAAGGCGCCTGGATCGATCCACGCCGCACCGCGCGTTGGCCACGCCCAGTCGATGAGGCGAGCACGCCCGTCGGCGATCAGGACATTGTGTGGTGCGAAGTCGGTGTGCAGCAGGGTGTTGCCGCTGAAGTGCTGGAGCGTTCCGGGCGGAGCGTAATCCGCCCAGCGGTCCACCGCGTCCTTGATCTCGATGTCGGCCGGAGCTGTGATCCGTTGCAGGTCGGTGAGCGCGGCTTCTACGAGCACCAAGTCGGCCGAGCCGGGGCTGTAGTCGGCATGGCGACCGCTGAGGACCTCGTATCCGAGGAGACTCCATCCACCGACTTCCAGGTGCCAGTAAAGGCGGGGACAGGACGTTGGCAGGTGGGGGGCGATCTCCGCCTCGCGCCGCTGTGCTGCGACCTGCGGATGATCACTCGCGATGCCCTTCACGAAAACGCTGCCGCTCTCGGTCTCCAGGACGGAGGCGACGCCGGAGTTCATGCCGCCGGTCATGGTCACCGCCTGATGCACGGGGCCGGTCTTGTCGGTGACAGCTTGGCGGACGTCGGCGGGGAGCTGCTCGAAGGGAATGCGAGACATGGACACGCGCGGTTCCTCATGGGGCTCGGAAACAAGGGAGTGCCGCCCCAGACAGGGTATGACCGGGGCGGCACTCATGGGGCGCGTACGCGAGCGGTGCGGCGCCCGCCTGCGGTGTGTCTAGTACGGCTGGTCGTCGCCAGCCGAGCAGCTGCACTCGGCGCCTTCGGCGGCCTCGTCCAGGTCGGCGATGATCTGGACCTCGTCGTCACGGATGGCTGCGGCCGGAAGTGGCACGGCCAGGGCGCCGGTTGCACCATCGGTGGGGCGCCGTCCGATGGTGAGCAGCACCGGTTCGCGTGGCGGGGTGAGGGGTGTGGTGGGTGGGGTCATGATCCGTAGCCTCCGTGTTGGCAGTAGAGCTCTCGACGGTCCCCCGCCTCCTGGTAGAGCTTGGCCAGCGGCCGGCAGGTACGGCAGGTGCCGACCTTCGTGCAGCCGGAGCATCCACCGGTGCGGAGCTGTAGGGACTCGGCGATGGCGCCGAGCCGGGGGAGGGCGGCGACGCCCTCGGTCACGAGGTTCACGCTCGGGTCGCGGCCGACCTTGCAGACGGACGCGATCCCGTGCGGGTTCACGTGGAAGAAGGTCCGGCCCGCGTTGCAGCCGCTGAAGACGCTCCGGGCCTTGATGTGGCCCTCGGCCTGCGTCGCCAGCGGGTTCGCCTCGCCGTCGATCGTCGGCGACATGTTCGTGAAGACCTGGTGCGGGAAGGCGTAGCGCGCGCACAGAGCCACCATCGCGTCGAGTTCGTGAGCGTTGTCGTCCGACACGATCACGTTCAGCCGGACCGGCAGCCGGTCCTGGTGGGCGGCGTCCAGGCCCTGGATGAACCGGTCGAACGCGCCGCAGTTGCGGGTGACCTTGTCGTAAATACCCGCGGTCGCGCCGTAGACGCTGAGGGTAAGCCGGTAGGGGCGACGGCGTGCGAACAGCCCGCGGATCGGCGGCTTGCGCAGGGACGAGCCGTTCGAAGAGACCTGCACCATCATCCCGAGCTGGTGGGCGTACTCGTAGGCCGCGCCGAACTCGCGGTCGATCAGTGCCTCGCCACCCGTGATCTGCAGCCAGAGCACGCCCGCGTCGCGCATCGTCCGCAGGAGCTGCTGCTTGCCCGCCCAGTCCAGGCCCTCGAAGCGCTTCTCGCCGAGGTAGCAGAACTCGCAGTCGTAGTCACAGCCGAGGTTGATCTCCCAGGATGCCTTCGCGTACCCGTACGGCGAACGCTCACGGACGAGGACGAAATCGCCGACCGGCCCGTCGGGCAGTTCGATGCCCCACGCCTGCCGTGCGGCATCGGCAAGCCAGGCCGGCAGGGGGTCTCCCTCGTGGCTCGCGGCGCGCAGCTCCTCGTAGCGGATCCCAGGAATGCGCACACCGACCGCATGGCCTGGCTGAAGAAGGAGGTGCTGGGCGAGGAACGGGCTGGCCACGAGACGCGTGCTTGATGCGGCAGGCGCAGCCCGATCCGGTGTGCCGGTTGCGGTCATCGGACCTCCAAAGGGCGGTCGTCGCGGTCTGAGCCGGGAGGGCTGATCGGGTTTGCGTCGTCACCCGCGGTCTTGAAGCAGGACCAGATGACCTTTCCGAGCGGGGTACGGTCCTTCACTCCCCACTCGTCGGAGAGCGCGGCCACCAACATCAGGCCCCTCCCGGAGATGTCTGTGACGGCCGGCTCGCGTACGACGGGCTGCTGGCGACGGCTGTCGTGCACTTCCAGGCGTACGCAGTTGTCGTCGATGTCGAGCCGGACGAGGAAGCCGTGCCCGCGGGCGGTGCCGTGGACGACGGCGTTCGTGGCGAGTTCGGAGACGCACAGGCGGATGTCCTCGGTGCGGCTCGTCAGGCCCCAGCCGTCCAGCGCCCGGATGGCGAACTCCCTTGCCCTGCGGACGGACTGGTGTCGAGCGTCGAAGAACTGCTGAAGCGACTCGGGCATGGGGTGCCTCATGACTCCGTGCTCAGGGGGCGAAGTGGTGCGGGGAAGCGGCGGTGGGCGATCGGGTGGCGAGGTACGTGGACGGGTCCGATGCGGGGACGGCGGGCCAGCAGCAGGCGGGCGCCGGTGGCCTCGATACGGCGCGTGCGTTCGGTGGCGAGGTGCTTCGGTCCCAGGTGGGACAGGGCGGGGACGATGACGCCGTAGACATCGGGAAGGGCCAGCGCGTCCAGCAGACCGGTGAAGGCGGTGGAGGTCGGATCGGTCGTCGCGCGCCTGTCCTTGAAGACGCCGGAGAGCTGCAGCTCATGGATCCGGCAGTACTCCGTCAGTGACGCCTGTAACGCCGTTTGACGGGCTACGGAGACGCCGACCAGCCGCAGGAAGCCGTAGACGACGGGCCCGTTGACCGGACGGTGCTCGGTAAGGAGTTCCATGCTGGTGACCGTCCAGGGACTCGGCGAAAGAGTGACCCCTTGAGCGTCGCCGTACCCCAACGCGCAGGGAATCGCCCGCTGTTCCACTTGCGCTCTACTTCCGCCCCACCGGCCGCACGCTTCTGCTTCCATGGCTGGTGGAAGGGAGCGACGCGTGGCGACCGTGCACCATTGGACCGGCCTGGAGGCCAGAGCCTTACGGCTCGCCCTCCGCCTGAGTGTGCGGGCTTTCGCCGAGCGACTCGGTCTCGCCGTCGCGACCATCTCCAAGTGGGAAAAGCTCCGGTCCGCGACCGAGCCCCGCCCTGACACGCAGGCCATTCTCGACACCGCGCTCGGCCGCGCCGATGCCTCCGTGCACCTGCGCTTCGAAACGCTGCTGTCGGAGATGGCCGGCCCCGGGCAGGTGGCAGCCGGACGCCGGGTGACGGCTGCCGGGCCCAGAGCCTGGGAGTACGAGTCGTGGACCGACGACCTGGATCGTGCCGTTGTCGCCTTGTCCCGACAGAACTTCACCTTCGCGGACAGCCTGCTGGGCCGATGGCTCAACCGTTTCACGGCCGCCGAACTCGACGACAAGGGCCTGTACCTCTACGCCCGTTCCACCGCGTTACTCGGAGACCTCAAGCGTGATCGGGGCGCCGTGCTCGGACCGCTGTCCGCACGCCACTCCTACGCGGGCGCGCGCTCGATCTTCACCCAGCTCGACATCCCCCGCCGCGTCGCCCAGCTCGATCTGTCCCTCGCGGTCGTCTCGGAGATGTCCGGTGACCTGGAGGCGTCGGCCCGTACGTACGAGACGCTCGCTGTCGACGACCGGCTCTCTCGCCGTGACCGGGCCAGAGCCCGCCTGTGGGTGGGCACGGCACTCAGCAAGGACGGCAACCACGACTACGCGACCCGCGTGATGCAGGCCGCGACCCGTGAGTTCGAAGACCTCACCGAACCCGACGACTGGTCGGTGGCCCATCAGAAGCTAGCCCTGGCCCGCCGGGGCGTCGGAGACCTCACCCAGGCCATGCACTTCATCGACATCGCCCGAAGCAGCGGGAGCACCGACTCACCGATGCAACGCGTACGACTGGACACCGCTCACGGCCACATCCTGCTCTCCGACACGGCGACCCGCGATGATGGGCTACGCGTTCTCGGCCAGGCCGCTCGGACGGCCGCGCAGTACGGCCTCGTGCACCAACTGCGCAGTATCGAGAGCGTCAAGGCCAGCAGTGAGGGGCCGCCCGGGGCCTCGCCGACGGTGATCAGGGAGACGAACGCGTGAGTGACAACCAGCAGGGCATCGCCGAAGACCAGTGGCACCAGGCCAAGGCGATCTGGGACTTTCACCAGATGCACCACCAGGCCCGCCCCGTGGACGTGGCGATCGGCCTGGGCAGCCACGACCTGGGAGTGGCCACGCGGGCCGCCGAGCTGTACCACGCGGGTCTCTTCCCCACGCTGGTCTTCACCGGTGGCAACAGCCCGACCACCGCCAAGGTCTTCCCTCGCGGCGAAGCGGTCCACTTCCGCGAGCACGCCATCGACCTCGACGTCCCAGCCTCAGCGATCCTGCTGGAGCCCCACGCCGCGAACACCGGGCAGAACATCACCCTCGCCCGCGAGGTCCTGGCCGACGCCGGCATCACCCCGGAGAAGGTGCTGCTGGTCTCCAAGCCCTACATGGAACGGCGGTCGTACGCCACCGCCCGCAAGCTGTGGCCCGAGGCCGAGATGGTGTGCGCCTCGGAAACCCTGGAGTTCGACGACTACCTCAAGTCCATCGGCGACGAGAAGCTCGTGGTGGACATGCTCGTCGGCGACCTCCAGCGGGTGATCGAGTATCCGAAGCTCGGGTTCGCCATCGAGCAGGAGGTCCCGGAGGACGTGCATGCCGCGTACGAATCCCTCATCCACGCCGGCTTCACCAGCCGCCTCATCGCTTCCTGAACTCACCTTCCCGGGCAGCCTGTGCGCCATCCACCAGCCCAACTTCATGCCCCGACTGATCACGCTGGCCAAGCTGTTCGCGTCGGACCACTGGATCGTCCTGGACGACGTGCAGTTCGCCCGCCGCGACTACCAGCATCGCGCTCGCATCGCCACACTCGACGGCCTTGGCCCGAACCGGTGGCTGACCATCCCCACTCACCGCCCCTCCGGGGGCGCCACCCTCATCAGAGACACCCTGATCGCCGACCCTGCCGCGGCCCGACGCAGAGCCTTATCGATCCTGCGCCAGCAGTACGGGATCAGCCCACACTGGCCCGCGCTTGACCGCGCCCTCCAGCCGGTCTGGGACGCCTTCGACACAGGAAGAGTCGCGCCGGTCGCCACTGCCTCGACCCGTGCCCTGCTCGAACTGCTCGGCTGGCGGGGACAGATCTTCACCAGCAGCGCCCTGCCTGCACGCACAGGTCGGTCCGAGCGGCTGGCCGACCTGGCCGACGCCACTGGCGCACGGGCGTATCTGTGCGGTCCCGGGGGCATGACCTACCTGGACCATGCCCCCTTCACCGAGCTGGGCGTAGCCGTCGTCCCGTTTCTCTCGCCGGCCACTGGTCTGTGGGCCTCGGGGCGACAGGTCAGTGCTCTGCGGGCGCTGGCCTTCCGTGGCCCCGACGCTGTGGGCGCCCGGTTCCGGGCTCTCGCGTTCGCCCACGATGCGCTGGGGTGCGCGGCCTGACACCCGCTTCGGGGACGGAGACGGGTGTGATCAGCGTCGACGTGCCTGGGGCGGCTGTGGCTGCGAGGCCGCGACCGCTGCCGGGCTGACCGATGTGCCTTGCCGCCGTGCCGCGCTCCGCATCCGTGCCACTCGTGCACGGTCGCTCGGAACCGACCTGGTGCTGAGCCGCTCGATGCGCCAGGTCAGTACCCGTGCAGGGCTGCGGGCGTCGTTGAGCGCCCGTTCGTCGGTGGCCTGCTGCAGTAGCTGCTTCGGATCATGCCCGTCCTTCTCGGCGGTCGCGAGGGCGGCAGTGAGGGCGTCGAAGGCCAAGTCCTCGACCACCTGCTCGGCGTGGGCAGGCATGGCCTGTCGGATGAGGAGGATGTGCCGTTCCACGATCTGCTGGGGTGGCCGGCGCTGGGCGAGGGCGGTCAGGGGTGCGGTGGCTGTCTGCTCGTAGGCGGCTTGCAGGTGGATCAGGGTCTGGTGGGCTGCGGCCACCTGTTGGTCGTGGTGGCGGAGCTGGTGCCAGCGGGCGGCGGCGATGACGGCGAGGATCGCTGCGTCGAGGAACATCGCCAGCAGCGCGCCGTCCTTGGGGGCGGGCTCGCGGACCATGGCTCGTACGGCGATACGCAGGGCGCGGGCGTGCTGGTGCTCGGCCTGGACGCGGGAGCGGGTGGCGCGCTCGAACGCCTCGGCTGCCTGCCATAGCTGGGGACGAATCTCCTGGGGTGCTTGCATCGGCAGGGCGTCGAGGGCTTCACCGAAGGCGGCCAGGTGGGCCTGAGCGGCTGCATCGTCATCGCCGTCGAGGTGGTGGGGGATGCGTTCCGCGGCGGCGGTTGCCTGGTGCCACGGGTTCACCCGACGGGGGCTGTGCTGGGGGTCGGTGGCTTCTAGACGCTTGCGGATCTTGGGGAGGGACAGGTCGGGGGAGAGTTCGGAGCCGGAGTACCAGATCAGCTTCTGCTGGGCGTTGACGTCGCCGTTGAGGGCGACGGTGTAGCCGCGTACATCACCGGACGGGAAGTGCTTGATGTCCACGAGGATGCCGTCGGTGCGCTCCAGCAGGTGGACGAACTCCTCGGTGCTGGTGGCGGCGGCCACGGCGGTGCGCACGGTGGTGCGCAGGTGTTCGCGGGCGGTGCGGGCTTGGCCGGCGCGCTTGGCCTTCTCCTGCGCGGCACGGGTGGGCCGTTTCGCGGCTGTGCGATCCCCGCGTATGACCTGGAAGAGACCGTACTCCTTTTCGACGGCTGCGAGTTCGCGGTCGGCAGTGAGGTAGTCGTTCCAGTGCCGGGCGGTGCGCAGGTCGGCGCGAACTGTGCTGGCGGCGATGTGGATGTGGTCGGGGGCGTGGCGGACGGCGACCCAGCGGCAGCCGTCCGGATCGCCGTCGGGTGCGATGCCGGTTGCGGCGACGATCCGGCGGGCGATGTCGCCCCATTCCTCGTCGCTGAGGTGGCGGTCGGTCTTGGTGGCGCGGATCGAGCAGTGCCACACGTGCTTCTCGGGTGCCCGGCCGAGCCGCGCGGCCTGTTTGACGTGCAGGTCGAGGTCGGCGACGAGAGCTCGCTTCGTGGCGTCGAAATCGGGGGTGCGGCCAGGGTCGGGGGCGAAGCCGTCCCAGGAGGCGACCAGGTGCGGGTTGGTGTGGCCCTTCTTCTCCGTGTCGTAGAGGTAGCGGATCAGGTTGGCGGTGTCCTTGCCTCCAGTGATCTTCGCGATCATCGGGCCGCCTTATGGCTGACGGCCTGGTTCGCGGCGGTGGCGATGCGGCGCACGGCCTCACCCACGGCGTTCAGGCTCCGGTCGGTCTGGGCGAGGAGGGCGCTGTCCCCAGGGTGTGGATGGCCGCCGGAGTTGAGCTTCTTGGCGATCTGGTTGACGTTGCGGCCGATGGCGGTGACCTGCTCGCGCAGGGCATTGATCTCGTCGATGTAGTCGTCGAGCTGGGTGCGCTGGCCGACCAGGGTGAGGTCGCCGTGGACGTGGGCCAGAGTGGCTGCGGCAACGTAGTGGGCGCCGCTGAGGTTCAGCGACGCTGCCTTGGCGCGTATGTCGGCCTCTTCCTTTTCGCTGTAGCGGACGTCGACTCGTCCCTCGCGACGGCCGTTGGGGTCGGGCTTGCGACGTTGGGCGACGCGGTGCAAGGCGGCTTCTTCTGCGGCACGCGGCAATGGCATCTCGACGGCAGCAGTCCTGTCGGCGACGGCGGTGGGCTGTTCCTGCTCGGGCACCCCCTGGTGCCCGAGTGCCTCCGCCACCCCCGGGGCGGAGGCTTCCCCGTGAGGCCGGCCCTTGGACGGTCCAGCGGGATACCTTGCTGCGCTGTTCAGGCCGGTGGCCATCTCCTGCTGCGGGATGGCGAGTTCGTGGTGCGGGTCGCGCATGGGCTGGTTCTCCGTGGAGTGCTGGGGGCGAGTGTTAGCTGTATGTGGGTGCCCCCTCGTGCTTGTCGGCATAGAGGGGGCGGCCAGGGCGTGCGCTGGATCAGGCGGTGGCGGAGGGGACTGCGGCGGCTTCCCTTTGCTGCTGGAACTTGGCGTCGTCGTACGTGCCGAGACGCTGGCCCCCGAAGCCATCGTCCGCGACAGGCTCGGGGCGACTGGCGCGCTCGGCCCTCAGTTGGTCGCGCACGGTGCGGGCGCGCATCTGGGCGATCCGCAGTTCGCTGCGCAGTCGCTTGGCGGTCAACAGGTCGTCGCTCCAGTCGGCGGTCAGGCGACGGCCTTCAGCGAGCACTTCGGCGTCGGTGCGGTGGCGGTCGGTGGTCGACTCGGCGTTGGTGAGACGCGGACCGGTCGTCTCGTGCGGGGCGGCTTTGGTCGACTTCGCCGTGGTGGTCGACCGGGGCGGTCGGGCAGTGAGGGCCGACTCGTCGGCTCCGGTCGATCCCGTCATGTGTGCCTCGTCGACCTTCGTGGAAATCGACTCGGACGGCTCCTCGGGAACCGATTCGGCTCGGTCGGTCACCGACGGTGCGGCCTGCTCCCTGGCGCGCTGGCCAGCGGATTCTTCTCGTTGCCGGCTGACCGACTGGGCCGAGTCGGCCGCCTCGTGCTTGTGGTGCAGCACCTTTGCCACGAGGTCCGAGCCGAAGTAGATCGACCCGACTGGGAGTGATGTGGCCAGCAGTACGAGGGCCCAGTTCGCAGGCTCCCAGGTGGTGAGTCGACCCAGCCGGGTCGACTCGGTGCGCAGGGTCGGTATGAGCCCGTGGACGTAGTTCAGCAGGAGGCTGGCGATCGTGTAGGTCGCCAGTACCCGTAGCGCGAACTCCCGGTCGGAGCCGGTCAGCACAAGCGTGGCGATGAGTGCGAGGGCCATGAGCCCGTCGACCACGATCGGGTAGAGCAGGGCGGCGGTGGGATCGGCGCCGATGGCGCGGGCTACGTCGGACAGCGCGTTCCACGAGACCCGGAAGGCCATGAGGACGACGGCAATCAGGCCGAGAACGAGGGTGGCGCGTGCGCCCGCCCGGCGGCCACTTCCAGGATCGGCAGCGGGGCGATGCTGATGCGAATCAGTTCGGCTGAGCAGGGCGGTGATGCGTGCAAGCAAGCGGGGGTGCTCCAGGTGGGCTTGGGGTGGCGGTCTCGGCGCAGAGGCGGGCAGGGCGTGGCCGCCGTGAGGTGCGGGGACTCGTACCACTCGTCGCGTGCCTGGTCAGCACAGGTACGAGTGGCGTGGCGATGTCGAGACGACTCGTTGCGGGTACTTCACTCGTCCCCGCACTGACCTGCGCGGGGACGAGTGATGCGAGTGGCGTCGAGTCAGGCTGCGGTGCCGGGCGCCGGTCCGTCGGCTGAAGAGGCGGGCGCGTCTGTCGCCTTCGGCTCGGGGCAGTAGCGCGCCCAGGTGTCGAGGAATTGGTTGCGCGCGAAGCCCTTGGCCTGAGTGCCGTCGGGAAAGCGGCGGTTGGCCGAGCCGATGCCGTACGGCTTGAGCAGCAGTTGCAGGCCGCGCGGGGTCAGGCCGTTTGCGCCGTACTCCGCCCACGGTGCTTCCCTGTCTGCGTTCAGGGATTCCAGCAGGTGCTTCGTGCTCAGCACGGCAGGGTCGCCGACGGCGGCGAAGGCGCGGCGGATGCCGGTCAGGAGGCGGGTGCGCAGGCCGCCCTCCTCGTCCTGGCCGGCCTCGTAGTCGGTCATGGTGCGGCAAGCGGTACGAGCGAGCGCGGGCCAGTCGCCACCGGCGAGATCGGCGACGATGATCAGCGGCTCCCAGGTGTCCGCCGCGCGGTCCTCGACCGGCATCGGTGGCTCCATCTCCATGGCCAGCTCATAGAGGGGCTGGAGCCACGCGCGGAGGCGATCGCGGATCGCGTTCAGGGCGGGTGTGTCCCGGCCAGTGCGGAAGGACGCTACCTTCTCGCCCGCTGCTCGGCGGCGCATTCGGATGACCACCGCACGGTCCATGATCGTGTCCGGCAGGTCGCCGATCCCAGCCAGTGCTGCCATGGCGAAGGTGGGGAACTCCTGCACCTGGTGCTCCGGCCCGGACACTCGCAGAGTCGGCCGGCCACGCTGGTGTCCGGCGTTGATGAGTCCGCGGACCTCCTCGTTCTTCTCTGCGGCCTTGGTGGAGCTGAACATGGTGTCGGCCTCGTCGACCAGCAGTGTCGGCGGGTCCTCCCCGTCGATCGACCGGAAGATCGCCGCCGCGCTGGCGTTGACCGTGATCAGCCGGTTGTGCACTGTCTCGGTCACTACGTCCAGCAGGCGGGACTTACCGCACCGCTTCTCCGGCGCGACGATCGCCAGGCGCGGCGCGTGCTGCCACGCACGCTGCAGATGCGTCGCCGCGACCCACAAGGCCACCGCTGTCACGGCCTCCTCGCTCGGCATCGCCACGTACCGCGTCAGCTATGCCCGAAGGTCGTCCAGGATCTGCGCCACCTGAGACAGCGGCGTAGGCGAGGCGGTGTCATCGGGGTCCTCTTCTGTTAGAGGCGCGCCAGCGCCGGACGGCTGGCCAGGGACGGCGACTGGGGGCCACGGCGTACCGGAGCCGTCGGGAAGGGATGGCGTATTCGGCTGGGCATCGGTCATACTGAGCATCAGCTCCTCTGCTTGCGGGCCATATGGGACGGCAATCCCGGACTTCGCAGGTTGATCGCTAGGGATGGCGGTTAAGAGGTTTGCGCTTGAGCCCTCGGCATCGCCGGGGGCTTCTTTCATGTGACTTGCGGGCGTGCGGACTCCTGAGGGCAGTGAGGTGGGATGCCATCACTATGCCACACGAATTGCAGATCGCATAAGCGCTTTGCATCTCGCAGTAGCGATGCTACTGTTTAGGCTGTGCTGCAAACCGCAGTGCATCGCTACGAACGGAAGGGAGTGCCGTGGCGGAGGAAGAACCGCCCGAGGGGGTCCTGCTCAGCGGCGAGGCGAACGTTGCCACTCGCATCAGGGTGGAGCGTGAGGCGCGCGGCTGGAGCACCAACGCCCTGTCGGACCGGCTCAACGAGGCCGGCTTTGAGATGAACCCGTCCGCAGTCTGGCGGATCGAAAACGGCAAGCGCCGCATCAACCTCGACGACGCCATCGGCTTCGCCGAAGTCTTCGGCATCGACCTGCGCAACCTCGTCGGGCCACCGCAGCTGGCTGCCAAGGCCCGCGCCATGGAACTCATCGACGAGGTCGTGGACGCGTTCCGCGCCACCCAGAGAGCCAACATGGCCTTCACCGAGGCGCGCGACGCGCTCGACGCCTATTTGACCGAGCACTCCGATATCCGCGAGGAAGCCGACCTCATGGTCCAGAGCGCCATCGCGGAGGAGGCCAGCAAGACCATGCTGAAGATGCATGGCCCTCCGCCCGGTGGCCGTGACGGTCACTCCACCGGCGAGGCATAGCCTCCGGCACCCCCTCCCGGCCTGGAGCCGCAAACCCCCAGGCCGGGCAGCTCACCCACATCCCTAGCGATCGACCGGCGGGTCGGCGTTGCCGCGCCCCATGTCCGCCAGAAGAGGACCCACCCCTTGCGCCAACCCGCGATAACCCCTGCCTCGGCACCGACTTCGCCCGCCGAGGCCGGCCTGCCGCGTCTCTACGTCCCCGAGGAAGTCGCAGCCGTCCTCGGCTGCACCGCCTGGTGGGTCAAGGACCGTGCCCGCCGCCGGCTCATCCCGTTCACCCGCGTCGGCCGTGCTTACCGCTTCTCGGACGAGCACCTCGCGGGGATCATCCGCATGCACGAAGAGCGCCCGGCCGTGAATGCGCAGCGCACCGGCGGCGCTCCTGCGCCGACGCGCAAGCCTCCCGCTCGGCACCGGCCCGATGTGGCTGTACCCACCGTCCGGCTCCAGGCCCGGCCACCGCGACGGATGACCAAGTCCCAGTACGAAGCAGCTGCTTAACGCACCCCATACGACAGAAGGGAGGGAGATCTGTGGGGTACGCAGAGAAGCGCAGTGGCTACTGGCGTGGCCGTTACAAGATCGAGGACGGCAAGTACGGCACCGTCGCCGATTCCACGGGCGCCGTGGTCAAGTTCGCCACCAAGCGCGAGGCCAAGCAGGCCGCAGACGCCGAAGAGGTGGCGGTTCGTCGTGGCCAGTGGCGCGATCCGGGCCTCGGCCAGGAAACCTTCGGCGAGTACGCGAGCCGCTGGTACGCCTCCCAGGACCTGGCTGCCTCGACCATGCAGAACTACAAGCGCCACATCGAGGAGCACCTGCTCCCTGACTTCGAGGACAAGGCGCTCGCCAGCATCCTGCGCACGGACGTCGAGCTGTGGGAGAAGAAGGAGCGCGCAGCCTACGCGGCATCGAGCGTCAAGACCTGGCGCTCCACGCTCCACCTGATCTTCGAGGACGCGATCGACGAGGGCCTGCTCACGTCCAACCCGGCCGCCCGGCGGCGCGGACGAGGCAAGCGCGCCGGTCGCTCTCGCGACCGCGGCCCGGAGAAGGTCGTCACCGACGCGCTCGGCATCCTGCTGACTGCCGAGCGGGCGGCCCTGCTCTCCGGGCGCGACGACGAGTTCGTCGCCACGGTCCTCAAGGGCTACACCGGCAAGCGGTGGGGCGAAATCGTCGGCCTGGAAACGGGGTTCGTCCGACCTGCCGCTTTTCGCGTCGAATGGCGGCTGTACGAGCTGGACACCGGCGAGCTGGTGCGCTGTCCGCCCAAGGACGATAGTTACCGCACCATCGACTCGATGGACTGGCTGTCCGCCCTGGTCTTCAACCACATCGCCCGTACGAAGCCGACGCCCTGCCCTTGTCACGGCAGGACGTACGTCTTCCGAGGCCAAGGCGCGGCGCGCACAGGAGGCCACCAGGGCGCGAGGCTCGTCGATGTCGCCCGCCGTGCCGAAGTCTCCACGGGCACGGTCTCGAACGTCCTCAACCACCCCGACCGCGTAAGCGAGGACACCCGCGTACGCGTCGAACTCGCCATCGCTGAGCTCAGGTTCGTACGCGGTGGCGCCACGTCGGAGCACGCAGCTCACTGGCGCCGAAACGGCTTCGCCACCTGGCTGTTCACCCCGGCAGCATCAGGCTGGTACCCCAAGAAGGCTCCGCAGGAGGCTCGCCCCGTGCCGATCCTGGGTGAACCGTGGCCCGGCGTCCCTGCCCGAGGCCGGGGCGCTGCTGCTCGGGCGGACGCCTGCTGGCTCCCGATCGCCACGGGCCTCACACCCCACGGCCTTCACCACACCCACCGCACGATGATGGAGGACCTCGGTACGGAGAAGGTCCTCATGGACGAACGCATGGGCCACATCGACGGTTCTGTCTCGGCGCGCTACGCGCACGTCACCCGTGGCATGCGCTCCCGCCTTATGCTCGGCCTGACCGAGCAGTGGGAGGCGGCTCTTTGCACTCGCCTGGTCATGTGCCCAACTTCCCCTGTACGCGTGCTGGACGACCTCCTGCGCACACGTATGGCAGCCCCTCGGTAGCCCTATTTGATGCCCCACAACACTGTTGTGGGGCATCAGGCGGGGTGGGACGGTATCCGTACGGTGAAGTTGTGAACGACTGCTCTTCCTGACTGGTTGTGAGAATCGTGCTTGTGCTGATGCGGCCGTTGGTGTGACCCTTCTTGTGGACGAGAAGGACGTACGACATGGCATACGCGCGCTGGCGCCACATCCTCATGGAGTCGCAGCGGCACGCCCTCAAAGCGGTGGATGAGTGGAATTGCACGACTGGTAACTACAGCGATTTCCTCACGCACATGCACAAGGCGTGGCACTACCTGCTCCATGCGGAGTTTCACAAGGCGAAGATCGACTACCACTACAGCGATCCCAAGACTGGTCATCACCAGCTGATCGACGGTGAACCCAAGGCTTGGGATCTGGACCGCTGCTTGAGGGAGCGGTTCCCCGACAACAAAGATCCCGTGCGCTTGAATGGGGAACTCTTTGTGGCGCTTCGCAACAAGGTGGAGCACCGCTACGAGCACAACCTGAAGATCGTCACAGGTGGCAGGGCCCAGGCGCTCGTAGTGAACTACGAGCAGGAAATGGTCGCCCACTTCGGCCCCGAGTGCAGCCTTGCCGATCGGCTCCGATTCCCGATCTCGCTTCAGGCACTCACCGCTGAGGGGCGGGAGCAGCTCCAGGCAGCGGCCAAGAAGCTGCCGAAGCACACCCGTGACCTGGTGGCGAAGTTTGAGGCCGCCATCGATCCTGCACTGCTCGACGACCTCCGATACGACTACCGCGTACGGCTCGTGCCCATTATCGGGTCGAAGACGGACGCCGACCTAGCGATCAATTTCGTCAAGCTCGACGAACTGAGCGAGAGCGAGCGCAGGACCATGGTCGAGGCCGGTCGTCTCGGCACGGTGATCGAGAAGGTCAAGCACGTCGAAGTGGCAGACAAGGACAAACTGCTCCCTGGACGAGTGGCTCGCCTCGTAGAAGATCAGGTGCCCTTCGAATTCAGCGTCCACAACGAGCACGCCAAGATGTGGCGACGGCTCGGGGTCAGACCTGCCACTGGCGCTTCCGATCCGCACGCCACGAACGCGAAGTATTGCATCTACAGCGAGGCGTTCGGCGCGTACGTCTATACGCCCGCCTGGGTGAAGAAGGTCGTCAGGGAGATCGGCACCGTTGAGAAGTACCGGTCGTTCTTTGGTAGGGAGCCCCGCATGAAGACGGTCACCCCGTTTCCAAAGCAGTTCGGAGCGTCCGAAGCGAGCGACGCGCAGCAGCACAGCAAGTCTGCCTGAGTCTTTGGCAGGAGCGTTTCACTCACTCGCCGAACAGGCTGTCCTGCATGTACTCGACGACCTTCCGCTCCGGGTAGAAGACGGCCAGCAGCATGAACGTCTTGGGATGGGCCGCGATGTTGCCGACGAAGAAGTGGACGGCCCGGCTTGGGGCGCACATCCGCGTGTACCAGCGCTCGCGGAGCGCATGACGGACCCCGCGCTCACCGTACTTGCGCAGGAACTTGCGGTACGACTGTCCTGCCTCCCAGTCCTTCAGCCCCATGTCGTGGGTCGGGCAGTCGTCTTCGGCGCAGCGAAAGCTGTAGCGGAGGTCGAGCGGCACCCACTCCAGCGGGTTCAGCTCCTGCTCGAACAAGTCGAGTTGGTCGGCCAGC
This sequence comes from Streptomyces sp. Tu6071, assembly GCF_000213055.1. Classification (NCBI taxonomy): domain Bacteria; kingdom Bacillati; phylum Actinomycetota; class Actinomycetes; order Kitasatosporales; family Streptomycetaceae; genus Streptomyces; species Streptomyces sp. Tu6071. The sequence continues at coordinate 3,456,237 of NZ_CM001165.1, read as the reverse complement.
GCGGCCTTGGAGACGGACCAGGGCTCGGCGGCCTCCAGACGGAAGCGGGTGATCTCGGCGGGGCGGAAGACACCGAGGGACGTACCTCGCTTCTGCTGATCCCGCTTGATGGCGCAGAGCGACGGGGCGAGCAGCGGCTCAACGTGGCGATACCGCTTCCGCCAGCCGCCGTCTGGCGGCACCTCGCCCACAATCTCCAGCGTGTCGAGATACGGCCGGAGACTCTCTGGGCGGGAATCCCGCTCAAGACGGTGTGGCTCGACGTCGACTTCGATGATCGAGTATTTGGAGAACTGCGCCTCTTCGCTGAGGAGTCGGAAGGGTACAGGGAAGAGCCGCACGTGCTGTGGCTCGCCTTGGTCGAGGCGTATGCCGGCCACACAGCTGGTCTCACGGTATTTGCTGGACAGCTCCGGATACGTCTTGACCGTGATCATGATCCGTGCGCGCTGTCGCTTCCTGAATGCCGACGACGCCATGGCGTGCCCCCTCCCTCGGTCTCCCCGATCCGATTGGACGAGAGGCATGCACCGCTGGCAAGGGCGCGTACGAAAGCCGGGGACGAAGTCAGGCCAAAGGATTCACCGGCACTTGGACCCGGTTGCGGATCGTCTCCAAGACGACCTGCCGGTGACAGCGACTCTGGTCCTTTTCGAAGCACAGCACCGCGACCCGCGACGCTCGGGCGTGCTCTGCCAGGCGGTCAAGGTCGGCCTGTGCCTCTTCGGATCGCAGCAGGCCACGGAAGCGCGCGCACCCCACTTCGATGCGGCCGTCCCAGAAGGGCTGTCGATTGTCCTTCGGATTGCCCAGGCCACGAAGGTGCGTGTACTCGATGCCGGCCTCGGCCAGGGCCTCCCCGAGGCGGGTCTTGCTGAAGCCCTTCTTGCGGCTGATCGGGGTGAGCCTTACGTCCGCTACAACACCGATGTGACTGTCGACGAGAGAGGCGACGAATGAGTCGATGTCTCGGCCTTCGTACCCGGCTGACCAGAGACCGGGGGTAGCGGGTGGGACCTGGGTCACCCGGAAAAGATCATCGAGGGAGACGGAAAGAGCCTCAGCCACCGCGCCGACGGTGAAGAAACCTGGCTGGATCGCTCCCTCGCTCTCCAAGCGGCGCAGCGTCACGGCGGCGATGCCTGCCTCTTTGGCCAGCCGTTCACGCGTCCACCCGCGGTCCTCCCGTAACGCCCGCACTCGTTCGGCAAGCGCATGGGCGGGGCCGTGGGGAGGAGCTGAGCGATGACCTGCCATGTGCGGTGTTCCTAACGACCGTTGGGGCGGCCCGCCGCGGCGTTCCTGGTCAGCTACGAGCCCTGGATTCGCGAACGCGCAGGTCCGAGGGCGCTTGAGCGTCACTCATCCTGCGGCACTGGAGGCCGGTCCTGGGAGAAGCCGACCAAGATCTTCTCCCAGATTTCTCCCAAACGATCTCCAGGAACCACTCAGGGGCCTGACCCGCGCTGCGGATCAGGCCCCTGACCTGGTACTTCACTGTCGGGGTGGCGGGATTTGAACCCACGACCTCTTCGTCCCGAACGAAGCGCGCTGCCAAGCTGCGCCACACCCCGGTGTCGTCGGCGACTGGTCACTCGGTGGTGATGTTGTCGTGGCGACAACCGATACTTTAGCCGACTCCGGGCCCAGGGCGAAATCCGGTTCTCAGGCCGAGGGGGTCAGGGTGAGGAGGGATGCCTCGGGGGGGCAGGCGAAGCGGACGGGGGTGTAGCGGTTGGTGCCGCAGCCCGCGGAAACGTGCAGGTGGGCGGTGTGGCCGGCCGTCGTGTGGGTGGACAGGCCCTTCACGCGGTCCGTGTCCAGGTCGCAGTTGGTGACCAGGGCCCCGTAGAAGGGGACGCAGAGCTGGCCGCCGTGGGTGTGACCGGCCAGGATCAGCGGGTAGCCGTCCGCCGTGAAGGCGTCCAGGGCGCGCAGGTACGGGGCGTGCACGATGCCGAAGGAGACGTCCGCCTCCGGGTCGGGGCCGCCCGCGACCCGCGCGTAGCGGTCCCGCTTGATGTGCGGGTCGTCGATGCCCGTCAGCCCGATGCGGCAGCCGTCGAGCTTCAGGGTGTCGCGCGTGTTGGTCAGGTTGAGCCAGCCCGCCGCGTCGAAGCCGTCCCGCAGCTCCTCCCACGGGTTGTGCACCACGTTCTCGGCGGGCGCGTTGCCGTTGAGGCCGTGCGCGCCGCGCGCCTTCTCCAGGAGGTAGCGGCCCGGGTTGCGCAGCCGGGGCCCGTAGTAGTCGTTCGAGCCGAACACGTACGCGCCGGGGAACTCCATGAGCGGCCCGAGCGCGTCCAGGACCTCCGGGACCCCCTGCGGGTCCGAGAGGTTGTCGCCCGTGTTGATCACGAAGTCCGGGCGCAGCCCGGCGAGCGACTGGAGCCAGCGGCGCTTCTTCTTCTGGCCGCACACCATGTGGATGTCCGAGACCTGGAGGACGCGCAGCGGGCGCATCCCCTGCGGCAGGCAGGGGATCGTGACCCGGCGCAGCCGGAACGACCTCACCTCGAAACCCGCCGCGTAGACGAGGCCGGCCGCCGCCGTCGCCCCGATTCCCGCCGTGATGCCCAGAGGTACCTTGAATCGCGCGCGCATGACCTCATCGTGTCAGACGCGGGGCCCCGGGAAATCCGGAGGGCTTTCCCGTACCCACCTGAGACACTGGCCGCATGACCACCCTCAAGTCCACCCTGCGCGACGACCTCCAGACCGCCATCAAGGCGCGTGACGAGCTGCGGTCCGCGACGCTCCGGCTGACGCTCACCGCGATCAGCAAGGAAGAGGTCTCCGGTACGAAGGCCCGCGAGCTCTCCGACGAGGAGGTGCTCCAGGTGCTCGCCAAGGAGGCGAAGAAGCGCCGCGAGGCCGCCGACGCCTTCGCCCAGGCGGGCCGCACCGAGCAGGCCGAGCGCGAGCAGGCCGAGGGCGAGGTGCTCGCGCACTACCTGCCCCGCCAGCTCGACGACGCCGAGCTGGACCGCGTCGTCGCCGAGGCCGTCGCCGAGGCGCGCGCCGCCGGGGCCGAGGGGCCCAAGGCGATGGGGCAGGTCATGAAGATCGTGGGCCCGAAGGTCAAGGGCCTCGCCGAGGGCGGTCGCGTGGCCGCCGCGGTGAAGAAGGCGCTCGCCGGGGGCTGAGCGGTACGGACGCGGTAGCGCCGTCGTAGGAACTGCGGACGCGGTGGCGACGACGTACGGACCACGCATGCGGTACGCACGCGGTAGCGACCCCGTACGCACGCGGTAGCGAAGCCGTACGCCCGCCGCAGGAACGCCGCACGCCCGCCGCACGCCCGCCGTACGGCGCGGTACGCACGCGGAAAGGCCCCGCCCGAGAGTTCCGGGCGGGGCCTTCGTCATGCCGCGCAGGCGGTTCGGCTACGGGTCAGCACACCCGGTACGCCGACGCCCCCCGTACGGACCGGCTCACCCGAACCAGCCCCCCTGCCCGTTGCCGTTCCCGCCGTTCCCGTTGCCGTTCCCGCCGTTGCCGTTCCCCCGGCCCCCGTTCCCCTGCCCCGGGTTCGCGGGCTGGCCGCCCTGGTCGCCGCCGTTGCCGAAGACGAAGCCGCCGTTGTCGGGCTTGTCGTCGCCCTGGCCGCCGTTGTCGTCGGGCTTGTCGCCGGGCTTCTTCTTGTCCTTCTTCTTCGCGTCGGGGATGTCGACGAGGTGGAAGTTCTGCGTCGGCTTGCCCGCGAGGGCGCCGGTCATCGCGTCGCGCCAGATCGGTCCGGGGACCTGGCCGCCGTACACGTACTCCTGGTAGACGCCGCCGATCGTGATGTCGTGCATCTCGACCTCCTGGGAGGCGCTGCCGACCCAGACGGCCGCGGCGAGGTTCGGCGTGTAGCCGGCGAACCAGGCGTTCTTCCGCTTGTCCGTCGTACCGGTCTTACCGGCGCTCGGGCGGTCGCCGAGACCGGCTTCCTTACCCGTACCGGAGTCGATCACGCCGTTGAGGAGCGTGGAGATCGAGTCGGCGGTCTTCTCGGACATCGCGCGCTGGCACTCCGACTTCGGCACCGGCACGGGCTTGCCGTTCATGCCGGTCACGGAGTTGATCGCGACCGGGGTGCAGTAGGTGCCGCGCGAGGCGAAGGCCGCGTAGGCGGAGGAGAGCGTGAGCGGCGAGAGCGTCGCGGAGCCGAGCGAGATGGAGGGCTGCTGCGGCAGCTTCTGGCCGTTGCCCATGATGACGTGCAGCTTGTCCGTCATCTGCGTCACGGGGCAGATGCCGACCTCGGAGATGAGCGAGACGAAGTAGGTGTTGATGGACTTCGCCATCGCCTCCTTCATCACGTACGGGCCCTTCTCGGACTCGTTCTCGTTGTGGACCGTGGCGCCGTCGTTGTTGGTGTACGTGCCCTCGCACGTCGTCACCGGGCTCGGGTAGTCCATCTTGTACGGGGAGGGGTACTCCTTCGTCGGCGGCATCCCCTTGTCGATGGCCGCCGCGGCGACGAAGGGCTTGAAGGTCGAACCGGTCTGGAAGCCGTAGTTCGAGCCGCCCATGGAGTGGTCGACGTTGTAGTTGATGAGCGTCTGGTTCTTGCCGGTGCCGTACGGGGTCGCCTGGCCCATCGCGAGGATCTTGCCCGTGCCGGGCTCGACCAGGGTGCCCGCGGCGGTGACCCGGTCGGTCTTGTAGACGTGCTTGCTCAGGGACTGCTGGAGCGAGTCCTGCGCCTGCGGGTCCAGCGTCGTCTGGATCGTGAGGCCGCCGCGCTTCCAGAGCGCGAGCCGGTCGTCCTTCGTCTTGCCGAAGGCCGGGTCGCTGAGGAAGACGTGCTCGACGTAGTCGCAGAAGAAGCCCGCGCCGCGCGAGGCGGTGATGCAGCCGGAGCGCTGCGGGGTGACCTTGAGGCCGAGGGGCTTGGCCTGGGCGGCCTTGGACTCGGCGGCCGTGATGGAGTGCGTCTCCGCCATGCGGCGCAGCACGGTGTTGCGCCGCTGGGTCGCTTCCTGCGGGTCGTTGATCGGGTCGTAGCGGGTCGGGGACTGCACGATGCCCGCGAGGAGCGCGGACTGGTCGAGCGTGAGGTCCTTGGCGTGCTTGGAGAAGTAGCGCTGGGACGCTGCCTCGACGCCGTACGCGCCCTGGCCGAAGAACGTGATGTTGAGGTAGTTCTCCAGGATCTTCTTCTTGCCCAGTTCCTTCTCGATCTGGATCGCGTACTTCAGTTCCTGGATCTTGCGGCCCATCGTCTGCTGGGTGGCCTGGGCGACCTTGTCGGGGTCGTCGCCGGCCTCCTCGATGAAGACGTTCTTCACGTACTGCTGGGTCAGCGTCGAGGCGCCCTGCGCGACGCCGCCGCTCTGCGCGTTCTGGTTGACGGCGCGCAGCACACCCTTGAGGTCGATCGCGCCGTGCTCGTAGAACCGCGAGTCCTCGATCGCGACGAGCGCCTTCTGCACGTACGGCGACATGTCCTTGCGGTCCACGACGGTGCGGTCGCGGTAGAAGACGGTGGCGATCTCACCGCCCTTGGCGTCGAGGATCTTGCTGCGCTGGGTGAGCGGCGGTCGCTTGAGATCGGCGGGGATCTCGTCGAACTCCTTCACTGTCCCCTTGGTGGCGAGCCCGAGCGCCCCCACGCCCGGCAGGGCGATGCCCGCGAGCACTCCGCCCGCGAGGACACTGACTCCGAGGAACCTGGCGGCCAGCTGAACCGGGGAGAGCCCACCGCCCGCGCGCTTCTTTGCCATGGGGGCACCCTACGTTCTGATTCCCCGGACAACGGCACATCCCTTGGCCTAAGCTCTTCCCGACTGTCACGACGGCCCCTTCTCCTGGCCGAGTGGACGGGGTGCGCTCGCCGCACTCCCGTACGCCCTGCCGGATTTCGCCCCGTACGTCCTCTTCTGCCCCTCCCGAGGGGAGCGAACTGTCCCGTAGGTACTGAAAGGGACGTATGTCGTTCGCTCACTCCGTTGGGTGATCTGCCGCATGCGCATAGTCCGTTCGGGCCATCCAAGATTGGGCCCGAAGGGGGTGTTGCGCTGTGCCCACCTTCCGTAACGTCCTGCACTGGCGGCGGTGAATATGCCGCTGCCGCCGTGGGGGAGCCTCGATTCGGGAGAGGACGGCGCCGGCATGGGCTGGGTTACCGACTGGAGTGCGCAGGCAGCCTGCCGCACTACTGATCCGGATGAACTGTTCGTACAAGGGGCAGCGCAGAACAGGGCCAAGGCGGTGTGCACGGGATGCCCGGTGCGCACGGAGTGCCTGGCCGACGCGCTCGACAACCGCGTCGAGTTCGGCGTCTGGGGAGGAATGACCGAACGGGAGAGGCGTGCGCTGCTGCGCAGGCGCCCCCTGGTCACCTCCTGGCGCCGCTTGCTGGAGACGGCGCGCAGTGAGTACGAGAGGTCCTGCGGGCCGCTCGTCGCGGGTGCCGAGGAGCTGGACTTCGAGGAGATGGAGGCCGAGGACGCCGGGGGCGTCACGGCGGGCCCGGCGGACCGGCGGTACACCGTGGACACGGGAGACCGGCCGTATACGGCGGGCCCCGGGGACCGGCGGTACGCGGCGGTCGGGTAGGCCGGATCGCCAACGGTGCGGTGAGATGGGCGGGTTGAGCACGCGTACGGGTCGCGGGGGGCTGTACGTGGGGCGCGGGACGTCGACGCGGTGGGTGGACGCGGGCGGGTCGCGGGGTCCTGCCCGCGCGCCGGTCCGGGCCGCGTTCGGGTCGCGTTCGGCTCGCGCCCGGTGGTGCGGGTGCGGGCGGCGGCGGAGGCCTTTCCGGTACGGGTCCTTCGCCACGTACCGCCGCAGCCCCGGCCGTACCGGCGAAACGGGCCCCAGCGCGGGCGGCGTAGTGGGCGCGGTCCGTGGGCGCGTCTCCCTCGTCTCCCGCTCCTTCCGCTTGTCGGCCGGGGCTCCGCCCGGTCTCAGTCCTCTCCCGCCAGCCGCCGCGCGACCGTGCGCAGGCCCGTGAGGTCGTGGACGTCGCCCGCCAGTGCGGGGACCTCGGCGACCGGGACCTCGGGGTGGAGCGCGGTGAAGCGGTCGCGGGTGCGTGCCTCGCGGGCGCGCCGGTGGGCGCGCTCGGCGTGCAGGCGCAGCAGACCCGCGGCGAGGGGCGCGGCTGCGAGGGCTCCCGGTGGTGCGGGCGCCCGCGGTGCCCCGGCCGTGTCCGCGGCTTCGGGCGCGGGGCTCGGGTCTTCGGTTGTGACCGGTGAACCGGCTTGACCCTCGGGGGAGTTGAGGGCGTCACCGGTGGTGTACCGGGTGTTACGCAGTCCAGCTTTCCCGTCCAACTGATCCACAATGCCGGGGTCTTCAAGATTTTCCGCTGCGCTCAGCGCCCGCTCGGCGGTGAGCGCCTCGGGGCCGCCGCCGTGCACGCGGTTGAGGACGAGTCCGGCGAGCGGCATGCCGTCCTCGGCGAGTCTGCGCACGAAGTAGGCGGCCTCGCGCAGCGCGTCGCGCTCGGGCGCGGCGACGACGAGGAAGGCCGTGCCCGGGGCCTGGAGGAGCTGGTAGGTGGCGTCGGCGCGGGCGCGGAAACCCCCGAACATCGTGTCCATCGCGGCGACGAAGGTCTGCACGTCGGAGAGGAACTGGCCGCCGAGGAGCTTGCCGAGCGTGCCGGTCATCAGCGACATCCCGGCGTTGAGGAACTTCATGCCCGCGCGCCCGCCCGCCTTCGCGGGGGCCATGAGGACGCGCAGGAACTTCCCGTCGAGGAAGGAACCGAGGTTCTTCGGGGCGTCGAGGAAGTCGAGCGCGGAGCGCGAGGGCGGGGTGTCGACGACGATGAGGTCCCACTGCTCTCCGGCCCGGAGCTGGCCGAGCTTCTCCATCGCCATGTACTCCTGCGTACCGGCGAATCCGGCCGAGAGCGACTGGTAGAAGGGGTTCTCCAGGATCGCGCGGGCCCGCGCGGGCTCGGCGTGCGCCTCGACGATCTCGTCGAACGTGCGCTTCATGTCGAGCATCATGGCGTGGAGTTCGCCGTCGCCCTTCGTGCCGGGAACGCGGCGCGGGGTGTTGTCGAGCGCGTCGATGCCCATGGACTGGGCGAGACGGCGCGCCGGGTCGATCGTGAGGACGACCGCCTTGCGGCCACGCTCGGCGGCGCGCAGCCCGAGCGCCGCCGCGGTCGTCGTCTTGCCGACGCCGCCCGAGCCGCAGCACACGAGGATGCGGGTCGCGGGGTCGTCGAGGAGCGGATCGACCTCCAGAGCGGGGGCGGGATCGAGGCTCATGGGGTCCTCCTCGGGATCTCCTCCGTCACGCCCTGGCCGCGCAGCTCCTTCGCCATGCGGTAGACGGCGGCCAGGTCCATGCCGTCCGGGGCGAGGGCCAGTTCGTGGACGGGACGGCCGAGCGCGGTGAGACGGGCGCGCTGCGCGGTCTCCAGGGCGTGGCGCTCCCCGTACTCCTCGCCGAGCGCGAGCAGCGGGCCCGCGACCGTCTCGGCGCGCGGGAGCCCGGCGGCCGTGAGGGCCGCTTCGAGCGCGGCGCGCGGGACGTCCTCGGCGAGGACCCCGGGGGCCAGCGGCGCCGGGCGGACCATGTTGACGAGGACCCGGCCCACCGGGAGGCCCGCGCCGCGCAGCTCGGCGATCCCGTCCGCCGTCTCCTGCACCGGCATCTCCTCCAGGAGCGTGACGAGGTGCACGGCGGTGCTCGGGGACTTGAGCAGGTGCATGACGGACTGGGCCTGGTGGTGGACGGGGCCGATCCTGGCGAGCCCGGCGACCTCGTCGTTGACGCCGAGGAAGCGCGTGATGCGGCCGGTGGGCGGGGCGTCCATCACGACGTGGTCGTACACGTGCCGCCCCCGCTTGTCCTTGCGGCGGACGGCCTCGGCGGCCTTCCCCGTGAGGAGGACGTCGCGAACGCCGGGCGCGACGGTGGTCGCGAAGTCGATCGCGCCCATCTTCTTCAGGGCGCGGCCCGCGCTGCCCAGCCGGTAGAACATCTGGAGGTAGTCGAGGAGCGCCAGCTCGGGATCGATCGCGAGCGCGAAGACCTCCCCGCCCCCGGGCGCGACGGCGATCTTGTGCTCGCCGTAGGGCAGCGGCTCGGTGTCGAAGACCTGCGCGATGCCCTGTCTGCCCTCGACCTCGACGAGGAGGGTGCGCCTGCCCTCGGTGGCGAGGGCGAGCGCGAGCGCGGCGGCGACCGTCGTCTTGCCGGTCCCGCCCTTCCCGCTGACGACCTGGAGCCTGCTCACAGCGCGAGCCTAGAACGTCGCGGCGCGCGGCGGGCGGCCGGGCGCGAAGTGGGGGGCGCGAAGGGGGAGCGCGGGGGGTCGGGGGGAGGGGGTGCGGGGGACGGCGGGGAGCGGGGGCGGGGGCTCGTACGGGCGCCGGGGCGTCGCCTGCCGCGTGGGTTTCCGCCGCCCGCGTGCGGGCCGTTAAAGTCGCCGCATGAAGACTTGGGAATACCTCACCGCGCCGCTGCTCTCGCACAACACGAAGGCGATTCTGGACAACTTCGGCCTGGACGGCTGGGAGCTGGTCACCGTGATCCCCGGCCCCAACGGCTGGGAGAACCCGGTGGCCTACATGAAGCGCGAGAAGCAGGCGTGAGCGCGGTCGAGGCACGCCTCGCCGAACTGGGCCTGACGCTGCCGGAGGTCGCGGCCCCGCTCGCCGCGTACCAGCCGGCCGTGCGCAGCGGTGTGTACGTGTACACCGCCGGTCAGCTGCCGATGGTCGAGGGCACGCTGCCGACGACGGGCAAGGTCGGCGCGGAGGTCACCGCCGAGGAGGCGAAGGCGCTCGCGCGGATCAGCGCGCTCAACGCGCTCGCGGCGGTGCGCTCGGTGGCGGGGGACCTGGACCGCGTCGCGCGCGTGGTGAAGGTCACCGGCTTCGTCGCCTCGGCGACGGACTTCACGGGACAGCCGGGGGTCGTCAACGGGGCGAGCGAACTGCTCAGCGAGGTCCTGGGCGAGAAGGGCGTGCACGCGCGCAGCGCGGTGGGCGTCGCGGTCCTCCCGCTGGACGCGCCGGTCGAGGTCGAGCTGATCGTGGAGCTGGAGGCGTAGCGCCTCGGGGGGCGGGGGTGCCGGTCCTCGGGGGTGTTCGCGGGGCGGCCGGTCGGCGGGACGGCCCGGCCGGTCCTTCGAACTCGCGCACGAGAGGCGTTAGCCTCCGAGGATGAGCGAACGCGCAGGCAAGAGCACCGGTGCCCAGTGGTTCCCCGCCGACTGGCCGGACCGCATCCGCGCCCACGCGCGCGGCGACCTCGTCCCCGTGACGCCGCGCCGCGCCGCCACCGTACTGCTGCTGCGCGAGGCGCCCGACGGCCCCGGCGGGCTCCTCGTGCACATGCTGCGGCGCCGCGCGTCGATGGCCTTCGCGGCCGGCGCGTACGCGTACCCGGGCGGCGGCGTGGACCCGCGCGACAGCGAGACGGCCGTGCGCTGGGCGGGCCCCCCGCCCGCCGCCTGGGCGGAGCGCCTCGGGCTCGACGACGAGGGCGCGGCGCGCGCCGTGGTCTGCGCGGCGGTGCGCGAGACCTTCGAGGAGTGCGGGGTGCTCCTCGCGGGCCCGGACGCCGAGACGGTCGTCGCGGACGTCTCGGGGCCCGAGTGGGAGGCGGAGCGTGCGGCGCTCGTCGCCCACGAGACCTCCTTCGCCGCATTCCTCAACCGGCACGCGCTGGTGCTGCGGAGCGACCTGCTCGGCGGCTGGGCGCGCTGGATCACGCCGGAGTTCGAGGCGCGGCGCTACGACACGTGGTTCTTCGTCGCCGCGCTCCCGGAGGGCCAGCGCACGCGCGAGGTCTCCACGGAGGCCGACCGCACCGAGTGGGTGCGCCCGGTGGACGCCCTGCACCGGTACGAGGAGGGCGCCCTCCAGATGATGCCGCCCACCGTCGCGACCCTGCGCGACCTCGTCCCCTACGGCTCGCTGGCCGGGGTCATGGCCGACCTGGAGGGGCGCGCGCTCAAGCCCGTACTGGCGGAGGCGCGGCTCGACGGCGACGAGGTGATCCTGACGTGGCCGGGGCACGAGGAGTTCACGCGGCGGGTGCCGGGTGGGGAGGCGCCGGGTGGCGGGGCCCTCGGCGAAGGAGCCCCGGGTGAGGGGCCGGTCGGCGGGGGACCGGTCGGTGACGGCTCGGTCGGTGAGGGCGTGTGAGCGCCGTGCCCGCGCCGCCGGGGAGCCCGCGCGGGGCCGTCACGAGCGGCGCGGCGACGGCGCGCGCCGTCAACGTCCTCGCGCCGAACCCCTCGGCGATGACGCTCGACGGCACGAACACGTGGATCGTCGCGGAGCCCGGGTCCGGCCTCGCGGTCGTCATCGACCCGGGGCCGCTCGACGAGGGCCACCTCGCGCACGTCATAGCCACGGCCGAACGCGAGGGGCGGCGCGTCGCGCTGACGCTGCTCACGCACGGCCACCCCGACCACGCGGAGGGCGCGGCGCGCTTCGCGGAACTCACCGGGAGCCCGGTGCGCGCGCTCGACCCGGCGCTGCGGCTCGGCGAGGAGGGGCTCGCGGCGGGCGACGTCGTCACGACGGGTGGCCTCGAACTGCGCGTCGTACCGACCCCGGGTCACACGGGCGACTCGCTCTCCTTCCACCTCCCGGCGGACCGCGCCGTCCTGACGGGGGACACGGTGCTCGGTCGCGGTACGACGGTGGTGGCGCACCCGGACGGGCGGCTCGGCGACTACCTCGACTCGCTACGGCGGCTGCGGACGCTCACGACGGACGACGGCGTGGACATCGTGCTGCCGGGCCACGGCCCGGTCCTGGACGACGCGCGCGGGGCGATCGAGCACTACCTCGCGCACCGCGCGGCCCGCCTCGCGCAGGTCGAGGAAGCGGTCCGGGCGGGGCTGACGACGGCGCCGGAGGTGGTGGCGCGGGTGTACGCCGACGTGGACCGCTCGCTGTGGCCGGCCGCGGAGTGGTCGGTGGGGGCGCAGCTGGAGTACTTGCGGGAGCGGGGGGTGGGCGCGGGGTGAGCGGGTGAGCGCCCCTCACGAAGAGGCGGCCGTCCCCACCCGGGGACGGCCGCCTCTCGTACGTACGGAAGCCCCGTACGGAAGTCCTCGCACCTGCCTCGGCCACCGCCTCACAGCGGCCACTGCCTCAGCCAGGCCACCGCCTCGAAAGCAACCACTGCTTCAAGACAGTCGCCGCCTTGAAGCAGTCACCGCCTCCGGGCAGTCACCGCCTCAGCGCGACCGCTTCGCCAGCCGCTCCACGTCCAGCAGGATCACCGCGCGCGCCTCCAGCCGCAGCCACCCGCGACCGGCGAAGTCGGCGAGCGCCTTGTTGACCGTCTCGCGCGAGGCGCCGACGAGCTGCGCCAGCTCCTCCTGCGTCAGGTCGTGGACGACGTGGATGCCCTCCTCCGACTGCACACCGAAACGGCGCGAGAGGTCGAGGAGCGCGCGGGCGACGCGGCCCGGCACATCGGAGAAGACCAGGTCGGACATCTGGTCGTTGGTCTTGCGCAGTCGGCGGGCCACCGCGCGCAGCAGCGCGGCGGCGACCTCGGGACGCCCGCTGAGCCAGGGCTGGAGGTCGTTGTGCCCCAGGCCGAGCAGCTTCACCTCGGTGAGCGCGGACGCGGTCGCCGTGCGCGGGCCCGGGTCGAAGAGCGACAGCTCACCGATCAGCTCGCCGGGGCCGAGCACCGCGAGCATGTTCTCGCGGCCGTCGGGCGAGGTGCGGTGCAGCTTGACCTTGCCCTCCGTCACGACGTAGAGGCGGTCGCCCGGCTCACCCTCGTGGAAGAGGGACTCCCCACGCGCGAGCGTCACCTCACTCATGGAGGCGCGGAGCTCCGCCGCCTGTTCGTCATCGAGCGCCGCGAACAGCGGTGCGCGCCGCAGAACGTCATCCACGAGTTCTCTCCTTGTCGGCTGCTCAGGGGGACTGGTCATCTCCCATTGTGCCGGACGTGCCAAACAGTGTGATCAGTCACAAGTGTGCCGCACAGATGCTCGGTCCTGTGCGCCAGGGGGGCCGTGGGAGTGGCGTACCCCGTGCTCGGCGGCGGATGTCAGTACCCGGCCGTAGGCTGAGCGGGTGTCCGCGAAGCCTGGCGGTACAGGGCAGGTTGAGGCACCTGCGGTACGGCTCCGACCAGCGCGTTCCGCTGTGAGCGAACGCGGCGGGGATAGGGCCGTCAGAGGTCGTACGGGCACGGACGGGCCGGTACGGAACGGGACGAGCGATCGCCGCGAGCAGGCGCGCGGCGTCGGCGGAGGGCACGGAGGACAGCCGGGTGACGACGAAGAAGACGGCAGCGGAGAAGACGACGGCCGAAAAGCCGGCGAAGAAGGCGGCCACGCCCGCCGGCAAGGCGGCAGCCGAGCCGGCCACCGCCAGGAAAACGGCGGCGAAGAAGGCAGCCGCCAAGAAGACGGCACCGGCCAAGAAGGCGGCCCCCACCAAGACGTCCGCGACGAAGACCTCCACCGCGAAGAAGGCCACCCCCACCAAGAAGGCCACCGCCAAGAAGTCCCCCGCCCCCAAGCCCCCCGGCTTCGCCAAGCGCGAGTCCCGGGCCGCCATGGTCGAGCGCGCGCACGCCATCAACGAGGTGCTCGCCGAGACCTACCCCTACGCCCACCCCGAGCTGGACTTCGAGGACCCCTTCCAGCTCCTCGTCGCCACCGTCCTCTCCGCGCAGACCACCGACCTGCGGGTGAACCAGACGACCCCCGCGCTCTTCGCGAAGTACCCGACCCCCGAGGACATGGCGGCGGCGGTCCCCGAGGAACTGGAGGAGCTGATCCGTCCCACCGGCTTCTTCCGGGCCAAGGCGCGCTCGCTGCTCGGCCTCTCGGCGGCGCTGCGCGACGACTTCGACGGCGAGGTCCCGGCGACCGTCGACGCGCTCGTGAAGCTGCCCGGAGTGGGCCGGAAGACGGCTTTTGTCGTACTTGGCAATGCTTTTGGCGTCCCCGGGATCACTGTCGACACCCACTTCGGACGGCTCGCGCGCCGCTGGAAGTGGACGACGTCCGAGGACCCGGTGAAGGTCGAGTCCGATGTCGCCGCGATCTTCGAGCCGAGCGAGTGGACGATGCTCTCGCACCGCGTGATCTTCCACGGCCGCCGCATCTGCCACTCCCGCCGCCCCGCCTGCGGCGCCTGCCCGGTGGCACCGCTCTGTCCCTCGTACGGCGAGGGCGAGACCGACCCGGAGAAGGCGAAGAAGCTCCTCAAGTACGAGAAGGGCGGCATGCCGGGCCAGCGCCTGAAGCCCCCCGCCGACTTCCCGGGTCCCCCCGCGCCACCCCTGGGCGGCTGACGGAGCCCTGAGCGCCCCTGAGACGTCTCAGGGGCGCCCCCCGGGGGCTCCTCAGGGGCGCCCCCGGGGGTTCGTACGCGCCCCCACGCTCCCCGTGCACCCGCGTCTCCCCGGTCCCCGGAACACAGCGGCTTCGCACAGACGTTGGAGCGGGAGAGGAAGACGACGAAACGACGACCGGCCCTGCCGGAAGAAGACCTGGTGGTGAAGCAACCCTGAGCACCGAGAGCGAGTTCCGTACCGACGAACGTGCCCCCGGCAACGCCGACGGCACGCCCGAGGACGGACGCGGTACGCACGAAGGCGGACGCGGTACGCACGAGAGCGCGCGCGGCAGCGCCACGTACGAGAGCGCGCGCGGCAGCGCCACGTACGAGAGCGCGCGCGGCAGCGGCACGGACGAAGCCGGACGACGCGGCAGCGGTGCGAACCCGACGCCCGCCCCGCACCCGGAGGGCGCCCACCCCGCGCGCCCCCTCCCGCCCCGCGCCCTCGCACCGGAGGCCCTTCCCCCGGCACCCCTCCCCGAGCACGCCCCTGCCCCCGACCCCCTCCACGGCCCACCCGCTCCCCTCGCCCCCGTCCTGACCACCGAGGGCCTGCCCCGCTGGCTCGATCCGGTCGTGGCGGCGGTGCGGACGGTACGGGGCGAGCAGCTCAGCGCCTTCCTGCCACCGGCGGACGGCGGGGGCCGCCAGTCGGCGGTGCTCATCCTGCTCGGCGAGGGCGAGGACGGCCCCGAGCTGCTGCTCACCGAGCGGTCCTCCTCCTTGCGCGCCCACGCGGGCCAGCCCTCCTTCCCCGGCGGCTCCCTCGACCCGGCCGACGGCGACCCGCTCACCACCGGGCCGCTGCGCGCCGCGCTCCGCGAGGCCGAGGAGGAGACGGGCCTCGACCCGGCCGGCGTCCAGCTCTTCGGGGTCCTGCCGCGCCTCTACATCCCGCTGACCCGCTTCGTCGTGAGCCCCGTGCTCGGCTGGTGGCGCGAGCCCAGCCCCGTCCGGGCCGTGGACCCGGGCGAGACCGCGCGCGTCTTCTCGGTGCCGGTGAGCGAACTCACGGACCCCGCGCACCGCGCTGTCGCGGTCCACCCACGCGGTCACGAAGGCCCCGCTTTCCTCGTCCGCGACGCTCTGGTCTGGGGTTTCACCGCCGGAGTCATCGACCGCTTGCTGCACTTCGCGGGCTGGGAGCGACCATGGGATAGGGGGAAGCGGGTCTCACTCGACCGGCACGCATGACAGGGTGTCCCGGTGAACGCGCTGGACTTCTTCTTGCTGGCCGCCGCCGTGTGGTTCGCGATCGTGGGCTATCGCCAGGGTTTCGTCGTCGGCATCCTGTCCGTGATCGGCTTCCTCGGTGGCGGGCTCCTCGCCGTGTGGGTACTGCCCGTGCTCTGGGACGCGCTGACGGACAACTCGGAGGCGAGCACGACCGCGGTCGTGGTCGGGGTGATCATCGTCATCGTGTGCGCCTCCACGGGCCAGGCGTTCACCACCCATCTCGGCAACAAACTGCGCACCCACATCACGTGGAGTCCGGCGCGCGCGCTCGACGCGACCGGCGGTGCCGTCGTCAACGTCCTCGCGATGCTCCTCGTCGCCTGGCTCCTCGGCTCGCTCCTCGCGCAGACGACGCTGCCCACCCTCGGCAAGCAGGTCCGCAACTCCAAGGTGCTCCTCGGCGTCTCGCAGGCCATGCCCCAGCAGGCGGACAACTGGTTCTCCGACTTCCGCTCGGTCCTCGCGCAGAACGGCTTCCCGCAGGTCTTCAGCCCCTTCTCGAACGAGCCGATCAAGCCCGTCGACCCCCCGGACCCCGCCCTGGCCAACAGTCAGGTCGCGCGGACGGCGAAGCAGTCGGTCGTCAAGGTCGTCGGCACCGCCTCGGGCTGCGGCAAGGTACTGGAGGGCTCCGGTTTCGTCTTCGCCAAGGACCGCGTGATGACCAACGCGCACGTCGTCGGCGGGGTCGGCGAACCGACCGTCCAGATCGGCGGCCAGGGCAGGCGCTACGACGGCACCGTCGTGCTCTACGACTGGAAGCGCGACATCGCGGTCCTCGACGTCCCCGGCCTGCCCGCGCCCTCGCTGCGCTTCACGAAGGGCGACGCGGAGCCCGGCGACGGCGCGATCGTCGCCGGTTTCCCGGAGAACGGCGACTACGACGTCCGCCCCGCCCGCGTCCGGAGCCGCATCACCCCGACGGGCCCCGACATCTACCACCGGGGCACGGTGAGCCGCGATGTCTACTCGCTCTACGCCACGGTGCGCCAGGGCAACTCCGGCGGCCCGCTCCTCACGACGGACGGCCGCGTGTACGGAGTCGTCTTCGCCAAATCGCTCGACGATCCCGACACCGGCTACGCCCTCACCGCCGACGAGGTCCGCGACGACATCGCCCAGGGCCGCACCGCGAACCAGCGCGTCGACACGGAGAGCTGCGCGCTCTGACCGCACGCGGGGCCCCGGCCCCACGGATCACGTGGGGCGGGGCCCTGTGCGCGCGTACGTACGGGGTGGAGCGGGGCCGGGAGGCGGGGCAGTCGCGCGCGCGGTGGCGGCGCGCCCTGCGGCCGTATGCGGAGAACAGCGCCGTCCTGCGGCTGCCGTACGCGGGAGTGTGCGCCCCCGCGCCTCCGTGCTCCCCGGCCGGGCCCTGGCGTGGGCGCCGGGGCGGTTCAGTCGCGCGTGTGCCGGAGACGGGCCGAGACCCAGCGGGCCCGGCGGCGGAGGATGAGGGGGATATTGACCCCGTCCGGGGAGGGATGCGGTGCGCCGGAACCCAACGGGCCCGGCCCCTCGTGGCTGCTCAGCGCGGAGACTGAGCGGCGGTCGCGTGCTGCGTCACTGTAGTCGTGCGTCCAGCCCATACCCCGTCCCTGCCCGGCTCCCATGGTCGGTAATCGCACCCCCGGCACCTAATTGGCCTATGCGGCTGGCAACACCTGTTCGATCGTCAGACGGCCCCGTCCGCTCAGCGGTACGGGTGGGGCCGGACGGACCGGAGAAGGGGAGCACACGGCAGCGCGGGGGGCGCACGCCCCGGAACGCACGTCGGCGGTCCGACGGCGGACGCGTGGGGTTCCGGGGACCCGGCGGCCCACCTCAGCGGTATGCGGCCCGCCTCACGGGTCCGCGCCCGCCTCAGCGGTCCGGTTCGGGGTCCCGCAGCCAGTCGATCAGCTCGCGGTTGAAGCCGAGCGGGTCCTCCTCGTGCGGGAAGTGCCCGAGCCCCTCGTAGAGCCGCCAGCGGTACGGGGCCTCGACGTACTCGCCCGAACCGGCCGCCGAGCGCGTGCGCAGCACCGGGTCGAGCGCCCCGTGCAGGTGCAGCGTCGGAACCCGTACGGGCCGCTTCATGCGCCGGTAGAACTGCACCCCGTCGGGCCGCGCGAGCGAGCGCACGAGCCAGCGGTACGGCTCCACCGCGCAGTGCGCCGTCGAGGGGATGCGCATCGCCCTGCGGTAGACGTCGACCGTCTTGTCGTCCGGGAGACGCGGCCCGGACCAGTTCCGCAGCAGCTCCCCGACGAGCGCGCCCTCGTCGGCGACGAGCTGCCGCTCGGGGACCCAGGGGCGCTGGAAGCCCCACACGTACGAACCTGCGGCGGACTGGCGGGGGTCCCTGAGCATCGCCGCGCGCCAGCGGCGCGGGTGCGGCATGGAGGAGACGACGAGGCGGCGCACGAGCTTGGGCCGCATGACCGCCGCCGTCCAGGCGAGGTAGCCGCCGAGGTCGTGCCCGACGAGCGCCGCGTCCGGCTCGCCGAGCGAGCGGATCACGCCGGTGATGTCGAGTGCGAGGTTCGCCGGGTCGTAACCGCGCGGCGTGCGGTCGCTGCCGCCGACTCCGCGCAGGTCCATCGCGACCGCCCGGTACCCGGCGGCGGCGAGCGCGGTGAGCTGCTCGCGCCACGTCCACCAGAACTGCGGGAAGCCGTGCACGAGCATGACGAGCGGCCCCTCGCCCACCTCCGCGATGTGGAAGCGCGCGCCGTTCGCCGCCACGTCCCGGTGGGTCCAGGGACCGTCGATCCGGATCGCGGGGGCGGATTGCGCCGAACGGGGGTCGGTAGCCGTCATGAGGAGGAGCGTGCCACAGCGGAGGCGCCGTCCGCTTCCTCGCCGCCCTTCCGCGCCAGCGGCGGGAACTTCTCCAGCTCCGGCGTCTCGGGACGCGGGTGGGGCTTCGCGTTGGAGAGGACCGCGGCATCGGCCTTCGCCGCCGCCGCCGCCTTCTGCGGACCCCGGCCCTTCTGCGCCTTCTTGAAGAGGACGAGCCCGATGAGGGCGAAGAGACCGGCCACGATGAGGCTCGCGGCGAAGGAGAGCAGGAAGCAGACGGAGATGTGCCAGCCGCTCCACGACCGGATGCCGTAGGCGAGCGCGAAGCTCAGCATCGGGAGCGAGAAGAGGGCGAGGGTCAGCGCGACGATGAACGCGGCGCTCCCGGCGACCCCCTTCTTCACGTCCTTCATGATCTGCACCTTGGCGAGCGCGATCTCGTCGTGCACCAGCGCGGACAGTTCGGAGGTCGCGTGGGCCACGAGCTGGCCGAGGCTGCGGTCCGCGCTCAACGCCGCAGCCGCCTTCTCGGGCTCGCCGGGACGGTGGCTCGCGCTGTCGGGTGCGCTCATCGCGTACTCCCTCTTCTCTTTCGCCGGTCTGCGCGGGGACCGGGCTCGCGGCCCCCGCCTCGTCCGGGCGGCGGCGCACCCGCCCGAAACACGGTCAGGGTTCAGATCATGCCGGACCCTTGCCCTTGCCGCTTCCCCCGCCCCGCCCGGCTGACTCCTCTTGGGTGCGGTACGGGTTCTCCCACGGGGGCGTTGTGCCAGTCCGGGCGTACGGCGTGCGGGTCCGCCTTGCGTCGTACGGGTCCGTCTGGCGTCTGGCGTCGTACGGGTCCGCGTCGCGGCGTACGGGGCTGCCTGACCGCGTTACGGGTCCGCCTGACCGCGTACGGGTCCGCCTCGCGGCGTAAGTCCGTCGCATGGCCCATGGCGCGTCCTCGCTCGCCGACGCCCTGTCAGGCGTCCCCCGCCTCCGGGTCCTCCCGCTCCCGGGCGCGGGCGCGGTGTTCGGCCGCCCGCCTCTCGTAGGAGTCGGCGAGGCGCTGATGGTGCGCCGGGTCGTCCTGCTGGTAGACGTCCGGTACGCCGTCGAGGTCCTCGTCGCGCTCCTCCTCCGCGAGCAGCCGCACGTAGACCCGGTTGCGCAGCCGCAGCAGGACGGCGGCCAGCAGGACCGCGAGGAGTGAGCCGACGAGCACGGCCGCCTTGACCTCGTCGGTGAGGTGCGGGTCGTCCGTGAAGGCGAGTTCCCCGATGAGGAGGGACACGGTGAAGCCGATACCGGCGAGCACGGAGACCGCGAAGAGATCGGACCAGGCCAGTTCGTCGCTGAGCGAGGCCCGCGTGAAACGCGCCGTCAGCCACGTACCGCCGAAGATCCCCACCGCCTTGCCGACGACCAGCCCGAGGACCACCCCGAGCGTCTCGGGGCGCGTGAAGATGTCGGCGAGCGCGTCGCCGCCCACCGCGACCCCGGCGGAGAAGAGCGCGAACAGTGGCACCGCGAGCCCCGCCGAGAAGGGGCGCACCAGGTACTCGACCCGCTCCCCGGGGGACGCCTCCTCGCCCTCCTCGCGGTGGCAGCGCAGCATGAGGCCCATCGCGACGCCCGCGATCGTCGCGTGCACGCCGCTGTTGTACATGAGCCCCCAGATCACCAGCGCGAGCGGCACGTACACGTACCAGCCCCGCACCCGCAGGTGCCGCAGCAGGACCCAGAAGACGACGAGCCCCGCGACGGCCCCGCCGAGCGCGAGGAAGTTCAGGTCGCTCGTGAAGAAGACCGCGATGATCAGGATCGCGAAGAGGTCGTCGACGACCGCGAGCGTCAGGAGGAAGGCGCGCAGGGGCGAGGGCAGCGCGGTGCCGAGCACGGCGAGCACCGCGAGCGCGAAGGCGATGTCCGTCGCGGTCGGGACCGCCCAGCCGCCCAGGTCGCCCCCGCCGACCGTGTTGACGAGCGTGTACACGAGCGCCGGCGCGATCATCCCGCACGCCGCGGCGACCACAGGCAGCAGCGCGGCCTTGGGATCGCGCAGATCCCCCGCGACCAGCTCGCGCTTCAGCTCGGCGCCCGCGACGAAGAAGAACACCGCGAGCAGCCCGTCCGCCGCCCAGTGCTCCACGGAGAGGCGCAGCCCGAGGGAGCCGGGCCCGAAGTGGAAGTCGCGGACGGTCTCGTAGCTGTGCGACAGGGGTGTGTTCGCCCAGACGAGCGCGAGGACGGCGGCGACGAGGAGCAGCACCCCGCCGAGCGTCTCGGCGCGCAGGGCGTCGGCGAGGTAGCGGTACTCGGGCAGCGGGAGGCGGCCGAGGAAACGGCGCCCGGGAGGGGGCATGCGGGTGCTGGGCACAGGGGTCTCCAGGTCCGGCGCCCGTGCGGGCGCGGTTCGGCGTCAGGTGATCACACGCCGACCAGACTTCCCGGCACCCCTCTTCGTTTGTCGGTACGCAGGGCGTACGGGGCCACCTTACTCACCGGTCCCACGCCGGGCCCTGACCTGCCGGTCGGACGGCAGGGACACAGCGGCGTCGGCCGCGCCGCGTGCTTGGTGTACAACTGTACGCCGAGCACGCGTGTGCGGGTCGGTTTACATCTGTACACCGGGGGAGCGTGCATACGGGTGTACAGCTGTGCACCGGGCGCCCCCGCGCCTCCCCGCGAACGGCGAAGGGACGGGCCCCGGAGGACCCGTCCCTTCCTCAGCCGACGGATACCGTCAGTCGTCGCTCCCGCCGGAGGCCGGCAGCTTCGACTGGATGAGGTCCATCACCGAGGAGTCCGTCAGCGTCGTGACGTCCCCCAGCTCACGGTTCTCCGCCACGTCGCGCAGCAGCCTCCGCATGATCTTCCCGGACCGCGTCTTCGGCAGCTCGGCGACCGCCATGATCCGCTTCGGCTTGGCGATCGGCCCCAGCGTCGCGCCCACGTGGTTGCGCAGCTCCGCGACCAGGTCCTCCGACTCCGTCGCGCTGCCGCGCAGGATCACGAAGGCGACGATGGCCTGACCCGTGGTCTGATCGGCCGCGCCGACGACCGCCGCCTCGGCGACAGCCGGGTGCGAGACGAGCGCGGACTCGACCTCGGTCGTGGAGATGTTGTGCCCCGACACGAGCATGACGTCGTCGACCCGGCCGAGCAGCCAGATGTCGCCGTCCTCGTCCTTCTTCGCCCCGTCACCGGCGAAGTACTTGCCCTCGAAGCGCGACCAGTACGTGTCGATGAAGCGCTGGTCGTCGCCCCAGATGGTGCGGAGCATCGACGGCCACGGCTCGGTGAGCACGAGGTAGCCGCCGCCCCCGTTGCCGACCTCGTTGCCCTCGTCGTCCACGACCGTCGCCGAGATCCCGGGCAGCGGCGTCTGGGCCGAACCCGGCTTCGTCGCGGTGACGCCTGGCAGCGGCGAGATCATCATCGAGCCGGTCTCGGTCTGCCACCACGTGTCGACGATCGGGGCCTTGTCGTGCCCGATGTTCTTCCGGTACCACATCCACGCCTCGGGGTTGATCGGCTCACCGACCGAACCGAGCACCCGCAGCGAGGAGAGGTCGAACTTCGCGGGGATGTCGTCGCCCCACTTCATGAACGTGCGGATCGCCGTCGGCGCCGCGTACAGGATCGTCACCCCGTACTTCTGGATGACCTCCCAGAAGCGCCCCTGGTGCGGAGTGTCCGGCGTGCCCTCGTACATCACCTGGGTCGCGCCGTTGGAGAGCGGCCCGTAGACGATGTACGAGTGCCCGGTGACCCAGCCGATGTCGGCCGTGCACCAGTAGACGTCCGTCTCCGGCTTGAGGTCGAAGACCGCGTGGTGCGTGAAGCTCGCCTGGGTGAGGTAGCCGCCCGAGGTGTGCAGGATGCCCTTCGGCTTACCCGTGGTACCCGAGGTGTAGAGGATGAAGAGCGGCTGCTCGGCCTCGAATGCCTCGGGCGTGTGCTCGGCCGACTGGCGCTCGGTCAGCTCGTGCCACCACACGTCGCGGCCCTCGGTCCACGCCGTGTCCTCGCCCGTACGGCGGACGACGACGACGTGCTCGACCGTGTCGAAGCGCGAGACGGCCGCGTCCACGGCCGGCTTGAGCGCGCTCGGCTTGCCGCGCCGGTAGCCGCCGTCGGCCGTGATGACGACCTTCGCGTCCGCGTCGGCGATCCGCGCGGCGATCGCGTCGGCCGAGAAGCCGCCGAAGACGACCGAGTGCATCGCGCCGATGCGCGCGCAGGCGAGCATCGCGATCACGGCCTCGGGGATCATCGGCAGGTACACCGCGACCCGGTCGCCCTTGCCGACGCCCAGCTCGATCAGGCCGTTCGCGGCACGCGAGACCTCGTCCTTGAGCTGCGCGTACGTGATGCTGCGGCTGTCGCCCGGCTCGCCCTCGAAGTGGATCGCGACCCGGTCGCCGTTGCCCGCCTCGACGTGCCGGTCCACGCAGTTGTACGCGACGTTCAGCTTGCCGTCCGCGAACCACTTGGCGAACGGCGGGTTCGACCAGTCCAGGGTCTCGGTGGGCTCCGTCTCCCAGCTCAGCCGACGCGCCTGCTCGGCCCAGAAGCCGAGGCGGTCCTCGCGCGCCCGCTCATAGGCGTCCGCCTTCACATTGGCGTGCGCCGACAGCTCCGCCGGCGGCGCGAACTTGCGCTCTTCCTTGAGCATGTTGGCGATTGACGAACGCTCGCTCACTGACCCACCGTCCCGTGGTGTAGACCAATTCTGTCCTGCCATGGGGATTCAACGCTTGCGGAGACACGAGGTCAACCCCCGCAAAGCGGACCCGCCAGAGCGCGCGTGGGCCACGCGGCCCCGCTACCCCTGGCACGTACGTCCCAGGTCGGAGGTTCATCCGCCACGCCCACGAGGTGCGCGAACGCACCGCGAGCTTCAACGAGCCCACCCGCCCGGCGACACCCCGACGGCCCCGCTTTTCCCGCTCCTGCCCACCCGCCCCGCCTCCCACTCCCCGCCGCCTGGCGGCGCGTCTCCACCGGGTGGCGGGCCCGGCTCCGCCGGAGACTGGGGGCCGGGGGCAGCGGGCAGCGGGCAGCGGGGGCGCGACGTGGCGGGGCGGCGTGGCTCCGCCCTCGTACGTACGGGATGGAGCAGCCGTACGTAAGAGGGCGGACGCCTCGGGTCGGACGCCGCAAGGTGGGCGCCTGCGGCGTGGACGCCTGCGGGCGGACGCCTCAGGTGGGACTCAAGGTGGACGTCACCGGGCGGAGGTTCGGCCAACGGACGGGCGTGTCCGGGTCCTCCGCGCGGGGGAGTCGTCCTCCTTCCCGCGGATCATTCGCGGTCCGCTCAGGCGGGCACGGGCCGCTCCGGCTCCTGGGCGCCGCTCACCTCCTCGAAGACCGGTACGGCCCCGGCGGCGTCCTCACGGAGCAGGTACGCCTGCGCCTCGCCGACGTGGAAGTACACGCCGTGCAGCGCGAGGCTGCCTTCGGCGAGCCTGCGGGCCACCGCTGGATGCCCCCGCAAGTGGTCGAGCTGCTGCACGATGTTGACGAGGCAGAGCTGCTCGGCCACATCGGCGGGATCGCGTCGCGCGAATCCGGGAAGCGCGCTCGCGTCCCCCCGCAGCCGCGCGAGGCTCGGCGCCCCGTACCGCAGCCACCGCCACAGCGGCGACAAGAGCGCGCCGTCCCGCTCTTCGCCCACGGCCCCGCCGCGTCGTTCGTCCTCGCTCAACAGCGCCTGCATCGCGCCGCAACCGGAGTGTCCGCACACGGTGATCGACTCGACGCGCAGCACGTCGACCGCGTACTCGATAGCCGCTCCCACCGAGTCGTCGCCGCTCATCGCGCCGCCACCGTTCACGGAGGCGACCCCGCTCCCCGTCGGGCCGTCCGGACCGTCGTCCGCTCCGTGCGGGGGGACGAGATTGCCCACGTTGCGGACGGTGAAGAGGTCGCCCGGACCGCTCGCCGTGATCATGCTCGTGACGAGGCGGGAGTCCGCGCAGGTGAGGAAGAGCTGCGAGGGCCGCTGCCCCTCCCGCGCGAGACGGGCGAGTTCCTCGCGCATGTGGGGCGCCGTGTCGCGCTGGAAGGCGCTGATCCCGGAGACGAGGCGCTGCGCCCCGCTGCCCCTGCCGGTCGACGCGGCCACGGGGCCGATCGTCGCCGGCCTGCGGTGGTTGCGCCAGGGCGTCCAGGGGCGGCAGTGGCCGTGCGATCCGGCCGCCGGTTCGGTGATACGGGTGCCGACCGGCCCCGTCATGCTGACCACGCCTCCCTGCGCGGTGTACGAGGTCCGCCAGTCCTGGAGCGTCTCGAAGGCGGCGTGGTCCATGAACGAGCCGTCCAGCTCGACGACCACGGTGGCTTTCGCCGGTACGTGGTGCAGCATCCGGCTGAGCCGGGGCACGGCCAGGAAAGTCAACTCCCCGCGCACGTGTACGAGGTGGTGACCCGCCCGCTCGTGGTGGACGATCCGGGTGCGGCTGAGCCGGTGCAGGGCGAGCCCAACCGCGACAGCGATGCCGAGACCGACCCCTTCGAGCACCCCGAGGAAGACGACACCGCACGTCGTCACCCCGTAGACGAGGAACTCCCGGTGCCTCGTCACGGTCCTGATGTGGTGCAGATTGACCATCTGGACGCCCACGGACATCACGAGCGCGGCGAGCACCGCGAGCGGGATGTACTGGAGCAAAGGCACCGCGAGCAGCGCGGCGACCAGTACCCACACCCCGTGCAGCATCGTCGAGGCGCGGCTCACCGCGCCCGCGTTGATGTTGGCGGTGCTGCGGACGGCGACCCCGGCGACGGGCAGTCCGCCGAGGGCGCCCGAGGCGATGTTCGCCGCGCCCTGGCCGAGCAGTTCGCGATCGAGGTTCGACCGCGGCACCCGGGCCGCCTGCTCGGGCCGTCCGGCGACGAGCTTGTCGACGGCGACCGCGCCGAGCAGCGACTGCACACTCGTGACGAGCGTGATCGTCACGACCGCGGCGACGACGCCACCGAGGGAGCCTTCCGGCAGGGCGGCCAGCGCGTGGTTGCTCCACGAGGGCAGGTCCACGCGGGGCAGCGAGAGCCCCAGGAGCGCCGCGACGAGCGTCGCCGCGGTGACCGCGACGAGCGTGGCGGGCAGCAGCTTCGCGAGCCGCGCGGCACGCCCCGGCAGCTTCGGCCACAGGTAGAGCACGGCGAGCGTCACCACGCTCATCGCGAGCGCTGCCCACTGTGTCCCCGCGAGCTGCGCCGGGAGCCCGCGGAGATTGTCGAGCACACTGCTCTGTGGCGTACCGCCGAGCACGATGTGCACCTGCGCGACCGCGATCGTGATGCCGATGCCCGCGAGCATCCCGTGCACGATCGCCGGGCTCACCGCGAGCGCGGAACGCGCCACCCGCAGCATCCCGAGCCCGAGCTGGCAGACCCCGGCGAACACGGTGATCGCGCAGGTCGCCCGCCAGCCGTACTGCTGGATGATGTCGGCCGTCACGACCGTGAGCCCGGCCGCGGGCCCGCTCACCTGGAGCACCGAGCCCCCGAGCCGCCCCGCGATGAGCCCGCCCACGGCGGCGGCGACGAGCCCCGACTGAAGCGGCGCCCCGGTCGCGAGCGCGATGCCGAGCGAGAGCGGCAGGGCGATGAGGAACACGGAGATCGAGGCGGAGAGATCGACCGCCTCGGGGAGGCGGAAACGGGGGTGCGAGCGGAGGCGGGGGCCGCCGCCGGGAGGGGGGGATGGGGGGCGAGGGGAGTCGTGGGGGGCGGTGTGCGGGGGGTGTGGGGTGTCGGGGTGGACGTGGGTGGGGGGTGTGGGAGACGTCTGGGGCGTGGGGGATGTCGGGCGTGTGGGGGACGTCTGGGGTGTGGGGGGTTCGGCCGTACGGGCCGGGGTGGGCCTGGTGGCCTCGGCCTCGCCGGGGCCGGGCTGGTCGGGGCCGGTCCGGCCCAAGCCGGGCTGGCCGGAGCCTGTGTCGGCCTTGTCGGGAGCGGGGGCAGGTCCGGGCTTGCCGTGTCCGGGCTTGTCGGGGCCGGGTCCGGGCTTGTCGGGCTCCGGCGGTCCGTGCGAGGTGTGGGTGTTTACGCGAGAGGTCATCTTCCCGTCTCCTCCGGGGCTGCGCGGTCGCGTCAGAGCGCGGCCGTGGGTCACGGCGTACAGCGGCGGGATGCGTGGTGTGCGGGGTGCGCTGAGTGTGCGGTCGGTGGCTGCCTGCGAGGGTCCGGGGCCGGGGACGTACGCGCGAGATGGGGGTGGGGGAGGCGACGCGCCGGTTCCGGGAGGACCACCGAGCACAGTGTTTCAACACTTGGTAAACGGATCGTAATTGAGAGTAAAGGATTCTTGCCGTCTATCGGGGCAAACAGGCCATCACTTCACCCGCAAGAGTGATTAATCATTTTGTACGGCTTGTCAGTCCATGACGGAATCGCCCCGTGTGTGACCTTGGCGCGGACCTCGGCCGGACCCTTCCCGCCTGCGGGACGCGGTGCGGCCCACGTGAGCGATGCAAGGAAGAAGGTGGGCCGTCATGGCTGCCACCAGAAGAATGACGGCGGTGGCCACAGTGGCCGCCGCCTGCGCCGTCGCCCTGACCGGCTGCGGGGGCGGCGCCTCCCACAACACCGATCACCCCAGGGCTCAGGGCAAGAAGGAGAAGGCCGAACCCGCCCCCGCCCCGAAGAACGCCGTCCGCCTCATCGGCGACGGCTCGACCGCCTTCACCGGCGTCCAGCCGCACCAGCTGCGCCCCGAGAAGCTGAAGCCCGGCCAGGAGCCACCCCAGTTCGTCGTCTTCTCGTGGGACGGCGCGGGCGAGGACGGCCAGAAGCTCTTCTCGCACTTCCGCAAGGTCGCCAAGGAGAACAACGCGACCATGACCTTCTTCCTCAGCGGGGTCTACATGCTCCCCGGCGCGAAGAAGGACCTCTACCACCCGCCCATGCACTCCCCGGGCCGCTCCGACATCGGCTTCAACGACCTCAAGGGCATCCGCGACACCGTCGACCAGGTCCGCGGGGCCTGGCTGGACGGCCACGAGATCGGCACCCACTTCAACGGCCACTTCTGCGGCAAGGGCGGCGGCGTCGGCGAGTGGTCCGTCGCGGACTGGCGCAGCGAGATCAGCCAGGCCAAGCAGTTCGTGAAGACGTGGAAGACCAACACCTCCACCGGCAAGACCGACCCGCTCCCCTTCGACTACGACAAGGAGCTCATCGGCGGGCGCACCCCGTGCCTCGAAGGCCAGAAGAACTTCATGGCCGCTGCGGGGCCGATGGGCTTCCGCTACGACAGCAGCGGTGTCCGCGAACAGGTCTGGCCCACCAAGAAGCAAGGCATGTGGGACCTCTCGATGCACATGGTCCCGATGCCCGGCCACACCTACGAGACCATCTCGATGGACTACAACTTCCTGGTCAACCAGTCCGGGACGACGCAGGGCGACCCCGCGAAGCGCGAGTTCTGGGGCAACCAGATGCGCCAGGGCCTCCTGGAGTCCTTCGACCGCTCCTACCGGGGCAACCGCGCCCCGGTGATCATCGGCAACCACTTCGAGTCCTGGAACGGCGGCACCTACATGCGCGCCGTCGAAGGCGTCGTCAAGACGGTCTGTCACAAGAAGGGCGTCCGCTGCGTCTCCTTCCGCGAACTCGCCGACTGGCTCGACGCCCAGGACCCCGCGACCCTCGCCAAGCTCCAGAAGCTCGGCGTGGGCCAGCCCCCCAAGGACGGCTGGGGCGCGCTCGACTCCACCACCCCGGCCGCCGCCGACGCCGCCGCGGGCGCCCAGCCGCAGAAAAAGGAGGAGAAGAAGCACTGAGCCGGGCGGGGACGAACGAAGCAGGCCCCTGCGGGGCCGGCGTCCCACAGGGGCCCGCCCCTCCGGGACCGTCCTCGCGCAGTGCGTCCCCGGAACCGTTCAGCGCTCCCGGCAGCTGGGGGGAGCGCCGCGGCCGGTCCCGCTGGCGCACAGCGGCACGGCCGACAACCGGTGAGATGTGGTGGGGTCCGTCGCGACGGACCCCACCGGCTCCGCACCCGGACCGGCATTCGGGGTGCCGGCCCGGGTACGGGCTCTGGGCTGATCGTACGGGTCCCGGGCCGGGGGAGGGGCCGGTTCGGGAGAACGACGCAGACCGTGGCCCGGACGCTACACGGACCACCCATCCCCGCAGTACGCCTCGCCGCCCTCCGCGCCTCCCACCCCCACACGCCTTCGCCGACTGCCCGGCACCCCGTCAGCCCCGGCCCGCCACCCCCACGGCGCGTCGCCCGACCCCTCAGGATTCCCTGCCGCGCAAGGGCTCCAGGCACCCGGGCGCCCCTCCCCGGCCCCGCGAACCGGCCTCCGTCAACGCCGGCTCACCGCCCGTCGCCCCGCTTCGCGGACGTCAACCTCGCGCCTCTCTCAGACCCTTCCTTCGGGGAGCCCCAAGCCGTCAACGAGCCGCCCCCGGTTCGCCCGCCCGTGTCACCACACCCGCTCAGGGCGAGGACAGCGGAGACGGTCGACCCCGTCCTCGCCGCGCGCCGTCCCGCACCGATCGCGTCTCCTCAGACCGCGTCCGTCATCGCGTCCTGGTCGAGCACGTGCCGCAAGCCGCCCGGACTCCGCTTCCGTCCGCTCTCGTCCAGAACGAAGTCGGGGTCGACCTGCGAGGCGAGGTTCGCCCCGGTCCGGTCGTTGCCCCAGCTCCGCGCGTTCTTCAGGTGGAAGTGCACCATCTGCCGCGTGTACCGCTCCCAGTCCCGCCGCGTGTACGTGGCGTCCGCGCACCCTTGGAGACTGGCCAGAGCCGCCCTGTTCTCCTCCTCCAGCTCCCCGAACGGCGCCGAGCGCCCCTTCTCCATCGCCCGCACCCACCCCGACCTGCCGACCGTCACCAGCAAGTCTTCGCCGACTTCGTCCCGCAGGAACGCGAGGTCGTCCGGCTCGTCCACCTTGTTGCCCACGACGCGGAGCGCCACCCCGAAGTCCCGTGCGTACTCCTTGTACTGGCGGTACACCGACACGCCCCGCCGGGTGGGCTCCGCCACCAGGAAGGTCATGTCGAAGCGGGTGAACAGACCGGAGGCGAAGGAGTCCGCTCCGGCGGTCATGTCCACCACCACGTACTCGTCCCGCCCGTCGACGAGGTGGTTCAGGTACAGCTCCACCGCCCCGACCTTCGAGTGGTAGCAGGCCACCCCGAGATCCGCCTCGGTGAACGCCCCCGTGACCATGAGCCGGGCGTCCGCCCCGTCCAGCTCCACCCGGCGTGCGCAGGCGTCGTGCACCGGGTTCGCCTCCGCCACCCGCAGCAGACGCGAACCGGCTCCCGGCGGCGTCGTCTTGATCATGGTGTCCACCGAGGCGATACGGGGGTTGCTCCCCCGCAGGTACTCCTTGATGAGCGGAAGGCGCACGCCCATCGCAGGCAGCTGGGCGGCCTCCTCCTCGGCCAGGCCGAGGGCCACGCCGAGGTGCTGATTGATGTCGGCGTCCACGGCCAGGACGGGGGCGCCCGTCCGCGCGAGGTGACGAACGAAGAGTGCGGCCAGGGTCGTCTTGCCGCTGCCGCCCTTCCCTACGAAAGCGATCTTCATATTCACCAAGCGTAGAGAGGTCGTGGCGCCCCGTGTCCAATCCGCGTGAAGAACACCACTCCTTCGAGGGGCGCGCCCGCCGAATGCGTAGGGTCGTACTCATGAGTACGACAGCAGCGGGCGCCGACCCGTTCGCCGCCCTCGCGGACCTGCCGGGGGTGCCCGAGGCGGTCGAATCCGTCCGCACCGCCGTGGACCGGGTCTACGCCCACCGCGTCATGCGGCGCCGCAGCAACGAGATCAGCTCCGAGGCCGCCCTACGGGGCGCTCGCGCCTCCGCCGCGCTCGACGGGGCCGACTGGGCGCTGGAGGAGGTGCGCCGCCGCACCGACTTCGGCTCGGAGCTCGAGGCGCGCACGGTGGGCGCGGCGCTGCGGCTGAGCGCCGAGGCGGGACAACTCCTCTCTGTATGGGGCCAGTCGCCCATGCGTGTACTGGCCCGGCTGCACGTGGTGGCCGAGGCCAAGGAGGCCCCCGAGGTGGGGCGGCCCCGGGTGGCGGGCGAGGGCGTCCAGGACCGCGATCTCGGGCTCGCCCTCCCTGACGCCGCCGAGACCGCGGCCAGGCTGGAGGGGCTGACCGCCCTGCTTGCCTCCGGCTCCAAGGCGCCGGCCCTGGTCGTCGCCGCGATCGTGCACGGCGAACTCCTCGCCCTGCGACCTTTCACGACACGCAACGGACTGGTCGCGCGCGCCGCCGAGCGCATCGTGCTGGTCGGCTCGGGCCTCGACCCGAAGGCGGTGTGCCCCGCCGAGGTGGGTCACGCGGAGCTGGGAGCCGAGGAATACTCCCGAGCCCTGGCCGGATACGTGACCGGCGCCCCGGCGGGTGTGGCCGGCTGGATCCGGCACTGTGCGCGTGCGGTGGAACTCGGCGCGCGCGAGTCCACCGCCGTGTGCGAGGCGCTTCAGCGCGGGGCTGCCTGAAGCGCCCTCCCCGAGTGGGTGAGCCGTCGGCGACGGCCTCCTGGCACCCGCTGTCGGTGCGAGGGCTCGGGGGGATCACGAGCGGGGGCGGCTCAGCTGCTCGTGAGCGAGCGGCGGCGGCTGGAGTACCAGACCAGCCCCGCGGCGGCGACGGCGCCGAACGCCGCCGCGGCGAGGAGCGCCGGCGTGGGCGGCCGGAACCTCGGCAGGCGCTGCTTGAGCCGTACCGGACGGTGGAAATCCAGTACTGGCCACTCACGGGCCTGTGCCTCCTTCCGCAGCGTGCGGTCGGGGTTGACGGCGGCCGGGTGTCCCACCGCCTCCAGCATCGGCAGGTCGGTCGCCGAGTCGCTGTAGGCGTAGCAGCGGGCCAGGTCGTAGCCCTCGGTCGCCGCCAGTTCCTTCACCGCCTCGGCCTTGGTGGGGCCGTAGGCGTAGTACTCCACTTCGCCCGTGTAGCACCCGTCCTCACCCACCACCATGCGGGTCGCGACGACCCGGTCGGCACCCAGCAACTCGCCGATCGGCTCCACCACTTCGGCGCCCGAGGTGGAGACGATCACCACGTCGCGCCCGGCCGCGTGGTGCTCCTCGATGAGGGACGCCGCCTCGTCGTAGATGATCGGGTCGATGAGGTCGTGCAGGGTCTCGGCCACGATCTCCTTGACCTGCCGCACGTTCCAGCCGCGACACAGGGAGGAGAGATAAGAGCGCATCCGCTCCATCTGGTCGTGGTCGGCGCCGCCCACGAGGAAGACGAACTGCGTGTACGCCGTTCGCAGAGCGGCCCTGCGGTTGATCAGTCCGCCTTGATAGAAGGACTTGCTGAACGTGAGTGTGCTCGACTTCGCAATGACGGTCTTGTCGAGATCGAAGAAGGCGGCCGTGCGCGGCAAGGAGTGGTTTTCCACGGGGCCGAGCATAGGCGCCCTCCATTCGGCGTAAGGCAGCGCGTACGGGTTTGCCTGAGAGGACCCTCGGGTACACCATGGAAGTCACGGATCGTTCGCGACCGTGTCCAACACGGCCCGACTCCTCCCCCCCCCCGAGTCGGCCGTGGAAGACGACCCCCGCTCTCCCCCCCCGGCGGGGGTCGTCGCATGTCTGCGGTCTTTTGATGCGGTATGTCCGACTCGCCATCAGCTTCACCCCCTCCGTGCACGACGTGCTCCTGCCCCGGCCGCCGGTGCGGTCGAGTGCTCGTGATGCACAGCCTGTCACGGTCCGTGGTCGCTCGGCCGCATCGAGCTGAAATCTGTGGATAACTTCGGTACTTCTCCCACTCTCGTCACCGGAATGAGTGACGGGAATATCCACTTCCCCTGAGTTATCCACAGATTTGCCGTCGGCTGCTCAATGCCTCCACGCCCTCTGCAAGCCTTAATGCGTTCGCGAAGAACGCGCAGGCCGTCACGGGGGTCTTCCTCGTCGACGAAGCGCTTCATTTCGCGGTGCGCGCATATGCGCGGCAGGCCGGTCAGCGGGGCGGATCCCGCGCGCGGACGGCAAAGACGACCGAAGGGAAGCGGAAGTGATGGGTGTGCACGGGGGAAGGCGCGAAGGGGTACGAGCAGGCGCGGGGCGGGACGGGACAAGGCCCGGGTACTTCGCGCCGGGGAGCACGGCCCGGATGCCGCGCGGGAAGCCGATGGCGAGTGTCTCCGGTACGGAGGTGAAGGAGGGGCGCCCGCCGGGGCCGCTCGTCATCACCGAGGACCCCGAACTCCTTGATGACGTGCTGCGGTTGTGCGCCGCGGCGGGCGTCCTGCCCGAAGTGCGTCACACGGCGCCCGAGCGGCGCGGGGACTGGGAGGCGCCTCCTCTCGTCCTGCTCGGCACCGACGTACTGCCTCGCCTCTCAGGAGTGAACCGCAGACCCGGGCTTCTGGTGCTGAGCCGCGTCCCTGTCACCGGGCCCGGCGTCTGGCGGCACGCGGTGGAGCGGGGCGCTGAGCACGTGCTCGTGCTGCCCGACGCGGAGGAATGGCTCACCGACCGGCTCGCCGAAGTCTCCGAGGTGGCTGAGGGAGGGACCGCGGGACCCGCCCTCACCGTCGGCGTCATCGGGGGCCGTGGCGGTGCGGGCGCCTCGACGCTCGCCTGCGCCCTGGCGCTTTCCTCGGCGGCCGACAACAGGAAGACGCTCCTCGTGGACGCCGACGCCTGGGGCGGTGGCATCGACGTCGTCCTCGGCGCCGAGCGCCAGAACGGCCTACGGTGGCCAGACTTCGCACGCTCCCGGGGCCGGTTGAGCGGCAGCGCGCTGGAGGAGTCCCTGCCCGCCGTGCACGGTCTGCGCGTCCTCAGCTGGGACCGGGGGGAGACCCCCGGCATCCCGCCCGAGGCGGTACGCGCGGTCCTCGCGGCCGGACGACGCCGGGGCGGAGCCGTCGTCGTCGACCTGCCGCGCCGCTGCGACGCGGACGTGGCGGAGGTACTGCGCCAGCTCGACCTCGTACTGCTCCTCGTCCCCAAGGAACTGCGTGCCCTCGCTTCGGCGCGCAAGGTCGCCGCGAGCCTCGGCGCCCTGACGCCCGACGTCCGGCTTCTCGTCTCCGCGCCGCCCGTCCCCGTGGCCACCGCACTGGACACGGCGGAAATGGTGCGGCTGCTCGGGCTGCCCTTCGTCGGCGAAGTGCCCTGGGAGGGCGGCCTGGTGCGCGCACAGGCCACTGGGCAGCCGCCCGGCTCGCGTGGCCCGCTCGCCCGCTTCTGCCAGGACTTCTGGGACGAGGCCGCGCCACCGCAGCAGGGAACGTCCCGGCGCGGCCGAGGACGCAAAGGCGTACGGGGCACCCACGCCCGGAGCGCCCGCCGGGAACGCCCCACGCCACCGGGCGGCCCGGAGGCCGCACTCCCCGCCCCCGCGGGACCACGCGACAGCGGCGCCGCGCAGCGTACGGCCGAAGCGTGGGGGTTCGGGAGCGGTACGCGTGTGCTCGGCCGCCGCCCCGTCGGGGCCTGGCCCGAGGGAAGCCGCCCGCCTCGTCTCGCACGGCCCTCATGCACGACGTCGGGCTCGCGAGGCGCGCGGGAGTACGCGGCGGACGAGCAGGCGGCGCTCGCCTACCGGGCCGCTGTGCGCGAGGCGGGAGCACGCCGGTGATCGCCACCGCCGAAGGGCTCCTCGACGGCGTGCGCCGCTGGCTCGCCGAGCGCGGCGCCGAACCCACCCCGGCCAAGGTCGCGCTCGCCGTCCGGGAGCAGGGGGGCGTGCTGGGCGACAGCGAGGTGCTGCGCTTCACGCACCTCCTGCGATGTGAACTCATCGGCGCCGGACCGCTCGAACCGCTGCTCGCCGACCCGGAGGTGACGGACGTCCTGGTCTCCGCGCCGGACCGGGTCTGGGTGGAGCGCGGCGGCGGCCTTGAGCTGAGCGGTGTGCGCTTCGCGGACGCCGCGGCGGTACGGCGGCTCGCGCAGCGCCTCGCCGCCGTCGCCGGCCGCCGCCTCGACGACGCCCACCCCTGGGTGGACGCGCGCCTGCCCGACGGGACACGCCTGCACGCCGTGCTGCCCCCGGTCGCGGTCGGCTCCGCGTGCCTGTCCTTGCGGGTCGTGCGCCCCCGCGCCTTCACCCTGGCCGAACTGACGGCGGCCGGCACGATCCCGCCCGGCGGGGACACCGTCCTGCGCGCGCTCGTCGCCGGACGGCTCTCCTTCCTGGTCAGTGGCGGTACGGGTACAGGCAAGACGACGCTGCTCAGCGCGTTGCTCGGCCTCGCGGGGCCGACGGAGCGCCTCGTGCTGGCCGAGGACTCCGCCGAGCTGAGGCCCGCCCACCCCCACGTCGTGCGGCTGGAGACGAGGCCCGCCAACCAGGAGGGCGCGGGGCGCGTCACGCTCCAGGACCTCGTCCGGCAGGCGCTGCGAATGCGGCCCGACCGGCTCGTGGTCGGCGAAGTGCGCGGCGCCGAGGTCGTACACCTCCTCGCCGCTCTCAACACAGGCCACGAAGGCGGTTGTTGCACCGTCCACGCCAATACGGCCTCTGATGTTCCGGCCCGCCTGGAGGCGCTCGGGACCGCTGCCGGGCTCGACCGGGCCGCGCTGCACAGCCAGGTGGCCGCCGCGCTCTCCGTGGTCCTGCACCTGGCCAGGGACAGTGCGGGGCGGCGCAGGATCGCCGAGATCCGGGTGTTCGCGCGCGACCCGGCCGGGCTCGTCACGACGGTGCCCGCGCTGCGCTGGGGTGAGGAAGCCTTTGTACGTGAGGAAGGCTGGCCCCGGCTCAGGGAGTTGCTGCGCGAACGGGGCCAGGAGCTGGCGTCATGAGCGGGCACTCCTGGGCGGCGCTCGCGGAAGCGGCGCCCGGATG
Source organism: Streptomyces sp. Tu6071 (assembly GCF_000213055.1). Lineage (NCBI taxonomy): Bacteria > Bacillati > Actinomycetota > Actinomycetes > Kitasatosporales > Streptomycetaceae > Streptomyces > Streptomyces sp. Tu6071. The sequence continues at coordinate 3,421,131 of NZ_CM001165.1, read as the reverse complement.
CCTCGGGGTGCTCGGATCACCCGCCTGGGCGCTCGTGCTGGCAGTGGCGGGCCTGGTGGTCGTACGCCGGGTCGGGCGGCCGGGCACCGCGAGGGCCAGGGCGCTGCTGACCGGCGGCACAGGGCAGGAGCCGCCCGAGGCGTGGCGACGCGCGCTCGCGCGACTGCGGGCCGGGTGGCGCCCGGAGTGGTGGTGTCCGCCGGGGGCGGCGGCGGTGGCACTGCTGGCGGGCTCCTTCGTCCCGCTGGTGCTGGCGCTGCCCGCCTGGCCAGTCGTGCGTCGCGTGCGTCGCACCCGCGCGGAGGCCCGCGCGCGGGCCGCACGAGCGGACGCGGTGGTGGTGCTGTGCGGACTCCTGGCCGGCGAGGTACGCGCCGGTAGCGGACCGGCCGAGGCCCTGGCCCACACGGTGAACGCCTGCGGCGAGCTAGGCCCGGCTCGGGCGGACATCCTCGCGGCGGCTCGCTTCGGCGGAGACGTTCCGGCGGCACTGCGCCAGGCGGCGCGCGTGCCGGGCGCCGAAGGGCTGGTCGGCCTGGCCGCCTGCTGGCGCGTGGCGCTCGACCGCGGAGCCGGGCTCGCGGTCGGCCTGGAGCGACTGGAGCGCGCGCTCCTCGCCGACCGGGACCAGCGCGCGGACCTCCTCGCGCAGCTGAGCGGAGCGCGCGCGACGGCGGGGCTGTTGGCCGCGTTGCCGCTCCTCGGACTGCTCCTGGGATCGGCGGTCGGCGCGGCACCGCTGCGCGTGCTGTTCGGCTCGGCGCCGGGGTTCGTGTGCCTTGTGATCGGGAGCGGGCTGGAGGCCGCCGGCGTGTGGTGGTGCCTGTGGCTCGTACGGCAGGCACAGCGCGGGGCGGGGGTGGCGCGGTGAACGCGGAGGCCGTCCACAGGATGGGGATCGCGTTGTGGGCGCTGACGCTGCTCCTTCTCCCGGCGACGCTCCTCGCCCGCCGCCGGCGAGCGGTGGTACGGGGCCGTGGGCGGCGGCTGTTCGGCGCGGCGTGGGGTGGCTCTCCGCTCCGCACGGGCATTCGGGCGGAGCCTGCCGCGGCGCGGCGGTGGGTGAGCGTTGTGGGAGCGGGGTGCGCCGTGTGGTCGCTGGTCGGCGGTACGCCGGGGGCGGCCTGCGGGTTCACGGTGGCCTGCGTCGTGCACCGGTGGATGCGTGCTGACGACGTACGCCGGTCGAGGAGCGCGTCCGAAGACGGTGGGCCGCCGAGGAACTTTCGGCGACCACGGCGGCGGGAGGAAGGGACTCCGGCCGATCTGCCGCTCGCGGCGGACCTCCTCGCCGCCTGCGTGGCGGCGGGGGCGGGGCCGGTGGAAGCGGCGGAGGCGGTAGGCGCCTCGCTCGACGAGCTGGTCGGGGAGCGGTTGCGGCACGTCGCGGCGGAGATCCGGCTGGGCGGAGAACCGGAGCGGGCCTGGGCCCTGTTCGGCTCGTTGCCCGGGGCGGGCGGGCTCGCGGGCCTGCTCCAGCGCGCCACGGTCTCCGGCGCGCCGGTCGCGGGACCGGCCCTGGCGCTTGCGGCGGACTGCCGCGCCCGCTGGGCGCGCGGCGCCACCGCGGCGGCTCGGCGGGCCGGGGTGCTCGTGACGGCGCCGCTCGGCCTCTGCTTCCTGCCGGCCTTCCTACTTCTCGGGGTGGCGCCCGTGCTGCTGGGGCTGGCGGGGGAGTTGACGCGCCGCTGAGCAAGGGCGACGACGGACAGCTCGGTGGGGCGAGAACCCGCCGAGGCGGAATGAAAACCAAGGAGTACGTGATGGGGAACAACGTGAAGGCTGCACGCGGGACGCGGGCGAAGGGCGCTGGGGCGCGCGGAACCACCCCCGGCAGGAAGCGGGGCACGACCGCCGCCAGGGGCAGGGCTCGCCAAGAAGTGAGGGAGGAGCGCCTCGTCATCGCTCGTGGCTGCCGCGCTCTCGCTGCCGGTGCGCGCGAGCGGGGCGCTCCGGACGGTCACCGGGCGGGGGATAGCCGGACAGGCGATCAGCGGGTGGCAGGCGCGGCGCCTCGGCCCGGTGGCGAGCGGACGCCGGGGTGCACGGCGCTGAGCCCTCGCCGGGCGGGCAATGCCGTGGGAGAGGGGCACCCGAGGGAGGACCGCCCGGCACGCCCCGCGAAGGAGAGTGGTTCCGTGGAACCGGTGGGCTCGGTGGAGGTCAACGTCTCCGCAGCGGTTGGCGATCCTGCGGAGGCGGGCGCTTCCGCGACGCCGAGCGATCTGCCGGGGGCCGCGCGCGTGGTGGCTGGTGCTGGTCGCCGGAAGACGAAGGCCGGTGGGCGCAAGCGGCGAACGGGATCGGGGCGGGGCGCGGCCGGTAGTGCCCTTGCGCCCGGCACGCGCGCGTCGAAGCCTGCGGGTCCGGGGTCGGCTGATGGCGGCGCGGCGGAGGCTGTCGGGGCGGAGGAGGCGAAGACCGGTTCCCTGCCGGTGGACGCGGAACGTGGCGCGGGGGCGGCGCGGGCCGGGGCGGCGCTGGTGCGGGCGCGGCGCCGGGCGGAAGTGCTCGATCGTCAGCGGTCCGCCGTGGAGAGGGGCGCGGACTTCTCCCGGTACCACCGCAGGGACGCGGCGCGGCGGGAACTGATGCGGCGGCGCATCCGCTGGACCCTCCGGCAGGCGACGAAGGAGGTGCGGGAGCGCGGCGATCTCGGGATGGCGACCGCCGAGTACGCCGTCGCGCTGCTCGCTGCCGTGGGGCTCGCCACGGTGCTCTACAAGGTTGTCACGGGCGGGGCGGTGCAATCGGCCCTGCAGGCGGCGGTGATGAAGGCGCTCCATGGGTGAGGGGCGCGGTGCCGGGCGGTGTGCGGTGCGGGCCGCCGCCCGGGGGCGTCGCTCGCTCGGCCGTTTCGCCGGGCGCGGGGGCGACGAGGGGACGGTGACGGTGGAATCGGCGGTGGTTCTGCCTCTTCTCGTGGCGGTGACGCTCGCCCTCGTGTGGGCGCTGTTCGCGGCGGCGGCGCAGGTGCGGTGCGTGGACGCCGCCGGTGCCGGCGCCCGGTCCGCCGCCCGGCAGGACCCCGAGGCGAGGACGGTGGCGACGGCCCGGAAGGTGGCGCCGGATGGCGCGCGGGTGCGGGTCGAGCGCGAGGGGGACCTCGTACGGGTGAAGGTCACGGCGGAGGCGCCGGGGCCCGGCGGGCTCGGGGTGCGACTTGGCTCCTCCGCCGTAGCGCTCGCCGAAGAGGTTGTCGGCGCGGGGGAGTTGGCCTCGTGAATCCTGTGGGCAGGACGTGGGCGGGGGACGGCCGGGGTGCGGGGGACCGAGGGGCGGCGACGGTGTGGGCCGTCGCGGTACTCGCCATGCTCGGGGTCCTCTTCGGCGGTGTCCTCGCCTGCGGGCAGGTGGTGCTCGCCAGGCACCGGGCCGCCCAGGTCGCCGACCTGGGAGCGCTGGCGGCGGCGGACTCGTGGGTGGGCGGGACGGACGCGGCCTGCGGCGCGGCCGGGCGGGTGGCCGGGGCGCAAGGCGGGCGGCTCGCCGGGTGCAGGCTGCGCGGCCGGTACGCGGATGTCACCTCGGTGGGGTCCGTCGGGCCGTGGACGGTGAGAGTCAGGGCGCGGGCGGGGCCGCCGGTCGGGGCACTGGCGCCGGGCGGGTCTGCGGCGACGGAGCCGCGTCGGGGGCGCCCTTGAGGAGTTCGGTGAGGAGGCGGACGGCAGCGCGTTTGTGGAGGGGCTCGTTGCCGTTGCCGCACTTGGGCGACTGGACGCAGGAGGGGCAGCCGGAGTCGCACTCGCAGGCGGCGATGGCCTCGCGCGTCGCGGTGAGCCACTCGCGGGCGGTGGCGAAGGCGCGTTCGGCGAAGCCGGCGCCGCCGGGGTGGCCGTCGTAGACGAAGACGGTGGGCAGCAGGGTGTCGGGGTGGAGCGGTACGGAGACTCCGCCGATGTCCCAGCGGTCGCAGGTGGCGAAGAGCGGAAGGAGACCGATGGAGGCGTGTTCGGCGGCGTGGAGGGCGCCGCCGAGTTGCTGGGGGTGGACGACGGCTGCGTCGAGCTGGTCCTCGGTGACGGTCCACCACACGGCGCGGGTCCGCAGGTGGCGCGGCGGCAGGTCGAGTTTCGTCTCGCCGAGGACCTCACCGGTCAGGAGCCGGCGGCGCAGGTAGGAGACGACCTGGTGGGTCACCTCGACCGAGCCGAAGCACAGGCGGCCCTCGCCCCAGGGGATCGAGCGATCGGTCTCCAGGACGGAAACGGAGGTGGTGTCACGGGCGACTGTCGTGTACGGGGGTGACGCCTCCTCGACGAGGGCGACGTTCGCGTCGAGATCGAAGGTACGCACCTGGTAAGTGCGGCCCTGGTGGAGGTGGACGGCGCCCTCGTGGACGGTCGTGTGCGAGGCGGAGGCGTCGACGGTGCCGAGCAGGCGGCCCGTGCCCTCCTCGACGATCTGCACCGGGGGGCCGCCCTCGCCGCGGATGTCCGTGAGGTCGGCGGCACGCTCCTTGCGGGTCCAATACCAGGACAGGCCGCGGCGGCGCAGCAGCTTGGCGGCCTCCAGCTGCGGGAGCAGCTCGGCGGTCGCCGGGCCGAACAGGTCCCTGTCCTGCCCGGTCAGGGGCAGCTCGGCGGCTGCCGCGCACAGGTGCGGGGCGAGGACGTAGGGGTTGTCCGGGTCGAGGACGGTGGACTCGACCGGCTGGTCGAAGATCGCTTCGGGGTGGTGGACGAGGAAGGTGTCCAGCGGGTCGTCGCGGGCGACCAGGACGGCGAGGGCGCCCTGCCCCGTACGGCCCGCGCGTCCCGCCTGCTGCCACAGAGAGGCGCGCGTGCCGGGGTAGCCGGCGATGAGGACGGCGTCGAGACCGGCCACGTCGACGCCGAGTTCGAGGGCCGTGGTGGCGGCGAGGCCGAGGAGCTCGCCGGAGTGCAGGGCGCGTTCCAGGGCGCGGCGTTCCTCGGCGAGGTAGCCGCCGCGGTAGGCGGCGACGCGGGACGCGAGGCTCCGGTCCCGGTCGGCCAGGCGCTCCTTGGCGATGACGGAGATCAGCTCGGCGCCGCGCCGGGAGCGTACGAAAGCGACGGATCTCACACCCTGGAGTGTGAGGTCGGTGAGGAGGTCGGCGGTCTCGGCGGTCGCGGTGCGGCGGACGGGCGCGCCCTTCTCGCCCTGGAGTTCGGTGAGCGGGGGCTCCCAGAGGGCGAAGACGACCTCGCCGCGCGGGGAGCCGTCCTCGGCGACCTCGGCGATCGGCAGTCCCGTGAGCCGCTGTCCGGCGAGGGCCGGTTCGGCGGCGGTGGCGGAGGCGAGGAGGAAGACGGGCTCGGAGCCGTACCGGGCGCAGAGCCTGCGCAGCCGGCGCAGGACCTGGGCCACGTGGGAGCCGAAGACGCCACGGTAGACGTGGCACTCGTCGATGACGACGTACTTGAGCGCGCGCAGGAAGGAGGACCAGCGCGGGTGCGAGGGCAGGATGCCCCGGTGGAGCATGTCGGGGTTGGTCAGGACGTAGTTCGCGTACTGGCGGACCCACTCGCGTTCCTCGACGGGGGTGTCTCCGTCGTAGACGGCGGGGCGCACGGCGCGGCCGAGCGGGGCGGCGAGTTCGCGCACGGCGCGCCGTTGGTCGGCGGCGAGCGCCTTCGTCGGGGCCAGGTACAGAGCGGTGGCGCCACGCCCGTTGGGGGCCTCGGAGCCGTCGAGGAGGGTGGAGAGGACAGGGACGAGATAGCCGAGCGACTTGCCGGAGGCGGTGCCGGTCGAGACCACGACGGACTCGCCGTTCAGGGCGTGCTCGGCCGCACGGGCCTGGTGCGACCACGGGTGTTCGATGCCGGCCTCCTGCACGGCGGCGATCACTTCCGGCCGAACCTGATGCGGCCAGACGGCATAGCTCGCCGGACGTGGGGGCAGGTGCTCCGTATGAGTGATGCGCTCAGCGCGGCTCGACCCCCCGGCGAGACGGTCCAGAACGGCTCGGGGAGAGTGCTGTGCGGCCGTGCCCCGAGGGGGCCGGCCGGTCGTGGAGTACGTGGCCATCGACATCGAGTGTGTCACTGGCGCGGCGGACAATGCTCTGAAGGCGTCGTGCGCGCGTACCGGTAAGTGATTGAATGCCATGGCGGCTGGCGAACCGTCCCGGGGGCTCAGGCCGAGGTGTCCCGAGGGACGACCGCTCGATAGCAAGGTGCTGGAGGATCAGTGGACCTGTCCCTGTCGACTCGCAATGTGTCCGGCCCCGGTGGCGACCGTACGGTCGTCGAGGTTGGCGGCGAAATCGACGTTTACACCGCTCCCAAGCTGCGTGAGCAGCTCGTGGAGCTGGTGAACGACGGCAATTTCCACCTGGTGGTCGACATGGAAGGGGTCGACTTCCTCGACTCCACCGGTCTCGGCGTCCTGGTGGGTGGCCTCAAGCGTGTCCGGGCTCATGAGGGCTCGCTCCGTCTCGTGTGCAATCAGGAGCGCATTCTCAAGATCTTCCGAATCACGGGCCTGACGAAGGTCTTCCCCATTCACACCTCGGTCGAGGAAGCCGTCGCGGCCACCGACTGAGTTCCGCTCCGCCCCGGGCCGCAGGGCCCGGGGCCGGAGGCGGGTCGCCGCCGAGGCTTCCCCTCGACGCGCCCGCAGGCACGTTCGTACGTCTGAGGGGGACCGCATGGCCACCGTCGAACTCCGCTTCAGCGCGCTGCCCGCGCACGTCAGGACGGCCCGGCTGGTGGCGGCATCGGTGGCACGTCGCTCCGGTGTCGACGAGGCCGTACTCGACGAGGTACGGCTCGCCGTGGGCGAGGCGTGCACGCGCGCCGTGGGTCTGCACCGCAACCACGGGGTGACCGAGCCGGTGAGCGTGCGGCTGATCGAGGCGGAGAACCAGTTCTCCATCGAGGTCGTCGACCAGGCCCCGCATGCCTCGGTGACGGATGCCACCCCCGGCGCGATGATCCGCGACGACGAGGTGGACACCGAGGGCGAGGACGAGATGGGCCTCGCGGTGATCAGCGGACTCGTCGACGACGTGGAAGTCACCACGGGCGAGAACGGCGGCCGTCTGCGGATGACGTGGCCGGCGAAACCGGGCGTCCTCGCGGACAGCGGGAACCCCGTCGTCTGACGATTCCCGCCGCGCCTGAACGATTCATCTGTGCACTGGCCCTGGCCGGGCTCTTCGGGTCCGCGCCGGGCTTTCGTGTACTCGTTTGCTGGATCGTTCCTGCCCTACTATCCGGGCGCGCCGTGCAGGGGGGCGTGCCCGTGTTCGGCGTGCGCGCTCGGTCTCGGCCGACGCGGCCCGTTTCGTGCCGACGGGCCCGGTCTCGTGCCGAGGGCCCGGCGCCGGACGGACCCTCTCGCGTCGTACGGACGCGCCCGGTGTCGCCCGCCCCGTCCTCCGCAGACGCCGACCAGGGACGCCCGCGGGGATGCGCGAAGGTATTCGGCTGGCCCCCTCGTGCTGCTGAGCCCACGATTCCGCGCAGTATGCCGTGAGTCATCTCTCCCGTGGGGCAAATGGCGCAATAAGCCGCGAACTTCTCGAAGATCGAGCAGGCTCTTCCTCGGCCCCGTGTAAGTTCCGGGGCCGACAGCCATGGAGGGACCGATCCGTTGAGCAAGAAATTCGTGTGCGCACTGTCCGGCGGTGCGGTGCTGCTGCTGGCCCTGTCGGGATGCGGCGATGACAACGACGCCAAGGTCAACGACTGGGCCAAGACCTTCTGTGGCGACATCAAGCCCGATGTCGACAAGATCAACTCGGCCACCGCTGCGATCGACAAGCAGACGGCCGACACGAGCAAGCCGGCCGAGGTCCAGAAGACCGACTCGAAGGCGTTCCAGGACCTCTCGACCGCGTACAAGGGCTTGGCCCAGTCCCTCGACAAGGCGGGCGCGCCGCCGGTGGACAACGGCGAGGACACCAAGAAGGACGTGGTCAGGGAGCTGAACGCCAGCTCTGCCTCGTACGCGCGGCTCAAGAAGACCGTCGACGGGCTCGACACGAGCAACCAGGCGAAGTTCGCCGACGGGCTCAAGGACGTGGCCGCGCAGCTCGCCAAGATCTCGCAGGGCAGCAACGCCGCGCTCAACAAGCTTCAGTCCGGCGATGTCGCGAAGGCGATGAAGAACCAGAAGAACTGCCAGAAGGCGTCGCCCTCGCCCTCGGTGCCGAACGCCTCGCCGTCCACGTGAGTCCGCGCCGCCTCGCGCGGGCGGGGCGCTTCAGGCGGGGTGCCTCACCCCGGAGTGCCTGAGCCCTGGGGGGCCTCAACACGGAACGCCTCGGGCCTGGGCGCCAGCCCGGCGTGCCTCCCGCCCGAAACGCCTCAGCCCGGGGGCGTGCGCCCGGAGGGCGTGCGTCCCGAGCGCGGAAGGCGGGAGTCGCGGGCGCCCGGTTCGGGTGAGGCCGTGCCGTCTGTTGTCAGTGGGGCCCGTCACAATGGACGGGTGAGCACCACTTCCACGAACGCGAGCCCCCACGACCCCGCCGAGCCACTGCCCGGCGCCGAGAGCCTGCCCGCCCACGAGGGCAGAGGCGCCGAGGTCGCGGGCCTGCTGCGGGAAGCGCTGCGCAAGGCCGAGTTCACCGCGGACGGACTGCTCGACCTGCTGGGCGCTCCCGCGTACGCGGCCCTCGCGCGCGGCGAGACCGTGCCGGCCCTGCGCGCCACCCGCGCCGCCGGTCCTGTCGCGACGCTCGTGCGGCTCTTCCTCCTCCAGCGCGGCGTGACCCGCGCGGCGCTCGTGGCGGTGCTCGGCGAGGAGCTGGTGGCAGCGGCGGCGGAGTGCGACTGGCTGCGCGAGGACGGCGGGGGCGAGCTGCGCGCCACCGTCGACGTGCGTCCGTACGGCGGTCCCGAGGACGAGGACTGGTACGTCGTCTCCGACCTGGGCTGCGCCGTGGGCGGGGCCGGCGGGATCGGCAAGCGCGCGGAGGGCGTCGTCCTGGGCGTCGGCGGCGCCTCGACCACCCTCGCCGGGCTCACCGTGCGCACCCCGGTCGGCAGCGTTCTCGATCTCGGTACGGGCTCCGGCATCCAGGCCCTGCACGCCTCACCGCACGCCGCCCGCCTCACCGCCACCGACCTCAACCCGCGTGCGCTCGTCTTCGCCGCGCTCACCCTCGCCCTCTCCGGAGCGAAGCCCGCGCGCCTCCTCGCGGGCTCGCTCTTCGAGCCGGTCGGGACGGAGACCTTCGACCTCGTCCTCTCCAATCCCCCCTTCGTCATCTCACCGGGCGCCCGGCTCACCTACCGCGACGGCGGCCGGGAGGGCGACGGCCTCTGCCGCGAGCTGGTCTCCTCGGCGGGCGAGCGGCTCAATGAGGGCGGGTACGCGCAGTTCCTCGCCAACTGGGAGCACGTCGACGGCGAGACGTGGACCGAGCGGGTGCGCGACTGGGTCCCGGCCGGCTGCGACGCCTGGTTCGTGCAGCGCGAGGTGCAGGACGTCACGCAGTACGCGGAGCTGTGGTTGCGGGATGCGGGGGACCACAAGGAGGGGAGCGCGGAGTACACGCGGCGGTACGAGGAATGGCTCGATTCCTTCGCGGCGCGCGGCACCACCGCGATCGGCTTCGGCTGGATCACGCTGCGCCGTACGACGGCCGCCGAGCCCTCCGTGACGATCGAGGAGTGGCCGCACCCGGTCGAGCAGCCACTCGGGCCCGAGGTCCGCGCGCACTTCGCCCGCCTCGACTATCTCCGTACGCACGACGACGCGGCGCTCCTCGCCGACCACTTTCGGCTCGCCGCCGAGGTGGTGCAGGAGCAGATCGGGCAGCCGGGCGCGGAGAACCCGGAGTACGTGGTGCTGCGCCAGCACCGCGGGATGCGCCGAGCGACGAGGGTCGACACGATCGGCGCGGGCTTCGCGGGCGTGTGCGACGGCACGCTCAGCGCGGGCGCGATCCTCGACGCGATCGCCCAGCTCGTGGAGGAGGACCCGGTGCTGCTCCGGGACCGGACTCCGGCCCAGATCCGCCTCCTGGTCGAGCAGGGCTTCCTGTACCCGGTGGGACTGAGCGGGACGGGCGAGGCGGGGGAGGAGGAGCAGCCGGGCGTGCGCTGAGCGAACGGGGCGGGACGGGCTCTCGTACGGGCCGGGTGGGCCGCGGCGGGCGGGGCCGGGCGGCTCTCGTGCGTACGGGACGGGACGGGGCGGAGCGCGTGGCGGGCTGTGCCCACGGCCGGGCGGGCAGCGCATGCCCGGCTCTCCACCTCGCACGCCCCGGCCCTCGGCCCCATACGTCCCGCCCCTGCTCCCGCACCCTCGCGCCCCGGCCCGGACGCTCCCAGCCCCAGCCCCCGGCCACAAGCCCGGTCCGGCACGCTCCGGCCAGCCGCCCCGCGCCCGAGCGCCCAGCGCCCCGCACCCCCCGCGCTCCAGCGCCTCCCGCCCCGCACCCCCAGCGCGCCCCGCACCCCCCGCCCCGCGCGCCCCCCATCCCCAGCCCCTCGTCGTCTCGTGGTGTCCCCGAGTTCACCTGGGGTTCGTGTGGACGAAGCGACCCGCTGCCAGCCTTCCCGCAACAGAGGGCCCGGGGTCGGACCGGCCCGCGGGGGTGCCGGGTACGGCGCCGGGGGAGGCGGACGGCCGGATGGACAGGGTCGATGCGGTCACGGAGAACCTGCCGGCGGTCTTCGCCGGGGCGGTGTTCCTGCTTTTCGGGGGCTGCCTGCTCGTGTGGACCTGTGTGCGAATCGCTCTCGGGGTGCCGGTCGCCGAGGGAGCCAGGACGGGAACCGCCGCGGCGCTCGCGCTGCTGTTCTCGGTGAGCAGTCTCGGCCTCGGGCTCTGGTGCTTCGGGCGGATCTGAAGCGGATGGGGCGGGGGACGGGCGTACCGCCGTTGTCGTAGAGGGGGCCGAGCCGGGCGTGGGAAGGTCCGCCCGGGGGCGGGGGAGCGGGCGGTCCGGGCGGGGTCCCGCTCGTGAGGGCCCCCCGTACGCGTACCGCCGGAGGCACCCGCACCCCCTCCCACCTGCGACGGAACCAGGACGGCCCGTATCACCGCACTCCGTGCGAAACGGCTGAGAGGTGGTCCGGGCGGCAGGAATGGCGGTAGTCGGGTTACCGTTCGAGTGGCCGTTGCGGGCTTTTCCCGTTTGACACGGGGGCGGGAGGTACCGTCACACTCCGCAGCGTCAGCAGTCACCCACCCGCAGGAGTGTGGGAGGCGTCGGGTCCCCTGTGGCCCGGCCCCGGGCACGTCTTCACGTCCCGCGGACCTTGAGCCTCGACCGGAGAGAAGAGCCACGTTGTCCCCGACCAGCGAGACCGCGAACGGCGGTCGCCGACTCGTCATCGTCGAGTCGCCCGCCAAGGCGAAGACGATCAAGGGCTACCTGGGCCCCGGCTACATCGTCGAAGCGAGCGTCGGGCACATCCGCGACCTCCCCAGCGGTGCCGCCGAGGTCCCGGAGAAGTACACCGGCGAGACGCGCCGCCTCGGGGTCGACGTGGAGCACGACTTCCAGCCCGTCTACGTCGTCAACGCGGACAAGAAGTCGCAGGTCAAGAAGCTCAAGGACCTGCTGCGCGAGTCCGACGAACTCTTCCTCGCCACCGATGAGGACCGGGAGGGCGAGGCGATCGCCTGGCACCTCCAAGAGGTCCTCAAGCCGAAGATCCCCGTCCACCGGATGGTCTTCCACGAGATCACCAAGGACGCGATCCGCGCCGCCGTCGCCAACCCGCGCGAGCTGAACCAGAAGCTCGTCGACGCCCAGGAGACCCGCCGCATCCTCGACCGGCTCTACGGCTACGAGGTCTCCCCCGTGCTGTGGAAGAAGGTCATGTCGGGCCTGTCGGCCGGGCGTGTCCAGTCCGTCGCGACGCGGCTCGTCGTCGAGCGGGAACGCGAGCGCATCGCGTTCCGTTCGGCCGCGTACTGGGACCTGACCGGCACCTTCGGCACCGGTCGTACCGGCGACGCGAGCGACCCGTCCACCGTCGTCGCGCGCCTGAACACCGTGGACGGCAAGCGCGTCGCGCAGGGCAGGGACTTCGACGCGAGCGGCCGGCTCAAGTCGGACGTCCTCCACCTCGACGAGCAGGCCGCACGCACCCTCGCGAGCGCCCTCGCCGAGGCGAGCTTCGCCGTGCGCTCCGTCGAGTCGAAGCCGTACCGCCGCTCCCCGTACGCGCCCTTCCGCACCACGACCCTCCAGCAGGAGGCGAGCCGCAAGCTCGGCTTCGGCGCGAAGGCGACGATGCAGGTCGCGCAGAAGCTGTACGAGAACGGCTTCATCACCTACATGCGTACGGACTCCACGACGCTCTCCGACACGGCGATCTCCGCCGCGCGCGCCCAGGTCACGCAGTTGTACGGCGCCGACTACCTCCCGGAGAAGCCGCGTACGTACGCCGGGAAGGTCAAGAACGCGCAGGAGGCGCACGAGGCGATCCGCCCCTCGGGGGATCGTTTCCGCACGCCCGCCGAGACCGGCCTGACCGGCGACCAGTTCCGCCTCTACGAGCTGATCTGGAAGCGCACCGTCGCCTCGCAGATGAAGGACGCGACCGGCAACAGCGTCACCGTCCGCCTCGGCGGCACGGCGAGCGACGGCCGCGACGCCGAGTTCTCCGCCTCCGGCAAGACGATCACCTTCCACGGCTTCCTCAAGGCGTACGTCGAAGGCGCCGACGACCCGAACGCGGAGCTGGACGACCGCGAGCGGCGCCTGCCGCAGGTCGCCGAGGGCGATCCGCTGAGCGCCGAGGAGCTGACGGCCGACGGGCACGCCACCAAGCCGCCCGCCCGCTACACCGAGGCGAGCCTGGTCAAGGAGCTGGAGGAGCGCGAGATCGGACGCCCCTCCACGTACGCCTCGATCCTCGGCACGATCCTCGACCGCGGCTACGTCTTCAAGAAGGGCACCGCGCTCGTCCCGTCCTTCCTCTCCTTCGCCGTCGTCAACCTCCTGGAGCGCCACTTCGGGCGGCTCGTCGACTACGACTTCACGGCGAAGATGGAGGACGACCTCGACCGCATCGCACGCGGTGAGGCGCAGGCGGTGCCGTGGCTGCGCCGCTTCTACTTCGGTGAGGGCGACGGGGACGGCGCGGGCAGCGGCGCGGCCGCCGCGGCGGGCAACGGCGACGGCGACCACCTCGGCGGCCTCAAGGAACTCGTGACCGACCTCGGCGCGATCGACGCGCGCGAGATCTCCTCCTTCCCGGTCGGCGACGGCATCGTGCTGCGCGTCGGGCGGTACGGGCCCTACGTCGAGCGCGGCGAGAAGGGCACCGAGGAGTACCAGCACGCCGACATCCCCAGCGACCTCGCGCCCGACGAGCTGACCGTGGAGTTCGCGGAGGAGCAGCTCGCGAAGCCGAGCGGCGACTTCGAGCTGGGCACGGACCCGGAGACGGGCCGCGAGATCGTCGCGAAGAACGGCCGCTACGGCCCCTACGTGACCGAGATCCTCCCCGAGGGCACCCCGAAGACCGGCAAGAACGCGATCAAGCCGCGCACCGCCTCGCTCTTCAAGTCGATGACCCTCGACACGGTGACGCTCCAGGACGCGCTCAAGCTCATGTCGCTGCCGCGCGTCGTCGGCGCCGACCCCGAGGGCGTCGAGATCACCGCGCAGAACGGCCGCTACGGCCCGTACCTCAAGCGCGGCACGGACTCGCGGTCGCTCCAGACCGAGGACCAGATCTTCGACATCACCCTCGACGAGGCGCTCGCGATCTACGCGCAGCCCAAGCAGCGCGGGCGCGCCGCCGCGAAACCGCCGCTCAAGGAGCTGGGCGAGGACCCGGTGAGCGGCAAGCCCGTCGTCGTCAAGGACGGCCGCTTCGGCGCGTACGTGACCGACGGCGAGACCAACGCGACGCTGCGCGCCTCCGACAGCGTCGAGGAGCTCACGCCGGAGCGCGGCTACGAGCTGCTCGCCGAGAAGCGCGCGAAGGGCCCGGCGAAGAAGACCGCGAAGAAGGCCGCCAAGAAGGCACCCGCGAAGAAGACGGCCACGACGGGCGCGGCGAAGAAGACCGCGGCCAAGAAGACGGCGGCGAAGAAGACGACGACCGCGAAGAAGACGGCCGCGAAGACGACCACCGCCAAGAAGGCGGCGGCGGGCGCGCGATCGGGTGCGGGCGGCGACGGGGGCGATGGCGGGGAGTGAGATTCCCGGCGGAGAGTTCTCCACGGAGTGATCCTCGTGATTCCCGCGGAGTGATTCCCGTGATCCCTGTGGAGTGATCTCCGTGATCCCCGCGGAGTGATTCCCGCGAGGCGAGTGACGCGGCGAGGGCCGGACGGCGAACTGCTGTCCGGCCCTCGCCGTGCGTGCCGGGCCGGCTGCGAAGAGCCGCCCGGCCTTCGCCGTGCGTGCGGGCTTTCGCCGGGACCTGTGGCGCGGTTGTTTGGCGGTGCTGAGGTGGGTACGGGCACGACGCGGGGTTGATCACGGAACCCCGGCCCCCTGCGGAAGGAGAAGAAGGCGTGCCGGTGAGGGGACGTATGTTCGGGCGTGGCCACGGAATGTCCGATCCGGCCGATAGGCTGGCCGAATGATGCGAGCCGAGCAGGAGGCGGACGCCGCCCGGACCTCAGACCACGCGACGTCGGGCAGCGCGACCTCGGAGAGCCCGACCTCGGACAGCGCCCTGGTCGCGGACTCCCGTGAGCGCGCCGTCCGCGCGTTGCTGCGCTCGCAGCCCCTCAAGCGGCTGTGGAGCGCCCAGTTCGTGGGCGGCGTGGGCGATGTCCTCGCGCTGCTCGTGCTCGTCGTGCTCGTGCTCCAGTCCGCCGTGCTCCAGGACAGCTTCGGCGGCGGGTACCGCGGCGCGGCCCTCGCGGTCGCGGCCGTCGTCGGCGCGCGCCTCGTCGCCACGCTGCTCTTCGGCGCCGTGCTGCTCGGCCCGCTCACGGCCCTCACGGCGCCCGAGGGGCCGCTCGACCGGCGCTGGACCATGACCGCCGCCGACGGCGTGCGGGCCGCGCTGCTCATCGTGGCCCCGCTGTGGATCGACTGGACCCCGGACAACGCGCTCGCGCTCCTCCTCGTCACCGTGTTCGTCGCCGGTCTCGCGGAGCGGCTGTGGACGGTGTGCCGCGAGAGCGCGGCGCCCGCGCTGCTGCCCGCGCCACCGGTCGAGGGCGACGCGGTGCGCCCGCTCCCCGACCACCTGCGCGCCCTGCGCACACTGTCGGTGCGTACGAACTTCCTCGCCATCCCGGCGGCGGCGCTCACCCTCCTTGTCGTCACCCTCGTCGGGAACCTGCTCGGCGCGGGCCTCGACTGGTTCGCGCTGCACCAGGCCGCGCTCGCCTCGTACGTCGCCGCCGGCTTCTTCGCCGCCTCGCTCTCCGTGGTCTCGGCGCTCGAACTGCCCGGCGGACGCACGCCGCGCCCGCGCTCCCCGCTGGAGGGCCTGCGCCGCCCCCGGACGGCCGGGGCCGAGGACGGCGGAGCGCGTGACAAGGGGCGTACGGGCGCTGTGCCCGCTCTCGTCGGCGCGGGCGCGGCGGTCGCCGGTGCCGTCGCCGCCGCCGTGGGCGTCGCCGTGCTGCACGCGGCCGACCTCGGGGGCGGCCCCGTCGCGTACGGCCTCTTCGTGCTCGCGCTCGCCGGTGGCACCGCCCTCGGCATCCGCGGCGCGCGCTCCGTGCTGCCCGCGCTCTCGCGGCGCCGCCTGCTCGCGCTCGCGATCGCGCTCGCCGGGCTCTCGCTGCTGATCGCCGGGCTCGTCCCCGACATCACCACGGTCCTGCTGCTCCTGCTGCTCGCCGGTCTCGCGGCCGGTGTCTCCGCCAATACGGCGCACGCGCTGCTCGACCAGGAGACCGAGGAACCCCGCCGGGCCCGTACGACCGAGCACCTCCAGACCGTGGCACGCGTGACCGCCGCGCTCGCCGCCGTCGCCGCCCCGGTCGTCGCCGCCTTCATCGGCCCGCACCGCGTCGAGAACGGCAAGTTCACCTTCGACCACGCCGGGGCCGCGTACACCCTGATGCTCGTCGGCGCGCTGCTCCTCCCGGTCGCCGCGCTCGTCCTCGCCAAGACCGACGACCGCAGCGGAGTGCCGCTGCGCCGCGATCTGCGGGAGGCGCTGCGCGGCGGGGAGCCCGAGCAGGCGGCGACGACGACCGGTTTCTTCCTCGCCCTCGAAGGGGGCGACGGCGCCGGCAAGTCGACGCAGGCCGAGGCGCTCGCCGAGTGGATCAGGGCCAAGGGCCACGAGGTCGTCCTCACCCGCGAGCCGGGCGCGACGCCGGTCGGCAAGCGGCTGCGCTCGATCCTCCTCGACGTCTCCAGCGCCGGGCTCTCGCACCGCGCCGAGGCGCTGCTGTACGCGGCCGACCGCGCGGAGCACGTCGACACCGTCGTACGCCCCGCGCTCGAACGCGGCGCGATCGTCATCACCGACCGGTACATCGACTCCTCCGTCGCCTACCAGGGCGCGGGCCGCGACCTCTCGCCCGTCGAGATCGCGCGGATCTCCCGCTGGGCGACCGGCGGACTCGTACCGAACCTGACGGTGCTCCTCGACGTTGCCCCCGAGGCCGCGCGCGAACGCTTCACCGAGGCGCCGGACCGCCTGGAGTCCGAGCCCGCCGAGTTCCACGCGCGAGTACGGGCCGGATTCCTCACCCTCGCCGCCGCCGCGCCCGAGCGGTACCTCGTGGTCGACGGGGCGCAGGAGCCCGAGTCCGTCACGCGGACCGTGCGGCACCGCCTCGACCAGCTCCTTCCCCTCTCCGAGGCCGAGATCAAGGCCCAGGAGGAGGCGCGCAAGGCCGCCGAGGAGGAGGCCAGGCGCAAGGCCGAGGAAGAGGCCGCGCGCAAGGCCGAGGAGGAGCGCCAGGAGCGCGAGCGGCAGGAACAGCTCGCGAAGCTCCGCGCCGAGCAGGAGGAACGCAAGCGCCGCGAACTGGAGGAGGCCCGGCGGCAGGAGGAGCTGCGCCGCGAGGAGGAGGCCCGCCAGCGCGAGGAGGAGGAACGCCGCCGCGCCGAGGAGGAGCAGCGCAAGCGCGAGGCGGAGGAAGCGGCCCGCGAGGCCGAGCAGGAACGACTCCGCAAGCAGGCCGCTGAGGAGAAGCGGCTGCGCGAGGAGGCCGAGCAGCGCCGCGTCGAGAAGCAGCGCAAGGCCGAGGAGGCCCTGCTGCGCGCCGAGCGGGCGCGGAAGCTCGCGGAGGAGCAGGAAGCGGCGGCCCGCGAGGCCCGCGAGGCGGAGGAACGGGCCGCGGCCCGGGAGGCCGAGGAGCGGGAGGCCGAGGAGCGCAGGGCGCGCGAGGCGGCGGAGCGGGAGGCCGCTGAGCGGGCTGAGCGGGAAGCCGCCGAGCGGGCTGCGCGGGGGGTCGGTGGTTCGGGCGGTTCCGGTGGGCCCGGGGGTTCGGCCGGTTCCGCTGGTGACGCGCCCGACAACGAGACGACGGTGCCGACGCCGGTCGTCAGCTTCCACAAGTCCGATGCGGTACGGGACGAGGAGTCGCGGGCGGACGACGGGTCGCGGGCGGACGAGGGCGAGGGGCCGAGCTCCGGCGGCGCTCGCTTCGCGGCGGGCGACCAGGACACGACGATGACCACGCCGGTCGTCCGTCCCGGTGCCGAGGACGAGACGACGGTGCTGCCGCAGTACCGGGAGTCGGCAGACGCCGGGCGGGACGGCGTCGAGGATGAGACGACCGTGCTGCCGCAGTACCGGGAGTCGGCGGACGCGGGGCGGGACGGGGTCGAGGACGAGACGACGGTGCTGCCGCAGTACCGGGAGTCCGGAGCCGCCGCCTCCGGCGGTGCCCCGCAGGGCCCGGCGGACAACCCTGCGGACAGGGTCCCGCCCGGTTTCTTCCGCGACGAGCGTCCCGGCCCGCCCCCCGGCGGGCTCGGCCCCGACGACCGTACGCGCGAGCTGCCCCAGGTGGACGAGACCGGCGTCCCGCGCCGCCGCCCCCGTCCGGCGTGGGCCGAGGAGACACCGCTCGACGACCTGCCGACCCTCGCGGACGAACTCCTCGGGGCGCGGTACGAACCCCGGGAGAGGCCGGGGTCCGGTGCCGGTGCTGAGGCGGGGCCCGACTCCGGTTCCGGTCCGGCCTCCGGGGAGAAGGAGCGGAAGCGTCGTGGGTGGGGTGGGCGCGGGCGGAAGGACTGATGGCGCCGGGGGGCGGGGGCGCGCCCCCGCACCGCGCCCTCGCAGCTCACGCCGCCTCGGGAACCCCCTTCCCGCCTCGCGCGTTGGGCGCACCGGGGGCCCATCGAACCCCTAGGTGAAGCGTTCGACCACCCCCTAAGGGTCCCGCCTGCCCCCAGAAATCGCCCCCCAAGACCCTCCCGGCCCTCACGCCACCCGCCCCCCCCCACAAGCTCCGCCCCACAAGCTCCGTTCCCCCCTTGTCAGAGCCTTCGCCCACAATGGAGGCCGAGGCACGACGAAAGGTGCGGTGACCGATGGCGGTCTGGGACGACCTGGTGGGCCAGGAGCGGGTGAGCGCGCAGCTCGCCGCCGCGGCGAAGGACGCCGACGCGCTGGTCACGACCGTCGCCGGGGGCGGGCAGGCGGCGTCGGGCTCGCGGATGACCCACGCCTGGCTCTTCACCGGTCCGCCCGGTTCCGGACGGGCCGAGGCGGGGCGGGCCTTCGCCGCCGCGCTCCAGTGCGTCAGCCCGGACCGGGCGCTCGGCGGTGAGCCCGGCTGCGGCTTCTGCGAGGGCTGTCACACGGCGCTCATCGGCACCCACGCCGACGTCGAGTTCGTAAGGACCGACCTCCTGTCGATCGGTGTGAAGGAGACCCGCGACCTCGTGCGGCGCGCGCAGCTCTCGCCCGCCACGGGGCGCTGGCAGGTCATCGTCCTGGAGGACGCCGACCGCCTCACCGAAGGCGCGGGGAACGTGCTGCTCAAGGCCGTGGAGGAGCCCGCGCCCCGTACGGTCTGGCTGCTGTGCGCGCCCTCGCTGGAGGACGTGCTCCCCACCATCCGCTCCCGTTGCCGCCACCTGAGCCTGCGGACGCCCCCCGTCGACGCCGTCGCCGACCTCCTCGTGCGCAGGGACGGCGTCGACCCCGCGCTCGCCGCGTCCGTCGCGCGCGCCACGCAGGGGCACATCGACCGCGCGCGCCGCCTCGCGACCGACGAGCGGGCGCGAGCCCGCCGGGCGGCCGTGCTGAAGCTGCCGGTGCGGCTCGGGGACGTCGGTGCCGGGCTGCGCGCCGCGCAGGAGCTGATCGACGCGGCGGGCGACGACGCCAAGGAGGTCGCGGAGGTGACGGACGAGAAGGAGACCGAGGAGCTGCGGGCGGCGCTCGGCGCCCAGGCCGGCGGCCGGCTCCCACGGGGCACCGCCGGTGCGATGAAGGAGTTGCAGGACCGGCAGAAACGGCGCTCGACGCGTACCCAGCGCGACAGTCTCGACCTCGCGCTGCTCGACCTCACCGGCTTCTACCGCGACGTGCTCGCCCTCCAGTTCGGCGCGGGCGCGGAGATCGCCAACGAGGACGTACGGGACTCCGTCGAGCGCATCGCGCGGGAGAGCCGTCCCGAATCGACCCTGCGCCGCATGGAGGCCATCGGCGCCTGCCGCGAAGCCCTCGCGAGGAACGTGGCACCGCTCCTCGCGGTGGAGTCGATGGCGATGGCGCTCAGGGCGGGGTGAGGAACAGGGGGCCGGGGGCGTCAGGGGCTCGGCCACGGGCGGCGGGGTTGGGAAACCGGTACGGCAGCGCGAGCGGGTGCGGATTGTAGTCAAATGAGTGCGCAGGGTTAGGGTCGTGGCATGAGCCACCCGCCCCGCCGCCCGTTCCTCCCGCCACCGCGGTTCTCCCGGCCCGTCCGCGGCGCTGTGGCTCCCCGCGCGCGCTCGCGGACCGCGTCCCGTACGCGGGGGAGCGCCGGGTTCGCGACCGTCCTCGCGCTCGCCCTCGCCGCCACCGTGCCGACCGCTGACGTCCAGGCGCTCCCCACGGCCCGGCAGGTCCCGCGCGCGAAGGCCGCAGGGGTCTCGTACGAACCCCGCCTCGCCCCGTACTACCAGCAGCACCTCGACTGGCACACCTGCGGAAAGCCCGCAGCGCGGCCCACCGGGAGCACGAGCGCAGGAGCGGGCGCGGGAGCGGGCTCGCGCATGGCTCGCGAACACGGCTTCGCCTGCGCCACGGTCCGCGTCCCGCTCGACTACGCGGACCCGGGCGGCGCCGAGGTCCCGCTCGCCGTCGCGCGCAAGCCCGCGAGCGGCCCCGGCGAGCGCCTCGGTTCCCTCCTCCTCAACCCGGGCGGCCCCGGCGGCTCGGCGGTGGACTTCCTGACAGGGTACGCGGGCGAGCACTACCCCGAGGCGGTACGGGCGCGGTACGACCTGGTGGGCGTCGACCCGCGCGGTGTCGGCCACAGCGTCCCGGTGCGCTGCCTCGACGGACCGGCCATGGACCGCTGGGCGGCCACCGACCTCACGCCCGACGACGCGGCCGAGGCGGCGGCGCTGCGCCGCTCGTTCCACGCCTTCGCCGACGCCTGCCGCAGCCGTACGGGCAAGCTCCTCGGCCACGTCTCGACGGCCGAGGCGGCACGTGACCTGGACATCGTGCGCGCGGTGCTCGGCGAGCGGAGGCTCGACTACGTCGGCGCCTCGTACGGCACGTACCTCGGCGCCACGTACGCGGAACTCTTCCCGCACCGCGTCGGGCGCATGGTCCTCGACGGCGCGATGGACCCGTCGATCGACTCCCGCCGCCTCAATCTGGACCAGACGGCCGGTTTCGAGACGGCCTTCCGCGCCTTCCTGCGCGACTGCGCGCGCCGTGAGGACTGCCCGCTCCCCGCCGCCAATCCCGCGGCGAACCGCGCGCTCGCCGCCTTCCTCGCCGCCCTCGACCGCGCCCCGCTCCGTACGGACGACGGGGCGCGGCGGCTCTCCGAGGCGCAGGCCACCACCGGCATCATCGCCGCGCTCTACACCGAGGCCGCCTGGCCCGCGCTGCGCCGGGCCCTCGGCGAGGCGAGCGGGAAGGACAAGGACGGCACGACCCTGCTGAGCATGTCCGACGCCTACTACGAGCGCGACGCGGACGGCCACTACGCGCCCCTCATGGCCGCGAACGCCGCCGTGAACTGCCTCGACGCGCCCCCTGCCTTCACCGGCCCGGCGGCGGTACGTGCCGCACTGCCCGCCTTCGAGAAGGCGTCCCCGGTCTTCGGCCGCGCACTGGCCTGGACGGCCCTGAACTGCGCCGACTGGCCCCACCCCGCCACCGGCACCCCGCACCGCGTCACGGCTGCGGGCGCACCCCCGATCGTCGTCGTCGGCACCACCCGCGACCCCGCGACCCCCTACCGCTGGGCCCGCTCCCTGGCCGCCCAGCTCACCTCCGGCCACCTCCTCACCTACGAGGGCGACGGCCACACGGCATACAACAGGGGCAGCACCTGCATCGACACCACCCTCACCACCTACCTCCTCACCGGCACCCCACCCGCCCCCCGCACCACCTGCCACTGACCCCGCCCCCGCCCTGGTCGGAACCACCCCCGAGAACTGTGTAGACTTGCCGAGGCTGCTGCACCACCATGGAACAGCACACCAGCCGCCTTAGCTCAGTTGGCCAGAGCAACGCACTCGTAATGCGTAGGTCTCGGGTTCGAATCCCGAAGGCGGCTCAGTCAAACCCCAGGTCACAAAGCCCGTGACCTGGGGTTTTGTCGTTGAAGCGGGTGATGGAGGAACCGGCGGCTCCACGTTTTTGCCCCCTGGGCGGGCACGCGTGGCAGGGCGTGCAACGAGAGTGCAAGCCGGTACTTCGCGCCGTTGGCGGAGCTGACTCACCTTTTTGGAGGGGGCCTACAAGGTCCGGACATGGGTGAAATCTTGCGGGCCTTCCGCTTTCCGCTCGCTCCCACCCCCGCTCAGGAGCAGCGGTTGGTGCGCTGGTGCGGCAACTCGCGTCTCGCCTTCAACTACGCCTCGGCGGCCAAAAGGCCGCCCACGAGGACTGGCGGACTCAGGTCGTCGCGCTGGTCGACGCGGGTGTCGAGGAGGCGACGGCACGCAAGCGCGTGAAGGTCCCGACTCCGACGAAGCCGACGGTCTACAAGCGGTTCATGGCGGAGCGCGGGGATGACCGCTACGGCATTGAGGGCGTCGCACCGTGGTGGCGCGGGGTGAGCAGCCGCGTCTACCCGTCCGCCTTCCTCGACGCGGACGCGGCGTGGAAGAACTGGCTGGATTCCTCCAAGGGCAAGCGGGCGGGATGCCGTGTCGGCCATCCCCGCTTCAAGAGGGGCGTTCGTGTTCCTGGGGATCGTGGGCGAGCATGTGGCGGCCGACTCTGTCGGGGATTCTGGGCCGACCGCACGCCCTGGTCGCCAGGCTGAACCGCCTCCGGCTCGCCCACGGCCGTGAACGTTGAACAGCCGGTCTGCGGTGGGGCCGGCCAGGGGGGTACTGCCCGGCCCCCTGCGTGCCAGGGCAATGGTCGTTCCCGTGGTCAGCCCGCACCGCGCCGGCCCGTGAGGCGCACCCGACCCGGAAGGAGCAGGAGCAGAAGGCTCCAGTACTGCAGCGCCGGTACGGCGAGGGCGACGGCGAACGCGACGACCGTGGCGATGACGTTGACGCAGCTGTCGGTGTACAGGTACGCGGTCCTCCGGCGGGTCTCTTCCTCATCCCCCTCGACCATGTCCGGGTTGCCCTTGAGGATCTTCAGCATGGCCAGTCGGCACACCATGCCGACCAGGAGCACCGCGTAGTAGAACGACGCCACGACCCGGTCGCGGCCGCCGAAGGCGCCGATCATCTCCGTCGGGAGCGGGAGCAGCACGACCGACAGCAGCCATCCCATGTTCCACACCGTCAGGGAACGGGTGACCTCCTGGACCGTCGAGAAGGCCCGGTGGTGCTCCCGCCAGACGTTCGCGATGACCGCGAAGCTGAGCAGAAAGCCCCAGAACTGGTCGAGATGACCGGTGATCACCTCGCCGGCGCGCTCATGGGCGGACGCGGCCTCGGGGACGAGCTCCACCAGCGGTAGAACCAGCAGGGTGATGGAGATCGCCGTCACCGCGTCGGTGAACAGCACCAACCGCTCCCCCGAGACACCCCCCTTGATCCTGTCCGGCGCGGGAGCCGACGGCTCTTCGAGGTCGCCCCGTCCCGTTCCGGTTTCGTCGACGACGTCTCTGGCACTCACGTGTGTGCACCTCTCCTGGGTCTGCCCATCGCACCTGCCGTCGCCGAGGTGCGGGTGGTCGAGTGTTCGGATCATCAGTGGGTTGTGCAGGTTCGATCTCGGGGGAGCCCTTGCTCCGAGCGTGTCCGGCGGCAACTCGGCCGGTCGGACCTCTTCCGCCGTCAGTCGTGGGGTGCGAGGAGGTCGAGCAGGAGCCGGGCGAAGCGGTCGGGTTCGCGGAGGGGCAGTGCGTGGCAGGCGTCGGGAACGTGGACGGTACGGATGCCCGCCTGATCCCAGACCGTCCGGCCGGCGGCTTCGTCGAAGATCTGGTCGCCGTCGGCGATGACGGCGGTGATACGCGCGCGGGTCTCCGCGCCGAGCGTCGAGAGGAAGGGCCGGAAGTCGATGAGGTATCGCAGTACCGCGGCCACCGACTCGGCCGGTGTGGCCTCGGCGACGGCTGCGACGCGTTCGAGTGCGTCGGCGTCGATGGAGGTGTCGTCGGCGCGGTGCGCAAGGATGCGGCGGGCGAAAGCCGTGCCGGCGTGCGCGGCCCCGGCGAGGGCCTGAACCCCTTCGCGTGTGATGAGCCCCGCGGCCGGATCACCGGGCGGCACCGGGCCGATGACGTTGGGAGCGCAGGCGAGGACGGCGGCTTCCGCCTGTGCCAGCCCGCCGTGGGTGTACAGCCAGGACTGGACGACACCGGCGCCGAAGGACCAGCCGACCAGGATCGGTGATGCCAGGCCGGCCAGCACCGTGTCCAGGTCGCGTGACCAGAGATCCGCGCCGGCGGCAGGCCCGTCCGCGGTGAGCAGCTCCGGCTCGAGAACGGTGTCGGAACGACCGTGGCCGCGCAGATCGAACGCTATCAAGCGATAACGGTCGGCGAGTCCGGGAGCGGCCATCACCCCTTCCCACGCCTGGCACGAACTGCCGAGTCCATGGACGAAAACGATGGGGCGTCCGTCCGGCCGGCCTTTTTCGACGACATTGATGCGCACGCCGTCTTCGGTCGTCACGTAGGGCATGCAGGTCTCCGTATATGGAACGAGTACGAGTGTGACGGCCTCGCGCGGTCGGACGTCTCGGAGCCGCCGTCGGTACGGAGCACGGCCGGCCTCCGGCAGGGACACGGGCAGCGCGAGGCCAGGCCGGGATCTGTCCGGGCAGGGCGCCCGGGGGAGCCCAGTTCATGGAGGGCATCCGCAAGACCTGCGTCGACGGCGGCTACCGCGGGCATCCCACCGAGTCGTCGTGCGCCGCCCGTTCCGACAGGCCGAGGCCGATGTACCGGTCGATCGTGGGGTCGGTCACCCGGCCGTTGCTTCTTCGGTGGCGGCTGCCGCCTTCTCCAGGATCGCCGGATCGAACAGCGTGCCGGGGTGACGCAGCATGTAGGACACGTTGTTGAAGGCTCCTGACACGTCCGCGTCGACGAGGGCAGCACGGACGATCTGTTCCATGGCGCGGCGCTGCTGCCGCACTTCCTCGGGTACCTCGGTGCCGTTCTCGGCGTCGATGCGGGCGGCGTCTCCTCCCGCGGATACGGCCCAGGCGGCGTCGACGACGACCTGCTGAAGGCGGAAGAACTCGGTGGCCGCCTGGTCGAGGTCGGCGCCGCTGTCGAGGTAGGAGGCCAGGCAGGAGGCGTGCAGGGCGGCGGAACTCATGCCCTGGCCGTAGACCGGGTTGAACGACGCCACGGCGTCGCCCGTGCTGACCAGCCGCGCCGGGAGGCGGCCGGCCTCGGTGAAGTGGCGTCGCCTGCTTTCGGCCTGGTGGTATGTCACCACCTCGCGGGTGACGTCGTTGCTGGTGACGTCGCTGAAGATGGGGGGCAGCGCGGCGCACCGGGCGCGGAACTCGTCGATGGTCCTGCCGGGCCGGTGGTCTCCGTAGCCCATCAGCATGACGAGCCACTGTTGTCCTTCGATCGCGGTCGCCGCCGCGACGGACACTCCGCCCGACGGGTACCGGGGTGTGAACAGTTGCAGCACGGTCGCCGCGTCCAGGTCCGGGAGTTTCGCCGGGCGCTCGAAGAGGGCGGTCGCGTAGTTGACGGGGGTTTGCAGCCGTTCGAGCGGGGGCTGGTCGTAGCCGTCCTGCTCGAGCCAGTGCGAGAGCCTGCTGGAGCGTCCCATCGCGTCCACGACGAAGTCCGCCGCGAGGACCTCCTCCGCCCGCTCTGCCTGACCGCCTGTTCCGGTCTCGTCGTAGCGCACGCCGGTGACGGCGCCGTCGTCGTAGCGCAACCCGGTCGCCCGCGCCCGCAGGACCGAGACGTGGGGCAGGGCGGTGACCCGGTCCCGGACCAGGGTTTCCAGCAGGGGACGTCCGATGGCGAGGAATTGGTGGTCCACGCCGTCCGGGACCTGAGGGGTGTCGTCGTAGCCGACGAACTGCTGCTCGGGTCCGACGAGTGACGCGCCCCGGTCCTGTGCCTCCTGGGAGACGCCGGGAAGCCACCGTTCGATCCACAGGCGGCCGGCGGGCAGCAGCGTGTGCACCTGCTGGTCCTGCGGTACTCCGGGGCGCGACCCGGCCGTGGCCGCTGTGTCGTCGGGTTCGATGATGACGACGTTGCGCGCGCGGTCGGAGAGCACCCGTGCCGCGAGGAGTCCCGCGATGCTCCCGCCCATCACGCACGCCGTGTCGAACAGGGCAGGTGCGTCGCGCGGCGGCTCGGCGCCGACGAGGCTTTCGAAAAGGGTCACCACGGATTCGGACACCGAGGACTCCAGTCGGAGAGTGGAACGGACCTGGACCGACGGATCAGCGCCCAGGCAGCTGGAAGCAGGACCCGGAGGTCCGGCGAGGCCCGCTCGTCCCGGGGGGAGGCGGGAAGCACTCGCTCATGCTCACCGGGCCCGAACGCCGGAGACCAGTACCGGTCGGCCAAGTACGTGGTACTTCCGTGCCACCCGAGGGCGGACGGTGTGCCCGGCCCGGGGGTGGTGGGCCGGGGAGGAGTAGCGTTGCGCCGGATGAGCACCGAAGTGAGCGTGTCCCCTTGGCGGGTCGGGGATCCCTCGACACCCGTGGTCGACATCACCGTGCCGTACGCGAACGAGAACCGGGACCGCGTGCTGCTCGGGGAGTGGCGGCGGCAGGGCGGTGAGCGGGTGCCGGCGCCGCCCATGCGGCTGCCGCGGCACGGTGCGGGGACGTACCGCGCTCGCATCTGGAAGCAGAACCTGCTCGACTTGTTCCTCGAGGACCAGTACAGCGACGCGGTCGCGGGCGGCACCGGCGGTCCGGGCGGGCACCTGGAGGACCGGATCGTGACGAGCGTGACGCTCAGCGGTGAGTGGCGCTTCGCCACCGGGGGGCAGCGCGCCGCGGCGGCGGCCGGAATGGTGTGCGCGCGCAGGAACGAGGACCCGTGGGACTTCGAGATCGCCCGGGGCACCCGGGCGATCACCCTGGTCCTTCCCGCGAGCGAGATCCGCTTCCCGTCGAACACGCGGGCGGTCACCGCGGAACAGGGCTCGCCCGCCGCGGCCCTTCTGCTCGCCCAGCTCCGTCTCTGGGCGGAACTGGCGGACGGACTCGGTGCCGCTGCCGCGGGTGCGGCCCGCAACGCGACTCTGGAGCTGTTCAGAGGGCTGATGAACGACCAGGTCATCGATGACGCGGAGTTCGCACCGGCGCTCCTCAGGGCGGCGATGGACCACATCGAGACCCGACTGCTCGCCGACCCCGACCTCAGTCCCCGGGGGATCGCGGCGGCCCTGAACGTCTCCGTCCGCACCCTTTACCGCGCGTTCGGTCAAGGGGGCACGTCGCCGGTCATGGGATATGTACGGGAACGTCGTCTCGAACGCGCCAGGGCGGAGCTGACCTCGACACGCCTGACGGTGTCCGAGATCGCCGCTCGCTGGCACTTCGCCGACAGCAGCCATTTCGTCAAGGCGTACAAGAAACGATTCGCCGAGACTCCCAGCGCGTGGCGGTAGGACTCCCCAGTTGAGAGGTGTGGTGGTCCCTTGCTTCCGGTGGGCGGGTCGTCGTCCGCCTGGCGCAGGTCTGGCATCACGAGGCCGGTGCCGGGATGGCCGCCGTCGGCAACGACCATGTTCATGCGGACAGCGGCTTTCGCGCAGCGAAAGCGGACGTCGAGGAAGTGATGTCAGGGAGCCGGGCGGTCCGGGCGGCAGGTCGTTGAAGACTTGGCTCACGCAGCGACGTACAAGTCGGAGGTTCGCGTGCAGCAGGGAGTGCACCGGTCCGCTCACGCGGGGAGCGACGATGTTGCTGCTGTCACTGCCGGTGTTGTTCCCGGTAGAGATCGCGAGGACTCGTCGACTTGTGGGTTCACCACAAGTGGCGTGGCAAGCAACCCGAGCGTGTACTGCCTGTGACGCAGTCTTCTCAGCGGGGCCTTCTGGCGGTCCGAGAGCGTATGGACCGGTGGACAGCGGTGGACAGACGCCTTTCAACGGGGCGGCGCAGGGCGGCACGGCTCAACCTGGTGCAGCGGCACAGCTCAACCTGGTGCACCTGTCCTGATCAGGTAAAACGTAACGGCCTGGCACCACGCGGCACCGGGCAACTCGATCGCTCGCGGTCTCGTAACGCGTAGGTCTCGGGTTCGCATCCCGAAGGCGGCTCCGCCGAACCCCAGGTCACGTATGCCGTGGCCTGGGGTTTCTGGTGCTTGGGGCGCGGTGTGGGGTCAGCCGAGTTTGTCGACTGCCTGGTAGTAGGTCCAGGCGGTCGCGTCGCAGGAGGACTTCTTCAGGCCCGAGTAGGTGGCGCACACTCGCTGGAGGTCGGCGTAGAGGGCGTTGTCCAGGCGGGCCTTGTTGGCGTCGAAGGTGCCGGCCGCCTTGTAGTTGCGGTAGCCGAAGTCGTGGCGCGCGCACGCATTGGCGAACGGGAAGCCGAAGGGGTTGTCCGGCGAGGTGCTGCAGTAGTCGGTGGACCAGTTGAAGCCGTAGGCGCTCCACTTGGCCTGATTCGCGCGGGCGGCGAAGAACGCGTTGTAGCTGGCGGCGCTGGTCTGGGTCCAGCCGCTGAGTACGGCGCCCTTGTCGGCGGGCGCGGCGTGCGCCGACGCGGCGGGCAGGACGGCGAAGGAAACGGCCGCGGCGGCTGCGGCGGCGAGTCGGGCGAAGGAACGGCGGCGCATCAGATCTCCTCCGGTACGGCCCGGTGGAAGGGGTCCACCGGGGCCTGCGCAGACTGCGCCGGAGCGCTACACCGCTCCCATGCCGCCTCTATTCCGCCCGGACGACGGGCCGCGGCTCACGCCCGGAGGTGGGCGGGAGCCGCGAGGACCCGCCGGCGTCTCGTCCCCCTGCGGCAGGTCCGCGGAGCTCGGCCAGGGCTTGCCCATCTCCTCGTGGGCGCGGGCCAGTCGCTCGGCGAGGGGCCGTCGGGAGCGTGCAGGCGGGCGGGGCCGAGAGCCATCGTGGGAGCCGCGAGGCGGTGTGGGGTCCCGTCGCGCGTATCGCGATCGATGTGGCGTCGCTCCGCGTGGCGTCGCTCCGCGTGGCGTCGCTCCGCGCGGCGGCGCCCCGCCTCGTAGACGTCCACCAACCGGACGCTGGGGCGCGCCGGTTCGGCAACGCTGACCGGCACCCCTGAGCGGGTGGCAACCGAACGGTGGGCGGTGCGGAGGCGGTGGATCGGTTCCGTTGGGGATGCGCCCGCCGTCGCCCGAGGAGGTGCGGGTGGGGCCGTGCCGGGGGTGACGGCAGCGCGGGCGCGAGGGCGGTCGAGCACCATCCCCCGGCCTGCGCCAAGAAGCCACGCCCCCTCGCCCCCGGCGTCCTGACCCCGCGGCCCCCGGCGGGCGGTGCGGAGTAGCATGGTCGGCGGCTCCGCCCCGTGTCGCGACGGGTGGGGGAGTCACGGTGGTGGGGCCCGCCGTAACCGAACCGCGGATCAGCCGCCAACGGTCCCTGCTTGCGAGGTGAGGTGTGCGCTCGTGCGCGCGCCCGAGCGAGTGGGAGATTCCGCGTGACATCCGTGAAGCCGCGTGACCCGGCCGAAGAACCCGTCGATCCCGATGTCGGTGCGGACGTGCCCGTGAGCGGGCTCTGGGACGGGCAGGCGCCCGTGTTCGCCGTCGTCGCCGCGGGCGGGGCGCTCGGGGCGGTGGCGCGGTACGGGGCCGCCGTGCTGTGGCCGACCGCGAGCGGTCGCTTCCCGTGGACCACCTTCCTCGTCAACGTCGTCGGCTGCGCGCTGATCGGCGTCCTCATGGCGGTCGTCGCCGAACTGCGCCCGCACACCCACCGCCTGGTGCGGCCCTTCCTCGGCACGGGGGTCCTCGGCGGCTTCACGACGTTCTCCACGTACGCGATGGACGTACGGGGGCTGCTCGTCGCCGAGCGGTACGCGGCGGCCGGAGCGTGCCTCTTCGGGACGATGGCGGCGGCCGTGCTCACGGTGTGGGGGAGCGCCTCCCTCACGCGGTACGCGCTCGCGGAGCGCTTCGCGGCGGTCGTGGAGACGGAGGGGGCGCGATGAACTGGCTGCTCGTGGTGGCGGGAGCGCTCGTCGGCGCGCCCGCGCGGTACGCCGCCGACCGCTGGATCACGGCCCGCCGCCGGGGACCCTTCCCCTGGGGAACGCTGGGCGTGAACGTCCTCGCGTGCCTCGTCCTCGGCCTCGTGACGGGCGCCGCGCTCGCGGGCGCCGCCTCCTCCCACGCCGTCGCGCTCCTCGGTACGGGGCTGTGCGGGGCGCTCTCCACGTACTCGACGCTCTCCTACGAGACGCTGCGCCTCGCCGAGACCGGCGCGGGCCGCCTCGCCGTGGGCAACGCGCTGCTGTCGATGGCGGCCGGGCTCGGGGCGGGGTGCGCGGGGGTCGCGGTCGCGACGGGGGTGTGGGGGTAGCGGTCGCGACGGGTGCGGGGGTGGCGGGGCAGGGGGGCCGTGGCGAGAGCGGGTGCGTCGGCGCTGGGGGCTTCGTCCCCGTACCGCGCGAGGGCGACCGCGGGTGAGCCGCCTTGCGCGACCCCGCCTCCCGCCGTCGCTCGTGTTCAGCCCTGCGGGTCGTACGCGCCCGTGAACATGTCCACGAGGCGGCGGGACGGGTCCTCGCCGAAGAGCATGTCGAGCGAGGCGGCGGACATCGCGGCGGTCTCGGCGGCGCGGGGGAAGAGGACGGCCTCGTAGGCGGCGAGGGCGGCCTCGGTGTCCCCGGGGTGGGCGAGGAGGGCGGTGCCGAGGTCGGCGGCGTCGGCGAGC
The DNA here is from genome assembly GCF_000213055.1 of Streptomyces sp. Tu6071. Lineage (NCBI taxonomy): Bacteria > Bacillati > Actinomycetota > Actinomycetes > Kitasatosporales > Streptomycetaceae > Streptomyces > Streptomyces sp. Tu6071. The sequence goes on along the minus strand of NZ_CM001165.1, from coordinate 3,390,857 downwards.
GCGAGGTTGGCGCCCTCGCCCGCGAAGGGCGACATGAGGTGCGCGGCGTCGCCGAGGAGGGTGACGCCGGGGACGCGGTCCCAGGTGAGGCCGGCGGGGAGGGCGTGGATGCGGCGCGGGATGAAGCCGTGCTCGGCCTCGTCGAGCAGTCCGCGCAACGGCGGGGCCCAGTCGGCGAAGGCGTCGAGGAGCAGCGCGCGGGTCCGCTCGCTGTCGGAGAAGTCGTGCGCGTCGAGCCACGCCTCGGGGGTGCGCAGCGCGCTGTAGATGTGGAGGGAGCCGTCCGTCTCGCGGTGGGCGAGGAAGCCCTTGCCGCCGCCGAGCGCGAAGCACATGCCGCCGCCGATGGTCGCGGCGGCCTCGGGGTGGCGGGTATCGGCGTCCATGAGGTCGAACTCGATGAAGGAGACGCCCGTGTACGCGGGCCGGGCGGGGGTGAGGAGGGGGCGGACACGGGACCAGGCGCCGTCGGCGCCGACGAGGAGACCGGTGGTGAAGACGGTGCCGTCCGCGAGGGTCACCTCATGGCGTCCGGCGCCGAGCGGGCGCGCGCCGGTGACCTTGGAGTTCCAGCGCAGGGCGTGCGGGGGAAGGGAGGCGAGCAGGAGGGCGCGCAGGTCGCCCCGGTCGATCTCGGGACGGTCGCCGTCGCCGGTGTCGGGCTCCTCGTGGACGAGGGTGCCCTTCTCGTCCCAGACGCGGACGGCCTCGCCGCCGGGGTGCACCTTCGCGCGGAACGCGGCGTAGAGGCCGGCGGTGCGCAGGGCGGCCTGGCCGGTCTCCTCGTGGATGTCGAGCATGCCGCCCTGGGTGCGGGCCTCGGGCCCGCTCTCCAGGTCGAAGACCGTCGCGTCGGTGCCGCCCGCGATGAGGACGCGGGCGAGGAGCAGGCCGCTGAGGCCGCCGCCGATGATCGCGACGGGGAAGTGGGGGGTGCTGCCGCTCGGGGTGCTGGTGCTGGTGCTGGTCATGGCTGCCTCCGGGGGAGTGGGGGCGGGTGGCTGTACCTCCACCGTAACGAACCTGTTCGTGACGAACAAGTTCGTTGAGGTGAGGGTGAGGGAGGCCACAGGGGGTCCGCAGGGCTGCCGGAGGGAGGCTCCACGATCCGGGAGGGGAGACGGCGCAGAGCAGGGGCGACGGGCGTGAGCGGGAAGGGCGCGGCGGTGCGGTCCGTCGGCGGCTTACCGAGGGATGCCGGGGGGAGCGATCCCGGAACGTCGCGTTCATCGCGGGCGCCGCCCCGCACGGCGCGGAGCCGGGGGAGGCGGTCGCGGGCCCGCTGGGGGGGTGCTGGATCGCGCGGGGCAGTGCGGGTGCGGGATCGCGTACGAGGCGACGCGGGGTGCGGGATCAGGTAGGGGGCGGTGCGGAATGCCGCGTGAGGTCCGGCCCCAGAGGTCGGCCGCAGGGGGCGCATGGGGGCCAGGGCGGCGCCGCTCCGGTGGTGGCGGGGCGGTCATGGCGGTGGTGGTTCCCCGAGTGCCGCGCGCACGCCGGGCCGCCCCGGGAACGCGGACGCCAGGGTGCTTCCCGAGACGGATCCCTCAGGCGTCGCGCGCTCCGTGCGGCCCACAGGCGAGGAGCGGTACGTGAGTCGGCTCCAGGAATCCGGGCGACGGGGATACAGGGACGGAGCAGCGGGGGCCGGGCGTCGTGGCCCGCCCCCGCGCCCCGCGCGGGTCAGCGCAGGCTGCGGACGGGGAGGAGGACGTGGGCGGAGGAGGTGAGCATCTCCGTGTCGCCGACGAACGCGGCGAGCGCCTCCTCAGTGATCTCCTGCCCGGGGACGGCCTGCGGCCAGGGGCGGGTGGCGAAGATGAAGTAGGCGTAGCCGCGCTGCTTGGCGGCGGCGAACCACTCCGGGGGGACCTCGCACTGGGCGTTGAGGTTCGGGGGCATGGTGAGCGCGGCCGAACCCGCCTCGACGAGGAGGGTGAGGGGGAGCGTGGAGGTCTGCGTACCGTCGAGGAGCGTGCCGCCGACCGGGAGTTTCGTGTCCGCGAGCAGGGCGAGGGCCGCCTCGGTCGCCCCCTCGTGGCCCGCCGTGCCGTCGCCGAGCGGGTAGGCGAGCAGGAACGGCATGTCGGTGTCGTCGTCGGGGTGCTTACCGCTCCACGCCACGACGACGAGCGTGCCGAGTTCGGCGGGGCGGAAAACGCGCTGCGCGCTGTCGGTCGAAGTCACCCCCGGACCCTAGCGACTCCGCCCCGGCCGACCGCCCGCTCTTTCACCTGTCCGGGGGAGCCCGAACCGGCCATCACTCCAAAGGGTTTGAGGGTTCGCACGGCCGTTCCGCCCGTACGAAGCAGGTTCAGCCGACGCGGCGGCGCGGTTGACGGCCGGTCCAGCCGAGGACGCCGGTCCAGCGGTGAGCCGGTCCAGGCATGAGGCCGGTTCAGCCGAGGACGCCGGTTCAGCCGCCCAGGCCGCCCAGGCTGTCGAGGGGGAGGCCGCCGAGGAGGCCCGTGGCGGCGGAGGTCGTGGAGCCGTCGCGTACGAGCGAGGCCGGGTCGAGCTTCTGCTGCGGCAGGAGCGGCTTCGCCTCGCGGGCGATGGCGTCGACGGTCTTGCCGAGCGAGTCCGGCTTCGAGGGGTCGAGTGCGTCGTTCGCGACGGTGTCCACGGCGCCCTGGAGCTGCGTCGCGGCGGCGTAGTAGCCGCCGTTGAGGCTGCTCGGCGTGAGGGCGGCGGTGTCCACGGCGGGGGCGGCGAAGGCGGGAGCCGCCGCGGTCGCCGCCGCGAGGCCGCCGACGACGACGGCCGCGGCCCTGGCGGCGGAGGGAGTGGTGCGGGGCTTGCGGTGCTTCGCCTTGCTGGCGGACATGGTGATCCTCTCTTCGGGGGTTACGCGCTCGGCGGGGCCTGCCTCGGGGGCACCGCCCCCGGTCCCGGCCGCGCGGCGGCCGGAGGGGCTGGTGGGCGAGCCCCTGTGCGAAGGGCCGCCCCCGGGCCGGGGGCGGCCTCCCACAACGTCAGGCGTTCACGCAGGTGTTGCCGAAGGCCGGGTTGAGCAGGCCGACGACGTTGATCGTGTTGCCGCAGAGGTTCACCGGCACGTGGACCGGGATCTGCACCGCGTTGCCGGAGAGGACGCCCGGCGAGAAGGCGGCGCCGCCCTGCGCGCCGGCGTCGGCGGAGGCGAGACCGGCCGAGCCGGCGAGCGCGGCGGCGGCGACGGAGGAGAGGACGAGGGCCCTGGCGGTACGCGACATGGCGAAGCGCTCCTTACGGGTGTCGAGGGATCGTGCGGGGGTCCGGCCGGTGCCGCTGGCTGCGGGGCGGGCCGGGGCGCCGGGAGCTGACCCGGCGTCTGCAACAACGGCGCCGGGGCGTCGCGCGTTGTGCCCCGAAAAGGTGAAACGCCGCCCGCCCCGGGGTGCGGAACACGCCGGGCGCGCCCTCCGATCACTGTGTGTGATCGCCCGCCGGGGAAGTCGTCGCTGGTGGGCGGGTGCGGGGTGGGCCGTTCGGGGGGTTCGGCAGTCGATCTGACAAGTACACCCGAACCGCTTCGTCGATGCTGACGGATTCTCCCGGAGGCTGGGGTTAGAGTCCCGACGTTCCGCCCTTGTTGTCATGACTTGCCCGCAGTGTGCAATTCAACGGCGTGTTGGGCGTAATGTCCGCTTTCCGGGCTGTAAGTCCGGGCTGTCCCGCCCCCATACGCCGCCCTCGGAGGGCCGTCATGCGAAGCCGACTTCCGCTGTCCGCCGTGGTGCGCCGTGGTGCGGCCTGCGCACTGTTCGCCCTCGCCGCCCTCGCCCAGGGCCCCCTCGCGGGCGCCGCCGCGCGGGACGGGGGAGCGGCGGGGGCCGCACCGGCGGCGAGCGGGACGCGGACCGGGGGCGCCGCACCGGCCGAGTCCGTACCGACCGGGGGCGGCGCGCACGCGAAGCCCGCTCAGGCGACCGGCGCCGCGCACGCCGAGCCCCGCCCCGCCACCTCGTCCGCGCCCCGTACCGCCGCCCGGCTGCCCCTCGCGCCGCGCTGGAGCGCCACCCTGCACGGGGGCTTCGCGCGGGCCGCCGCGTCGGCCGTGGTCTGCGAGGCGCCCGCCGTCAAGGGGGTGCCCGCGTGCGCGGGCGCGCGGCGCGGTGAGGGCGCGGCGAAGGGGCGTACCGCGCCCAACAACGGTGACTACGCGCTGACCTACGCGGACAGCGACGACGACCCGAACACCTACAACTCCACCCGCGCCCGCCTCGACCTCCCCGAGGGCGCGCGCATCCGCTACGCGCGCCTGTACTGGGGCGGCAATCTGCGCGTCGGTGAGCAGAAGCCGCTCGCGGACGCGGGCACCGTCCTCGTCGCGGAGCCCGGCGGCGCCTACCGGAAGGTCAGCGCCGACACGACGCTCGGGCACCGCGTCGCGGGCGGCGCCGAGGCCCTGCACGCCTCGGCCGACGTCACCGACCTCGTGCGCGCGAGCGGCCCCGGCGAGTGGACCGTGGCCCAACTCCCCATCGCCAAGGGCCACTCGGCGACAGGCGGCTGGGGCGGCTGGACGCTCGTCGCCGCCTGGGAGGAGCCGGGGGCGCCGCTGCGGCGGCTCGCCCTGTGGGACGGCTTCGAGTCGCTTCATGTCGGTGACCGCGACCGCCGCACGCTGCGCGTCGACCTGCCGGGCCATCACGTCCCGGCCGGGGCCTCGGGCCGTATGGGGATCGTCGCGTACGACGGGGACCGGGGCGTCGACGGGGACGCCGTCACGGTACGTACCGGAGAGGCGAAGCCCGTGCCGCTCGGCGGCGGCGCCGCCAACCCGACCGCCGACCTCCTCAACTCGACCATCAGCGACAACTCGACCTCCGGAAACAAGAGTTCGCGCGGAATTCCGCCACACACCTTCGGTTACGACTCCGACGTCCTCGACCTGCGCAAGGCCCTGCGGCCCGGCGGCACGGGGCTGCGCGTCGACGTCTCGGCGCAGCGGGACGCGGTGTGGCTCGGGGCGCTCTGGGCGGAGACGGACGAGGTGCGGGCCGGTCGCGGGGGCGCGGGGGGCGGCGGTACGCGGGCCGGTGCCGAAACGGCCGGGCGGCGCGACTGACCCGATTTCCGCCCCGTCCCCCCGTCCGTCCTTCGCACAGTTGGGTCAGCGCGCGTGTCAGTGTCAGCAGAACAGTGCGAACTCCCGCCCCGGACACGTGTCCTGCACCTCGCACAGCCCGTCGAGGGCGGCGTCGCGCGCGTCGTCACGGACCTCGTGCGCGCGCAGCGCGCGGACGGCCTGGACGTCCACCTCGCCTGCCCGTCCGGCGGGACGCTCGGCGAACAGGCCGCCCGTCAGGGCGCGTTCGTGCATGAGTGGTACGCGGGGCGCGCGCCCGGACCCGCGCTGCGCGCCGAAACGGCCGGTCTGCGCAGGGTGATCGACGCCGTGCGGCCCGACCTCCTGCACCTGCACAGCGCGAAGGCCGGTCTCGCCGCACGGCTCGCGGTGCGCGGGGCGCTGCCCACTGTCTTCCAGCCGCACGCCTGGTCCTTCGAGGCGGCGGGCGGCCCCGTCGGCGCCTTCGCACGGCACTGGGAGCGGTACGGGGCCCGCTGGGCCGACCGCCTCCTCTGCGTCAGCGAGGCCGAACGCCGTACCGGTGAACAGGCAGGCGTACGAGGCGAGTTCGCCGTACTGCCGAACGGCGTCGACCTCACCGCCTTCCGGCCCGAGGGCGGCCGGTACGCGTACGGGGACGGCGCCCCGCTCGTCGTGTGCGTGGGGCGGCTGTGCCGCCAGAAGGGGCAGGACGTGCTGCTGCGCGCCTGGCCCGCCGTGCGCGAGGCCGTACCGGGGGCGCGGCTCGTCCTCGTCGGTGACGGGCCCGACGAGGCGGCTCTTCGCCAACAGGCCGGTGCAGGAGTGGAGTTCGCCGGGGCCGCGCGGGACTGCGCGCGCTGGTACCGGGCCGCCGACCTCGTCGTCCTGCCCTCGCGCTGGGAGGGGATGGCGCTCGCGCCGCTGGAGGCGATGGCCTGCGGGCGCGCGCTCGTCCTCACGGACACCGGTGGCGCCCGCGAGAGCCTGCCGCGCGCGGCGCTCGCGTACAGCCTCGTACCGCCCGAGGCGCCCGGCGCGCTCACCGCCGCGCTCACCCACCTGCTGCGCACGCCCGCACTCCGCGCGGAACTCGCCGCGGCCGGGCTCGCGCACGTGCGCGCCCATCACGACGTACGACGCACCGCGCGGGCCGTCTCCGCGCTCTACGGCGGCCTCCTCGCGCGGACGCCCAGGACCACCCCTCCGGGACCGCGCGGCACGGCTGCCGGGACCCGCCCCCCAAGGGAGTCGATGACCTCGTGAGCGTGGAGAACGACCTTGTGCGCGTGGAGAACGACCTTCTGCGCGGGGAACTTCCGCCCCCGGACGGGGCGGGGCCCGGCAGCGGGACGCCCGGCACGGAGCGGCGGGTCCGGGCGGAGGCGCCGCGCCTCGCACCGGGCGCCGATCAGCGGGTCGTGGCGCAGGGCGGGGCGGGGCCGGTCGCCCTCACCCCCCGCCGCGCCCCCCACCCCTCCCTCGCCCTCGTCACCGCCGACCTGCTCGGCGTGCTCGTGGGCGGCCTTGTCGCCGGGGTGGGCCGGGGCTGGGAGTGGGGCGTCCTCACCGGGGTGCTCCTCGCCCTCACCGCGCGCTCCGCGGGGCTGTACCGGCCCGGCCCGGAGACCGGGGTGCTCGACGAGGTCCCGGCACTCTGCGCCCGTACCGCCCTCGCCTGGGCCGTCGCCGCCGCGCTGCTCGCCGCCGTCCGGCCCGCGGCGGCGCTGCCGCTCTCCGCGCTGGTCACCGCGTGGGCGGCGCAGAGCCTCGTCGCCGCGAGCGGGCGCGGCCTCGTGCACGGGCGGCGGCGCGCGCGGCGGCGTGCGCGGCCCGCCGCCGCGCTGCTCATCGGCGACGCCCGCACGCACACCGTCGCCGCGGTGCTGCGCCGGTGCGAGCGGCCCGTCGTCCTGCCCGTCGGGATCGTCGGGCCGCGCGCCGGGACGCCCGGGGACGTGCCCGTGCTCGGCTCGGCCGATGAGGTGCGGCGCGCCCTCGGCGAGCACGACGTGCGGCTCGCGCTGTGCGTCGGGGAGCCCTCGGCCGCCTACCTGCGGCTTCTGCGCGCCCACGGCTGCGCCCTGTGGCGCCTCGACGCGCGCGGCCCGGGGCACGGCGCCGCCCCCGGCACGACCGGCCTCGCCGGCTATCCGCTCACCCCGCTACCCCCCGGCCCCCGCCGCCCCGGCGCGGGCAAACGCGCCCTCGACCTCGCCCTCGCGGGCCCCGCCCTCGTCCTCCTCTCACCGCTCCTGCTCGCCTGCGCCCTCGCCGTCCGCCTCAGCGACGGCCCCGGCGTCCTCTTCCGGCAGGAACGCGTCGGGCAGTACGGGAAACCCTTCACGCTCCTGAAGTTCCGCAGCCTGCGCCCCTGCGACGACCGCGAGGCCGCCACCCGCTGGAACGTCGCCCACGACGACCGCATGAGCCGCGTCGGCCGCTTCCTGCGCCGGTCCTCGCTCGACGAACTCCCGCAGCTGTGGAACATCCTGCGCGGCGACATGAGCCTCGTCGGCCCGCGTCCCGAACGCCCCTTCTTCGTCGCCGAGTTCGGTCGTACGTACGCGGGCTACCGGCACCGGCACCGCGCCCCCGTGGGCCTCACCGGGCTCGCGCAGATCAGCGGCCTGCGCGGGGACACCTCCATCGAGGACCGCTCGCGGCACGACAACTACTACGTCGACCACTGGTCGTTCTGGCTCGACGTACGGATTCTCGCGCGCACCGCCCTCTCGCTCGTCCGCCCCTCGGGGAGCTGACCCCGTGACCCACGCAGCCACCCACGCGACCGGGCAGCCCGCCACGCACGCCGCCGTCCCCGCCACCGAGGCCGCCGTCCCCGCCGCGCCGCCCGTCGCCGCGCGGGAGGCGGCCCGCCCCGCCCCCTCACCGTCCTCGCGCGCGGCCTGCGCCGCCACGTCCCCGGCCGCCTGCTCCCCGCGCTCGCCGTTCTCGCCCTCCTCGCCTACCCCGCGAGCCCCGGCGCCGAGGGCGCGACGCCCGCCGACGCGGCCTCGGCCGTCCTCGTCCTGACCGTCGTGCTCCGGCTCCTGCGCGAAGGCCGGGGGAGCGCGGGGAGGGGCGAGAGCGGGGCGGGCGGAGACAGAGGCGGGAGCGGGGGCGAGACCGGGGGGAGCCGTGAGACCGGTGGGAGCCGCGAGGCCGGTGGGAGCCGCGAGGCCGGTGGGGCGCGCGGGGCCACCCGGTTCCGCGCCGCCCTCACCCCCCGCGCCGCCCTCGTCCTCGGCGCCCCCGTCCTCGCGCTCGCGCTCGCCGCCCTCGGTGCCGCCGACGCCGCGACCGGGATCGCCGGGCTCGGCCGCTACCTCCAGATCTTCGTCCTCGTCCCCGCCGCGCTCCTCCTCTCCCTCCGCGACGCGCGCGACGTCCGCGTCCTCGCCTGGGGACTCGTCGCCCTCGCCCTCGCGGAGGGCGGCGTCGGCGTCGTCCAGTACCTCACCGGCTCCGGCGCCTCCTACATGGGCGAGGACGTCCGCGCCGTCGGCACCTTCGGGCCCGGCGACGTCATGGGCATGGCCACCGTCGTCGCGTACGGGCTCGTCGCCGCGAGCGGCCTCGCCCTCGCCCGTACCGGAGAGGCCCCGCGCCTCCAGCGGCCCCTCGCCGCCCTCTGCGCGGCGGCGCTCCTCGTGCCCCTCGCGCTCTCCTTCAGCCGCGGCGCCTGGATCGCCACCGCCGCCGTCCTCGGCCTCCAGCTCCTCGCCGCCGGACCGCGCCGCGCCCTCGCCGTCCTCGCCGCCGCGAGCGCCGCCGCCGTCGTCCTCGTCGGCGGCCTCGGCATCGGCTCCGCGATGCTGCAGGAACGCCTCAGCAGCATCACGAAGGTCACCGACGCCCCCGACCAGTCCGTCACCGACCGCTACACCCTGTGGGCCGCGGCGGCCGACATGTGGCGCGAACACCCCGTCACCGGCGTCGGGTTGAAGAACTTCCCCGCCCACCGCGACAGCCACGCCTCGCTCGCTCTCTCGGCGGGCAGCGACACGGCGGGCGCGGGCCAGGACTTCCGCGTCCAGCCCCTCCTGTCCCCGCACAACATGTACCTCCTCGTCCTCGGCGAGCAGGGCCTCATCGGCCTCACCGCCCTCGCCGGGAGCTGGGCCGCGCTCCTCGTCCTGGGCGTGCGCCGCCTCGCCGGGACGCACCGGCGCCGCGCCCGGCGCCGCCGCCCGCTCGACTGCGGGCTCGTCGCCTGCGGCCTCCTCGTCTGGCAGCTCGTCGACTTCACCTACGCCGACATCGGCGGCCCCGCCACCGTCATGACCGCCCTCGCCCTCGGCCTCGCGGCCTGGTGGGGACTCGGGGCGCGGTACGGGGCGGAGCGGCCGGGGGCGGAGGGGGACGGGTCGTACGGGTCGGGCGGGTCCGCGGCGTACGAGGCACCGGGGCGGCCCGTCCCGTACGCGACACCCTGCCCCGCGCCGCACCGGCAGCCCGCCTCCCAGCCCTCCGAGAGGCGGACCCCATGAGCCACCGGCCCACGCCCACCGCGCCCGCCGCATCCACCGCGCTCGCCGCATCCACCGCACCCGGCGTACCCGCGACGACCGCGACGACCGCGACGACCCCGACGACCGCGATGACCGCGAAGGCGGCGGCGACCGCGAGCGCCGCGACGACCGTCCCGACCGCGAGCACCCCCGGCCCCGCCAAGGCCCTCCCCGCCCCCCGTGCCGAAGGCCCGGACCCCTCCGGCCGGTTCCTCGCGCGGGCCGCCGGGATCACCGCCGCGCTCACCGTCGCCGGGTCCGTCCTCGGGCTCGTCCGCGACCAGGCGCTCGCGCACTTCTTCGGGGCCGGGCAGGAGACCGACGCCTTCCTCGTCGCCTGGACCCTCCCCGAGTTCGCGTCCACGCTCCTCATCGAGGACGGCACCGCGCTCGTGCTCGTCCCCGCCTTCTCCCTCGCGCTCGCCCTGCGCGCCGCGAACGGCGCCGGGGAACCCGACCCCGTCCGCGCCCTCGTGCGCGCCACGCTCCCCAAGTTCTGCGCGATCCTCTCGCTCGTCGCGCTCCTCCTCGTCGCGGGCGCCCCCTGGATCGTCGAGTCCCTCGCCCCGGGCCTGCCGCGCCGTCAGCTCGCCGTCGACTGCACGCGCCTCACCGCGACCTGCGCCCTCAGCTTCGGGCTCGCCGGGTACTGCGGCGCCGCCCTGCGCGTGCACCGCCGCTACCTCTCCCCGGCCTCCATCTACGTCGCCTACAACACCGGCATCATCGCCGCGATGGCGCTCGTCGGCGCCTGGGCGGGCTGGGGCGTGCGCGCCGCCGCGCTCGGCGTCGCTCTCGGTGGCGGGCTCATGGTCCTCGTACAGGCGCCCTTCCTCGTACGGGAGTTGCGCGCGCGGCGCGTCATCGGGGGCGTGAACGGGGACGCTCCCAGGGCCCGTACGCGGCTCTTCGACCCCGCGCTCCTCGGGCCCGTCCTGTGCTTCGCGCTCTTCCGGCAGTCGCAGGTGCTCGTCGAGCGCTGGTTCGGCTCGGAACTCGCCCCGGGCGCGATCTCGCACCTCAACTACGCGCAGAAGGTCGCGCAGGTCCCCATGGTCATGTCGCTCATGCTGGCGACCGTCACCTTCCCCGTCGTCTCCAAGGCCCTCGCCGAAGGCCGCGTCGAGGACGCCCGCCGCCGCGTCGAGCGCGACCTCTCCCTCGCCGGGTGCGTCGTCCTCCTCGGCGCCGCCGCCGTCATCGCCTGCGCCGGACAGATCGTCGAACTCCTCTTCCAGCGCGGGGCCTTCACCGCCACCGACACGGCGGCCACCGCCGCCGTCATGCGCGTCTACGCCCTCGGCCTCCTCGGCCACACACTCGTCGGCGCCCTCATCCGCTCCTACTTCTCCGCCGCGCGCAGGACCTGGTACCCGGCCGCCGCCATGCTCGCCGGGCTCACCGTCACCGCCCTCGGCGCGGCCCTCCTCACCCCGCGCCACGGCGTCCTCGGCCTCGCCGCCGCCAACGCCCTCGGCATCAGCACCACCGCCGCCCTCATGCTCGCCGGGCCGCTGCGCCGCTCCCTGCCGCTCCGCACCGGGGCCGTCGCCCGCGACCTCGCGGGACTCGTCCTCGCCGCCGCCCTCGGCTGCCTCGCGGCCCACCTCGCCGCCGCGCGCCTCACCGCCCCCGCCGCCGGGCTCACGGCAGGGACCCTCGCCCTCCTCACCGTCTCCCTCGGCACCGCGCTCGCCCTGCGCCTCCCGGCCGCCGAGGTGCTCCGCCAGACCGTCGCGCACCGGTTCGCGAGTCGCCGCGCGGGCCGGTCCGGCCGTACCTCAGGTGGCCGGTCCGGCCGTACCTCACGTGCGGGCGAACCCGTCCGCGACGCGACCGCCCCCGCGTCCCCCTCGGCTCCCGAGTCCCCCTCCACTGCCGCGTCCCCCGCCACCGACGCGTCCACCCCCGCCCCCCGTACGAGAAAGCGCCGCGATGCCCGCTGAACCGCCCGCCGTCCCCGCGCCCGCCTTTCCCGCGCGCCCCGCCCCCACCACCCCGCTGTGGGTGCTCATGTACCACTCCGTCTCCGAGGTGCGCGAGGACCCGTACCGCGTCACCGTCACCCCGCACCGCCTGGAGCGTCAGCTCCGCTGGCTGCGGCGGCGCGGACTGCGCGGCGTCTCCGTCGCCGCCCTCCTCACCGCCCGCGCCGCCGGGCGCGGCGAAGGGCTCGTCGGGCTCACCTTCGACGACGGGTACGCCGACTTCCTCTCCCACGCCGTCCCCCTCCTGCACCGTTACGGCTGCACCGCCACCGTCTTCGCCCTCCCCGGCCGCCTCGGCGGCGACAACGCCTGGGATCCGCTCGGCCCCCGCAAGCCCCTCCTCACCGCCGCCGGACTGCGCCGCGTCCGCGCCGAGGGCATGGAACTCGCCGCGCACGGCCTCACGCACGTCGACCTCACCCGCGCCGACGACGCCACCCTCCGCGCCGAGACCGCCGGCGCCCGCGCGCGCCTCACCGCGCTCACCGGCACGCCCGTGGACGGCTTCTGCTACCCGTACGGCACGCTCGACGCCCGCGCCATGGACGCCGTCCGCGCCGCCGGGTACCGGTACGCCTGCGCCATCGATCCCGGCGCGCACACCGGCCCGTACGCCCTCCCGCGTGTCCACGTCGGCAGCCGCGACACGGCCCCGTTCCTCGCCCTCAAGCGCCGCCTCCACGCCCGCCGCCGCCCCACCGCGCTCGCCACGCTCCCGTACGCGCCCCTCGCGCCCGAGGAGGCGGCCCGCGTATGAGCACCGCTCAGAGCGCGCGCCCCGCTCCGGACGCCGTTCCCCGCCCGGACGCCGTTCCCCGCCCGGACACCGCCCCCCGCCCCCGCGTCCTCCACGTCATCACCGGACTGGGGGTCGGCGGCGCCGAGCAGCAGCTCCGCCTCCTCGTGCCCCGCCTCACCGCCGACAGCGAGATCGTCACCCTCACCCACCCCGGGCCCCTCGCCACCGCGCTGCGCGCCGACGGCGTGCCCGTCCACCACCTCGGCATGCGCGGCAACCGCGACCTGAGCGCGCTGCCCCGCCTCGCCCGCCACATCCGTACGGGCCGCTACGACCTCGTGCACACGCACCTCTACCGCGCCTGCCTCTACGGCCGCGTCGCCGCGCGCCTCGCGGGTGTCCGCGCGCTCGTCGCCACCGAGCACTCGCTCGGGGACACCGAGATCGAGGGCCGCCCCCTGACCCCCGGCGTCCGCGCCCTCTACCTCGCGGGCGAACGCCTCGGCACCGCGACCGTCGCCGTCTCCGACACCGTCGCCGAACGCCTCACCCGCTGGGGCGTCCCCGACACCCGCGTCCACGTCGTCCCCAACGGCATCGACGCCACCGCCTTCGCCCACGACCCCGAGCTGCGCACCACCGCGCGCACCGCCCTCGGCATCCCCGACGGCGCGCACGTCCTCGCCGGAGCGGGCCGCCTCGTCCCCGGCAAACGCTTCACCGCCCTCGTCGAGGCCCTCGCCCTCCTCCCCCCGGACCACCACCTCGTCCTCGCGGGCGCGGGCCCCGAGGAGGCCGCCCTGCGCGCCCTCACCACGCGGCTGCGCCTGGACGAGCGCGTGCACCTCACCGGCGAACAGGACCCGCACGGACTGCGCGCCCTGTTCTGCGCCGCCGACGTCTTCCTCTCGCCCTCCGCCGACGAAGCCTTCGGACTCGCCGTCGTCGAGGCACTCGCTGCCGGACTCCCCGTCCTCTACGTGCGCTGCCCCGCCCTGGAGGACCTGCCGCCCGAGTCGGCGCCCGCGGAGCGCGTCGGCGGCTCACCGGCCGCGCTCGCCGAGGCCGTCCGCTGGGGCCGCGCCACCGGCCACGGGCGCGGGCTCCCGCCGGGCGAGCGGTTCCCCGTGCCCGCCGCCGTGCGCCACTACGCCGTCGAGCGCTCCGCCGCCCTCCTCGACACCGTCTACCGCCACGCCCTCGCCCAGGCGGCGACCCCCGCCCGCCCCCCGCGCCCCCGCGCGCCCCACCCGACCCGTACGAAAGCGAACACGCCGTGAGCACCAGCCCCGCCAGCACCCCCAGCAGCCCGGCCCCCGCCCCCGCCCCCGCCCGCCGCCGCGCGGCGCTCGCCCGCCTCGCGCGACTGAGGACCCTGCCCGCCTGGGCGTTCCTCGGCGCGGGCGTCCTCCTCGGCGCGGGCGGCGGCGCCGCGTACGGGCTCGCGAGCCCCGTCACGTACTCCGCGACCGCCTACGTCCTCGCCGTCCCCGGCAAGGGCGGCGACTCCGCCTCCGCGCTCGGCTTCGCGCAGGCGTACGGGCGCGTCGCCACGCAGCTCGGCGTGCTCGGCGACGCCCAGGTCGAGGCCCGCGTCCCGCTCGCCGCGCTCCGCTCCTCCGTCACGGCCGAGACCTCGCCGGACGCCCCCATGATCGCCATCGGCGCCCGCTCCGGCGACCCCGAACAGGCCGCCGACAACGCCAACGCCGTCGCCCGCGCCCTCGTCACCGCCGCCGGGCACAACGCCACCGACACGCGCGTCTCGCTCGTCTCCTTCTCCCGCGCCCTCGCCCCGAGCGCCCCCGCGAGCCCCGGCGCGCTCCTCACCACCGGGGTCGGCGCCTGCGCGGGCGGCCTCCTCGGCGCCCTCGCCCTCCTCGCCCGCCCCCGCCGCCCCCTCGCCGGACCCGCGTCCCTCCCGGCGGGCGCCGTCCCGGCCCCGGCGGAGCGCAAGGGCGCCGACGCGTCCCGTACGAGCGAGACCGCGACCTGAACCCCCGGCGCGCCCACCGCCCAGGCCCCCGCGCCCGCCACCTGAGACCCCGCCACCTCGTTCCACCCACACCATGCACCACTCCGAAGAGCACGCGTCCCTAGAGCACGCATCCCAAGACCACGCATCCCAAGAGCACGAAGAGCACCGGGGGAAGCCCGCACCGATGAGTACCGAGCACGACACCCTCGCCCGCGCGCACCGCGTCCCCCTCCCCGGCCGCGCCGCGCCCCGCCCCGGCGACGGACTCCGCACCGAGGCCGACCCGGCACCCTGCACCACCGAATGGATCACCGAGCCCGGCGCCTTCGCGCTCCTCGCCCCCGCCTGGCGCCGCCTCACCGCCGCCTGCCCGAGCGCCACCCCCTTCCAGAGCCACGCCTGGCTCTCCTCGTGGTGGCAGTCGTACGGGACGCCCGGCGCCCTCCGCGTCCTCGTCGTCCGCAGCGGCGACCGCCTCGTCGCCGCCGCGCCGCTCATGCGCGCCCCCGGGCCGCTGCCCGCGCTCGTCCTCATGGGCGGCGAGATCTCCGACTTCGGCGACGTCCTCGTCGACGCGGCCCACGCGGGCCCCGCCGCGCGCGCCCTCGCCGCCGCACTGCGCCGCGCCGCCCGCACCGCCCTCGTCGACCTGCGCGAACTGCGTCCGGGCGCCGCCACCGAACTCCTCCTCGCGCACTGGCGCGGCCTCGTCGTGCGCCGCCCCGACTCGCCCTGCCTCGAACTCCCCGCGCGCCCCCTCGCCGAACTCCTCACCCGGCTCCCCGCCTCGCGCGCCCAGCGCTTCCGCGCCAAACTCCGCAAGATCGACGCCCTCGGCATCGAGGCGACGCCCGTCCCCGCCGAGGACGTCCCCGCCGCGATCCGCACCCTCCTCGCCCTGCACCGCCGCCAGTGGCAGGGCCGCAAGGTCACCCCCGAGCACCTGCGCCCCCGCTTCCGCGACCACCTCGTGCGCTCCGTCACGACGATGGTCCGCACCGGGGACGCCCAGCTCACCGCCTACCGCCTCGACGGCGAGACCGTCGCCGTCGACCTGACACTGCTCTCGCAGCGCCTCGCGGGCGGCTACCTCTACGGGGCCGACCCCGCGCTGCGCGAACGCAAGGCTGACGTCGCCACGATGCTCCTGCGCACCGCCTCCGCGCTCGCCGCCGAGGACGGCCGCGAGACCCTGAGCCTCCTGCGCGGCACCGAGCCGTACAAGAGCCACTGGCGCCCCGACACCGTCGTCAACCAGCGGCTCCTGCTCTCCACCCGCCGCACCGCCCCCCTCCTGTGGCTGCGCACGGCCCACGCGACCGCCCGCACCCAGGCCGCCACCTGGCTCCACGCCCACCGCGCGAAGCCCCCGACGCGGGACTGACGGCGGGGGCGGGCCCGTACCGGGGCCGCCCCCACCCCGGTCACCAGTTGAAGCGCACGCACAGCCGTCCGCCGAGCCGCTCCTCCAGCCACCCCCCGAGCCTGACGGGCCGGCAATCCCTCATCGGCGCCTGCTCCTTCTCCCCGGCGTCCTCCGCCGGAAGACCGCCCCCCGCCTTGAACGCCTGCCGATACACGGCCGTCGCCCGCTGATTCATCCGGCACTGCCACACGCCGTGCGGGCAGTAGTCGGAAATCGTCTGGTAAAGCGGCGGGTGCGCGTCCATCCAGCGGATCATCCGCCGCATGTACTCCGCGTTGTCACCATTCTTGAAAAGCCCCCACTCGGGGTACGAGATCGCCTTCCCGTGCTTCGCCGCGAAATCCACCTGCGCCTGGAGCCCGTACGGTTCCGAGATCTGCCGGTCGAAATCCGTCCCGTACGGCTGGTCGTAGGAATCCATCCCGACGATGTCCACCACGTCGTCCCCGGGATAGCACTCCGTCCACGGCGTCGCGTCGCGCCCTCGCGTCGGCGTGAAATCGAAACGGAAACCCGCGCCCTCGACCCCGTTCATCACCCGCGCGATACGCGCCCAGTACGTGCGCCACGCGCGCGGATCGGGCCCGCAGCGGTGCGTGTACGTCGTCCCGTTCATCTCCCAGCCGACCACGAGCACCGCGTCCTTCACGCCGAGCCCCACGAGCCGCCGCGCGAGCCGCTCGAAGTGCCCGTCGTACGCGCCCGCGGCACCGCGCCGCAGCTCGCGCGCCACCATCGCGTCCGGCACCCGGGCCTCCGTGCGCTCCAGCATCGGCACGTTGAGGACGAGCGTGCGGCCCGGCTCCGCCTTGTACCAGGCGGCCCAGTCCGCGAGCCACGTGGGCGCGCCCTCGATGTTCTGCCACACGTCCCCGGGCAGGTACGTGTGCCCCACCGTCACCTCCCGGCCGCCGAGCCAGCGCGAGAAGGCCGCCATGTCCGTGATGCCGCGCGGGCTGTAGTGGAGGTACGCGCCGAAACCGGGGGCGGGTGCGGGTGCGGGGCTCGCGGTGGGCGTGGCGGTGGGCGCGGGGCTCGGAGCGGGCGCGGTGGACGCGGCGGGCGGGCTCGGGGCCGGGCGGGGGAGCGTCGGCGAGGGGAACGGCGGGAACGCGGGCAGCGGGCTCGGGTCCGTCGCCGGGCGGCCGGGCGGCGCGCCGTCCTCCGCGCCCCGCACCCTCGGTGATTCCCCGTCATTCGTGTCCCCCGGTTCCCCGGCCGAAAGGGCCGCTACCGGTACCGTCGCGATCGTGACCGCGCCGACCGGGGCCGGAGCGAAAGCGAGAACGCCGAGAATTCCGGCGGCGCCGATCGCGAGTCGCTTGCGGTCGCGGCGGAATCTCTCCTTGGTCATACCAGTCTCCTGGAATTCTGGTGCCCGGTCGTACCGGCACGGAAGTGGTGGGATGTCAGTCGTATGTATTTCTCTTACGCCGACCGGGTGCGTAACCCGTTCGCGAAATCCATCCCCCGTCCGGACGAATCCCCGCCGGGGGAGAACGCACCCGAAAAGCCGGGGCGCCGGGCCACCCGGATTCCCCGCCGCGTGAGCGGCCAGAGCTGCGCCCTGGACGCGACCGTCCCCGCCGTCCTCGTCCGTGTGGACCGCAATCCCTTCCACCACGGCACCCTCGGCGCCGCCCGCTCCCTGGGCCGCGCCGGCGTCCCCGTGCACGCCGTCAGCGAGGGCCCGCGCGGCCCCCTCGCCCGCTCCCGGTACGTCGTACGGACCTGGCGCCAGCCCCCGCAGGAGACCGGGCCCGACGGCATCGCCGCCGTCCTCGCCGAGGCCGTGCGGGAGCTGCCGGGCCGTGCCGTGCTCGTCCCGCTCGACGACCACAGCGCCGTTGCCGTCGACCACCTGCCGCCCGCGCTCGCGGACCGCTTCCTCCTCCCCGCCCAGCCCCGGGGGCTCGCCGCGCGCGTCGCCGACAAGGCCCGGCTCGCCGAGGTCTGCGCCGCCGCCGGGATCGCCCACCCCGAGACCGCGCATCCCGCGAGCCCGGCCGAGGCCGCCGAGGCGGTCCGCGCGCTCGGCGCCCCCGCCATCGCCAAGTGGAGCCGCCCCTGGCTCCTGCCTCCCGGCAGCGGCCTGCGCTCCACGACCCTCGTGCGCACCCCGGCCGAGGCCGCCGCGCTCCAGGCCCGTACCGCCGAGGCGGGCAGCCCCCTCCTGATCCAGCACCTCCTGCCGTACGCCCCCGGCCGCGACTGGTTCTGCCACGCCTACGCCGACCGCGCCGGGCGCCTCGCCGCGGGCGGCACGGGCCGCAAACTCCGCGCCTGGCCGCCGGGCGCCGGGCTCACCGCCGTCGGCCGCTGGGAACACGACCCGCGCATCGACGAGTGCGCCCGCCGCCTCGTCGCGACGCTCGGCTACCGCGGCGTGCTCGACCTCGACTTCCGCTACGACGCCACCGGCACGACCCCGTACCTCCTCGACTTCAACCCCCGCCCCGGCGCCCAGTTCCGCCTCTTCACCGACCACGGCGGCCTCGACGTCGTCCGCGCCCTCCACCTCGACCTGACGGGCCGTCCCCTCCCCGCCCGCACCCCGGCCCCGGGCCGCCGCTTCACGGTCGGCACGTACGCGCTGCTCTCGGCGGTGCGCGGGGAGCGAGCCGGTTCCGCCGGGGGCACGGGGACGGGCCGGGCCGGTCGCGAGGGCGCCTGGTGGGCCGCCGACGACCCCGTGCCCGCCGCCGCGATGACCGCCGCGTGGAGCGCGCACGTCCTCGCCCGCGCGGCCCGCCGCCTCACGTCCCGGCCGCATCCCGCGCCGGAGGGGGGCGCCGTACCCGAGGGGCGTCCCGTACCCGAGGGGCGTCCCGTATCCGAGGGGCATCCCCTGCCCGAGGGGCGTCCCCTGCCAGAGGAGCGCCCCGCAGCCGAGGGACGGCCCGCAGCCGGAAAGCGTCCGGCGCCCGAGGAGCGCCCCGTACCCGTACCGCCGCCGCCCGTGGGGAACGGGGCCGACGACCAGCAGAAAGCGAGCAGCACCGCATGTACGACCTCGTAGTGGTGGGAGCGGGCCCCTACGGCCTGTCGATCGCCGCACACGCCGCCGCCGCCGGACTCCAGCTGCGCGTCTTCGGCCGCCCGATGGCCTCCTGGCGCGACCACATGCCGCCCGGCATGTTCCTCAAGTCCGAGCCCTGGGCCTCGCACCTCTCCGACCCCGCCGGGCGCTTCGGCCTCGACGCGTACTGCGCGGGCGAGGGCATCGACGCGCGGCACGGCACGCCCGTCCCCGTGCCGGTCTTCGCCGCGTACGGCCTGTGGTTCGCGCGGCACGCGGTCCCGTGCGGCGTCGACGAACGCCTGATCAGCCGCGTCCAGCCGCTGCCCGGCGGCGGTTTCCGCCTCACGACGGAGGACGGCGAGGTCCTGCTCAGCCGCACCGTCGCGCTCGCCGTCGGCGTCATGCCCTTCACCGACCTGCCACCCGTCCTCGCCCCGCTGCGCGACGGCGGGCTCGTGTCGCACAGCAGCGACCACGACGACCTGAGCCGCTTCGCGGGCGGTGACGTGACGGTGGTCGGCGGCGGCCAGGCGGCCCTGGAGACGGCCGCGCTCCTCGCCGAACAGGGCACCCGCGCGCGCGTCCTGGTCCGCGCCCCCGGTCTGTGCTGGAACACCCTCCCGCCGCCGTGGAAGCGCCCGTGGTGGCAGTCCGCGCGCGCCCCGCACAGCGGCCTCGGCAGCGGCTGGCGGAACTGGTTCTACGCGGAACTGCCCGGCATCTACCGCAAGTTGCCCGCCGACTACCGCAGCCGCGTGGCCCGCGCCGCGCTCGGCCCCGCGGGCGCCTGGTGGGTCCGCGAACGCGTGACGCGCGGTGTCGAGGTCCTCCTCGGGCGCGAGGTCCGCCACGCGGCACCGTCGGGCACGGGCCTGCGCCTCGCGCTCTCGGGCGCGACGGGGGAGACCCTGCACACGGACCACGTGATCGCCGCGACGGGCTTCACCCCGGCGGCGACCCGGCTCACCGTCCTCGACCCCGAGACGCGCGGGCGACTGCGCACGGCCGCGCTGGACGGCTCCCCGGAGGTCGACGCGGGCTTCGAGTCCTCGCTCCCGGGACTCTTCATGGCGGGGCTCGTCACGGCGGCCTCCTACGGCCCCTCGATGCGTTTCGTCCTGGGCGCTGACTACACGGCGTCCCGCCTCGTCCGCGGCGTCCGCACCCGCCTGCGCGGCACCCCCGTACCGACGCCACCGGGCACGCTTCCCCGCCCGGCGGGCGAACAGGCCCAGTTCGAACGCCGCTGAGGCGCGGGCTCGGTGCTGCTCTCCGGGGTGAGTGGGCGCTCACTCACCCCGGAAGGCGCCGAGTTATCCACAGGCTGTGGGATTCGGCCTCTGTGGCTTGTTTTTCCGCGCATCGCCTCACTGGAAAGAGTGAGAGGTTGTGCGGCTTTGCTGAAGTTGTCCACAGATGCGGGGAGGTGGGTGGAGGGCCGGGGGATTTGCGGAAGACTTGTATACGGGGCGCCCCCCAGGGAGGGCGGGGGCTGTCCCGGGCCGGGCGCGAAGGGCACCCCGAGCGGTCGGGTGCCTCGGCGCCGGTTGTGGGCGGGGGAGGCTCTGGCGCGGTGTGGCGGGACAGGTTCCTGCGCGGGCGCGACGGGACAGGCTCCCGCGCGGGCCGAGCGGGGCAGGCCCCGGTGGTGGGAGCGCAGCCCTGCCAGGGAGGCAGTGGGTCGGCGCTCGCCCCGCCCGGAGTGTCACCGGTGGGTGTCCCGCCGCCCTCGCGCTGACGTCGGCCTCGCGCTCACCTAGTCCTCGCGCTCGCCTCGGCCCCGTTCACGCCACCCCGAACATTCGGCCCCGCCCGACGCCCCCCGGCGGGCGCCCCGCCATCCCGCCATCCCGCCGCCCCGCCGCCCCGCCCCGCCGCCGCCCCCCGCCCCCCTACCCCCACCCACCCCCCGGACTGACCCCCTCCACCACCACCGCGAACAGCCGCTCCGCCTGCGCCTCCGGGTCCTCGTGGTGCTCCGTCGCCAGCGCGATCCCGATCCCCAGCGTCAGCAGGTCGTGCGGGGTGATTCCGGGTGCGACGGCGCCGTCCTGCTGGGCGCGGCGCAGCAGCGGGGCGCCGGAGTCCTCCAGCGCGGTGGCGCAGCTGCTCGGGGTGTCGCTCGGGGGCTCGTACGTGAGCGTGTCCGCGAAGCCGCGCGCGCTCACCGAGTACGCGACCAGCTCGTGCAGCCAGGTGAGCAGCGCCGCGCGGCTGTCCTCGGCCTCGGTCAGCGCCTCCGCGCGGACGCGCAGCGCCTCGATCCGCTCGTGGAAGACGGCCTCCAGGAGGGCCCGCCGGTTCGGGAAGTGGCGGCGCACGGTCGCCGAGCCGACTCCCGCCGTACGCGCGATGTGTTCGAGCGAGGCGTCGGCGCCGCGCTCGGCGACCTCCGCCTCGGCGACGGCGAGGATACGGGCGTAATTGCGCCGTGCGTCCGCACGCTGACCGGTCATGACGTCTCGCTTTGCTAAGTGGTGGGCCCCGCCGTATCGTACCGGAACAGGAAACGGTGACCCCCGCCGTTTCGCTGTCGCGAGCCCCTGGCCGCACGCCGCCCCGCGTGCCCGCCCGCCGCGCGCCCTCCCGAAGGAGCCCCATGTCCGCCCAGCCCACAGCCTCCTCC
This sequence comes from Streptomyces sp. Tu6071, assembly GCF_000213055.1. Lineage (NCBI taxonomy): Bacteria > Bacillati > Actinomycetota > Actinomycetes > Kitasatosporales > Streptomycetaceae > Streptomyces > Streptomyces sp. Tu6071. Next base: position 3,369,529 of record NZ_CM001165.1, on the reverse strand, counting down.
TCCGCCCCCGTCCTCGTCACCGGGGCGACCGGCCGGCAGGGCGGAGCGACCGCTCGCGCCCTGCTCGCCGCCGGGGTCCCCGTCCGGGCCCTCGTACGCGACCCCCACGCCGACCGCGCGCGGGAGGTCGCCGCGCTCGGCGCCGAACTCGTCACGGGCGACCTCATGGACCGCGCCTCGCTCGATCCGGCGGTCGCCGGGGTCCGGGCCGTCTTCTCCGTGCAGATGCCGCCGATGAGCGAGGCGGGAGTCGACTTCGCCGGCGAACTGGCCCAGGCGACGCACCTCGTCGACGCGGCCCGCGCCGCGCGCGTACCGCAGTTCATCCAGTCCTCGACGAGCGGCGTCGGCTCGCACACCGAGCTGCCCGGCTGGGGCGAGGGCCCGCTGGCGGCTTTGGAGGAGTACTACGCGACGAAGACGGCGATCATCGCCGCGGTCCGCGCGGCCGACTTCCCCCGCTGGACGATCATCAAGCCGGCCTACTTCATGGACAACCTGATCGCGCTGCTCCCGAAGGGCCCCGAGGGCGGCTTCGCCACCGTCCTCCAGCCGGACACCCTCCTCGCCCTGATCGACCCCGACGACATCGGCGTCGCCGCCGCCCACGCCGTCCAGGACCCCGACCGCTTCCACACCGTCGAACTCGAACTCGCGGGCGACCGCCTCACCATGCGCCAGGTCACCGAGATCCTCGCCGCCCAGTGGGGCATCCCGGTCACCGCCCCCGCCCTGACCCTCGAGGAGGCCCTCGCCGCCGGCATGCCCGCCTGGGGCGCGGGCCACGTCGTCAACAACGTCTCCGTCCAGCCCGCCCACCCCGAAGCCGCCGCCGCCCTCGGCATCCCCACCACCCCCTTCCCCACCTGGGCCCGCACGCACCTGTCCTTCTGACCACGCGCCAGGAACGGGCAGAGGTGCCTCGCCGGACGGGTCCGGAGCACTCGGCGGGGCCCCCGGCCCCGGCCCGCACGCCGTCCTAGCCGCCCCACCCCGTACGCTCCCGCGCCCCCGCCCCCTACCGCCGCGCTCCACCCCGTACGCCCCCGGAGCGCCTCCCCCTACGGCCTCACGCCCTCACGGCGGCCCCGAGCCCAGGAGCCAGAAGGCTCCGTAGGCTGCCGCCAGTGCCGCTGCCGCGGTCACCACGAGCCAGGCGGTGCGGCGGTGGTGGAGGCGGGAGAGGGCGAGGGCCAGGGGGAACAGGAGGGGGAAGGCGGGGAGGAGGAGGCGGGGTTTGGAGCCGAAGAAGCCGGAGGTGCACAGGGCGAGGAGCAGGACCACGCCCGTGTAGAGGACGAGGGGGAGCGGCTGGCCCTGGCGGATGCCCCGGACGTAGAGCCAGAGCAGCGCCGCCACGCCGATGATCAGGCCGATGCCGCCCGCGAAGCCGGGGCCGCTCAGCAGGTCGCCGAGGAAGCGGGCGAAGGCGAGGCCGCCGTCGAAGCCGTTGCCCCAGTCGCCCTGCACGTCGAGGTAGCCGAAGGGGCCGTGGCCCGAACTCAGGCCCGACCACAGCACGTACCCCGCCGCCCCCAGCGGCGCGAGCACGCACCCGGCCGCCACGCGCCACGTCAGGCGGCGGCCCGCCCACGCCGCCCCCCACACCGCGAGCACCACCGCGAGACCGACCGGCCGCGTCAGGCCCGCCGCCGAGGCGAGCAGCCCGGCCGGCAGCCAGCGTTCGCGCAGCAGCGACCAGAGCGACCAGGCCGCGAGCGCCGTGAAGAGCGACTCGCTGTACGCCATCGACTGCACGACCGAGACCGGCAGCACCGCCCACAGCGCCACCGCGAAGAGCGCCGGCCGCTCCCCGTACAGCCGCGCCGCGATCCGGTGGATCGCCCACGCCGCCGCGAGCGAGGCGAGCGCGCTCACACCGAGCCCCACGTCCTGCGGAGCGAGCCCCGTGAGCCCGTGACCGGCCTTCTCCAGCCAGGGCAGGAGCGGGAAGAAGGCCCGGTCCGAGAGCACGCGCCCGTCCGGCGCGGTCAGCGTGAAGTCGTAGCCGTGCTCGACGACCCGCACGTACCACAGCGAGTCCCACCGCTCCGCGAGCACCTTGTGCGCACTGCGCCCCTCCGCGCCCGCCCACACCGCGAGCGTCACGAGACACAGCACGCGCACGGCGGCGAAGAGCAGCAGGGAGAGGGGGAGGAGGGTACGAGGCACCGCCGCCGTCGCCCGCGCGGGCCGTTCGCTCGTGGGCACCGGGCCCCTCACCTCGTTCGGTTCGCCGACAGGCCCGGCCGGGAGGCACCCGTCCGGACCACGTCGAGCGACCCTACCGGTGAGCGGAGACCGCCTTGCGCCGGTAGAGGACCGCACCCCCGACGAGCAGCGTGGCCGAGGCCCCCGCGACCCCGAGGAGCCCCGCGTCCGCCCCCGTCTCCGCGAGCCGCGCGGGCTCCTTCTCCCCGCCCCCGGTCCAGCCGGAGGACGTCCCGCCGCCGTCACCCTCGTCCGTCTTCGGCGGTACGTGCCGCGGCGGTACGTGGTGGGGCGGTACGTGGTGGGGCGGTACGTGGTGCGGAGGTACGTGGTGGGGCGGGCGCGGCGTCGGGTGCTCCGGGGCGGGGGCCCCGTTGCCGCAGCCGTTGCCGAAGGCCGGGTTGAGCAGCGCCACGACGTCCACCGTGTTCCCGCACACGTTCAGCGGCACGTCGAGCGGCACCTGCACCGCGTTCCCCGAGAGCAGCCCCGGCGAACCGGTCGCCCCGCCGCGCGCCACGGACGACGTCCCGATGGCGGGGGCCGCGTGCCGCCCGCGCGGAGCGGCCCGGTCCTCGCCCGCCTCGTGCCCCGCTGTGTCCCGTCCGGGCCCGGGGGCCGCGTGCCGCCCCCGCTGCGTATGCCCGGGCCCGGTCCCCTCGTGGCGCGGCCCGCTCTCCCCGGACGCGGCCCTCTCGTGCGCGTCCCGCTCCGCGGGTCCGGCCGAGGCGCCCCCGTCCTCGTTCCCGCACCTGTTGCCGAAGGTCGGGTTCGCGATCCCGACCACGTCGACGCTGTTGCCGCAGACGTTCACGGGGGCGTCCACCGAAGCCTGCACGCTGTTCCCGGAGAGGACGCCGGGCGAGCCCGCTGCCGTGGACTCGGCGGCGAGGGCGGAACCGCCGTTCAGGGAGAGGATGCCGGAGGCCGCGGCGGCCGTCACGAGCATCCCCTTGCTGAGGGTGTGGCGCATGGCGAGGTTCTTCCTGACTCGGAGCGGAAACCGGCCCTGGGAGGCGCGCTCCCAGGGCCGGCGGACCCGGGCCCGTTCAGCGGGCCGGGGGGTGAAGCGGGATCAGGCGTTGACGCAGGCGTTGCCGAAGGCCGGGTTCAGCAGCCCGATCACGTTGATCGAGTTGCCGCAGACGTTCAGCGGCACGTGGACCGGGACCTGCACGAGGTTGCCGGAGAGGACGCCCGGCGAACCGATGGCGGCACCCTCGGCGCCCGAGTCGGCGAAGGCGGGGACTGCGGCACCGAGCGCGAGGACGGCGCCGGCGAAGACGGTGGCGGTCTTCTTGAGCATGTCGTTCCTTTCGGAAGGGGGAGGAGAGAGGGAGTGGCACGCCGGATGGGGCCCGGCGTGCCCTGTGAACGAAAGGGGGGAGCGGGAGGAAACCCCTGGCGCCGGAAGGCCGGGCAACCTTCACCCGAACGGAGAGACGCCTATAAAAAACAAAAACCCCGCCTAAGGCGGGGAAGGTGACGCTCTGTTATTTCGCAGAGAGGTTCGTTTATTCCGTGCGGAAAATCCGCCGCGCCGAATTCCCGGCCGCGCCCCCGCCGAGCCCGACTGCTCCCTCCCGCGCCCCGACGCGCTGTCCCGCACACGGCCGCACCCCGCCCGCACACACGCCCCCGCCGCACACACGACCCCGCCCCGCCCGCACACACGGCCGCGCCCCGCCGGTAACGCGTCCCTGGGTGGGACGCGTACGAGCGGGGCGCTTCGACGCCGGGACGCCGGGGGCGGCGGTCAGCCGTTGGCGGCGCCGTTGCCCGAGAGGACCGGGATGTCGTCCAGGATGTGCGACAGCGGCTCGTCGCCCTTCGCCTGGGTCGAGTTCTCGGTGCACTGCTGGTTCTGCGGCGAGGACAGGACGTTGACGTCCTGGACCGCGACGGGCACGAGGCCGACGAGCGAGCCGACGTTGCCCTTGACCGGGAGGCCGATGCAGGGCTTGTTGAGCGAGCCCTGGACCAGGCTGAGCTGCGGGCTCTGGTCGCCGAAGGTGGCCTGGTTGCCGTACGACTGCTTGGCGCCGTTGCCGGAGACCGACGTGGTGCCGCCGTCGTCGGCGAGGGCGAGGGCCTGCGGGGCGCCGAGGGCGACGACACCCGCGGTGAGCGCGGCGGCGGCCGCGAACTTCTTGATCATGTCCAACCTTTCGATGCCGCCGCACGCTGTCCCCGGGACGTTCGGGGCGGCCCCGGGAAGGGCGGGCGGCGACGGGCGATACGGAGCGTGCGCGTACGCAGCGACTGTCGGCGCGGAACGCGGCAGCCGGCTGCTTCCTGGCAAACTGCCGTACCGTCCATCGGTTTCGCCCCCTCGCCCCCCTTCACCCGTTCAGCGTCTCCGTGCCCCCGGATTCGTACGGTTTCGCAAGAATTTCTGAGAAGAACCGGCGTGGTGGGCACGATTTCTTCCGCGAAGCGCTGTTTATCATCTCAACTGCCTTGATGTGGCCCGCGTTCTTCGCCCGCCGAATTCACGGCAGTTCCCGTTTTGTGTTCACCGCCCAGGGAGGAATCCGTGATGGCTACGCGCACCGCCGTGGAGAGAAAGGGGGCCGGGGGCAGAGCCGGTACCGCGACGAAGCCCCCCAAGGCCGCCCGCCCCGCCAAGCCCGCGAAGGCCGCCGGTCCGGCCAAGGCGGCCGGAGCCGCCAGGCCCACCGGTCCCGCCAGGTCCACGGGCCCGGCCAAGCCCGCCGCGACGGCGAAGCACCCCGCCAAGGGCGGCAAGCCCGCCGGGTCCGCCAGGCCCGGAAAGCCCACCAAGCCCGCGAAGGCCCCCCGGCCCGCCCCTCCGCTCGCCACCGCCGCCGACGCCTCCACCCCCGCCCGCGGCCCGCGCCGCTCACGTTCCCGCTCCTGGAGCGCGCGCGAACTGCGCCTCGTCGACCGGCTCGCCGAGGTGCACGCCGAACTCGACGCGGCCCAGCGCGAGCGCGCCGGGCTCATCGCCTACGTCCTGCGCCTGCACGCCGGGAGCGTCGGCGCCCCCGGTCCGGACGGCTGGTCACCCGTCCACGTGGACACGGCCGCCGGGCGGCTCACGTGGCGCGTCGCGCCCGAGGACGCCGACCTCTTCCAGGAACAGGAGGCCGCCGTCCGGGCACGGGGCCGCACGCGGACGCTGCCGGTCGGCACGGCAGGCGACCGCGAGCGCTCCGTCGAGACCCTGACCCGGCTCTCCTTCCTCCACCTCCACCGCCGCCCCAACCGGCCCACCCGCAACAACCGCGGCGGCTGACCCCGTGCGAAGGCCGTACGGGTGTTTCGCCCGGTGACAGCGGTGTGATGAATCCGTGGGCCATTGGAGTGAACGCCCGCATCCCGAGCGCGGCCGGTCAGTTGACCAGCGTGCTCCGGGACGGGGCCCGTACTCGAAAGGATCACTCATGATCAAGAAGGTCATGTCTGTCGCGGCCGTCGCCGCTTCGGTCGTCGGCGTGAGCGCCGCTGTCGCCGCCCCCGCCATGGCGATCGCCAACGACGGTGGCACGACCTCGGTCTCCGGCAACGGCGCGCAGCAGGCGTACGGCAACCAGGCCACCTACGGCAACATGAGCCCGCAGCTGGCGCTCGTGCAGGGCTCGCTCAACAAGCCCTGCATCGGCCTGCCCGCCAAGGTCAACGCCGGTTCGCTCGTCGGCCTGGTGCCGATCGCGGTCCAGGACGTCAACGTCCTGTCCTCGCCGCAGAACCAGCAGTGCACCGAGAACTCGACCCAGGCGAAGGGCGACGAGCCGCTGTCGCACATCCTGGACGACATCCCGGTCCTGTCCGGCAACGGCGCCGGCAACAGCTGAGCCGCCGCGCGCCGCTCGCGCGGCGCACCGAGGGCCGCCTTCCCCGCCGGGGAGGGCGGCCCTCGCCGCGTCCGGGGCCGTTCCTCAGCGCGGCCAGGGGCTGCGGCGGGTGAGCGCGGCCCACTCCGGGTCGGGCTCGCCGGGCACCGTACGGCCCTCGGTGGTCCAGCGCTGCCACAGCCGCGCGAAGACCGGTTCGTACGAGGGATCGGGGGCCGCCGGGTCCGCGGGCGGGGGCGGCGCGGGAGGCGGGGCGGCGGCGCGCGGGGGCGGCGCGGGGTAGGGGGTGGCGGGCTGTTCGGAGGACTGGCGGCTGACGGGGATGAAGCCCTGTCGCTTCCAGCCGCCGCCTCTGGGTTCAGGTTCCGTCATGCTTCCTCATCGTCGCCAGACGTGCCCCGTGCTCAGGCCGTCACACCCCAGGGTCCCCCGTTCACCGCACGGTGTGGGGGCGAATGAGGGATTCGTGCGCCTTGCGCCCCCTCGCGCGCTCCCACGTACGGGCACACTGCGCGGGCGCCGCCCCCAGGGGGCACTGGTCCGTGGTAAACGCCGATCCCCGGCCGGCGACCGGACATCCGGCGGACGACGGGCTATCCGGCGGACGACCGGCTATCCGGCGGACGATCGCCTCCCCGGCTGGCGACCGGCTCCCCGGCGGACGCCGGACAAGCGGCGGCCCCTGTGGGCGGGCGGCGTGTGAGCTGATCGGGTGTCATGCGGGCGCGCGGCGCAACTCCGGACGGGGTGGGGCGGTTGGGGTGGCTGGTGATCCTGTCTCGGGGTCCGCTTTCCGAAAGGGGACAGTCATGAAGAAGCTGTGGGCCGCCGCCGCGGTCGCCGTCACGGTCGCGGGTGCGGGTGCCGCTCCCGCCATGGCGCTCGGCGACGACGGTGGCACGACCTCCGTCTCGGGCAACGGCGCCCAGCAGGCGTACGGCAACCAGGCGACGTACGGGAACATGAGCCCGCAGCTCGCGCTCGTGCAGGGCTCGCTCAACAAGCCCTGCATCGGCCTGCCCGCCAAGGTCAACGCCGGTTCCCTCGTCGGCCTCGTGCCGATCGCGGTCCAGGACGTCAACGTCCTGTCCTCGCCCCAGAACCAGCAGTGCACCGAGAACTCCACCCAGGCGAAGGGCGACGAGCCGCTGTCGCACCTCCTGGAGGACATCCCGGTCCTCTCGGGCAACGGCGCCGCCAACGGCTGACCGCCGCCCCCGGACGGGACCGACGAGGGCCCGCCTCCCCCCGCACACGCGCGGGGGGAGGCGGGCCCTCGCCCGTTCCCCGCCCCCGCCGCTCCGTGTGACGTGCGGGACTGGCGGGATCTTTTCCGCCGGACCGTCCGTTGGGAAGGGTGCCGGGGCGCGACTGGTAGCTTCTACAGCACTGTAGAAGTACGGGGGTCCAGCGCGGCTGCCCGTGGTCGGTCCGCCGTGCCCGGCGGGCCGGGATTTACGAGAGACGGAGTTCTCATGGCGCTCTGGGATCGCATCAAGGATTCCGCGCAGACGATGCAGGGACAGCTCGTCGCGAAGAAGAACGACCTCAAGAGCGGTGCCTTCCGCGACGCGAGCATGGCGATGTGCGCGCTCGTGGCGGCGGCCGACGGCAGTGTCGACCCCTCCGAGCGGCAGCGGGTCGCGCAGCTCATCACCTCCAACGAGGTCCTCCAGAACTTCCCCGCCGACGACCTGCGCCGCCGCTTCGAGGCCAATCTCGACAAGCTCACGAGCGACTTCGACTTCGGCAAGGTCGGTGTCCTCCAGGAGATCGCCAAGGCCAAGAAGAAGCCCGCCGAGGCCCGCGCGGTCATCCAGATCGGCATCGTCATCGGCGGCGCCGACGGCGACTTCGACAAGGACGAGCAGGGCGTCGTGCGCGAGGCGTGCTTCGCGCTGGGCCTGCCGCCGCACGAGTTCGACCTCTGAGACCTCCCGGCGCCCGCAGGGCCGCCGCGTCACGGGCCGGGGGCCGGGCCGCCGTCACGGCGACCCGGCCCCCGGCCCGTACCCGTTCCGCGCGCCCCGCTCAGACGTTGACGCCGAAGTCCGAGGCGATGCCCGCGAGCCCGGAGGCGTAGCCCTGGCCGACCGCGCGGAACTTCCACTCCGTGCCGTGCCGGTAGACCTCCCCGAAGACCATCGCGGTCTCGGTCGACGCGTCCTCGGAGAGGTCGTATCGCGCCAGTTCGGTGCCGCCCTCGCGGTTCACGACGCGGATGAAGGCGTTGCGGACCTGGCCGAAGCTCTGGCCGCGCGACTCCGCCTCGTGGATCGACACCGGGAAAACGATCTTGTCGACGTCGGCGGGGACCTGGGCGAGGTCGATCTCGATCGACTCGTCGTCGCCCTCGCCCTCGCCCGTCAGGTTGTCGCCGGTGTGGCGGACGGAGCCGTCCGGGCTGGTCAGGTTGTTGTAGAAGACGAAGTGCGCGTCCGAGACGACCTTCCCGGCCGCCGAGCAGAGCAGCGCGCTCGCGTCGAGGTCGTAGTCGCTGCCCGTCGTGGTCCGGACGTCCCAGCCCAGTCCGACCGTGATCGACGTGAGCCCGGGGGCCTCCTTCGACAGTGAGACGTTGCCGCCCTTGGCCAGCGTGACTCCCATGGTGTTCGCTCCTTGGTCTCGGGGGTGCTGCCGGTTGTGACTCGTTCCGAAAACTGCCTCGTTCTGAAAACTACAGGACTGTAGAAGTTGGTGACGGGGCCCGGTGCCGCGGCTCGGTACGATCGGGACCCGGTGCGAGCGGGCGGGTGCGAGGAGGTGCGGGCGTGAGCGGGACCGAGCGGAACGGCGGCCGACGGCGTGGACAGGGCGAACTGGAGGCCAGGGTGCTCGCGGTGCTCCACTCCGCCCCCGGACCCGTACCCGCCGGGTGGGTGCGCGAACACGTCGGTGGGGAACTCGCGTACACGACTGTCATGACGATCCTGACGCGGCTCCGTTCCAAGGACGCCGTGACCAGGGAGCGCCGGGGCCGCTCCTTCCTGTGGAGCGCCGTCGCCGACGAGGCGGGGCTCGCGGCCCTGCGGATGCGGCGGCTGCTCGACGGCGAGCACGACCGCGACGCGGTCCTCACGAGCTTCGTCACCTCGCTCTCGGCGGAGGACGAACGCCTCGTGCGCGAGCTGCTCGCGGGAGGCGGCCCGGAGGGCCCGCTCGAAGGCGGCGGGCCGGGCGGCCCGCTCGGGGGTGGCGGGGCCGGGGGCTCCGGAGGGGGCTGAGGTACGTGGAGTACGTCGTCTTCCTGCCGTTCGTCGTCCCGCTGACCGCGCTGCCGGTCGGCCGCCTCGCGGTGCGCCACCTCCACCCGCGCACCGCGACCCTCCTCCTCACCGCGCTCGCCGTCGTCCTCGCCCTGTGCAGCACCGTGTGCCTCGGCCTCTTCGGCGTCGTCGGCACGGCCCGCATCCCGCACAACCCCCTCCCGGACACCTGGGCGGACCCGGAGGTCCGGGCCGCCGTGCCGTGGGACGAGGTGACGGGCTTCGCCTCGCTGGCCGCGCTGCTCGTGGCGCTCCTCGCGTGCGTCCGCACGGGCGCGCGGCACCGCACGGCGCGGGTCGCGGCGCGGCGCGCGGCCTCGGCGGTACGGGACGGGGGCGACGTGGCCGTCCTGCCCGACCCCTCCCCGTACGCGTACGCCCTGCCGGGCCGCCCCGCGCTCGTCGTGGTCTCGCGCGGGATGCGGGAGTGCCTGACGGAGCGCGAGTACGCGGCCGTGCTCGCCCACGAGCGCGCCCACCTCGCGGGCCGGCACCACGGCCTCCTCCTCGTGGCGCGCCTCGCGGCGTGCGCGAACCCCTTGCTGCGCCCGCTCGTCGGCGCGCTCGCGTACGGCGCCGAGCGGTGGGCGGACGAGGAGGCGGCCCGGGTCGTGGGGGACCGGCGGGTGACGGCGCGGGCGGTGGGCCGCGCGGCGCTCTCCTCGCGGGGGCGCGACGACAGCGCGGGCCTCCTCCCTGCCTTCGCCGCGCCGGGCCCGGTGCCCCGGCGCGTGGCGGCGCTGCTCGCCCCGGCGCCGGTGGCGCGCTGGACGGGGGCGCTGTGGGGGCCGGTGGGGTGGGCGGTGCTGATGGCGGGCGGCGGCGTCGTGGTCTCGGCGGCATCCTCCTTCAACGCGGCGGTGACGGTGGTGGGGGTGTGGATGGGAGCGGGGGTGGTGTGAGGGCGGGACGCGTCAGTCCCGCGACATGACGACGATGCCGGGAAGGCTGAGTTCCGTGAGGGGAGTGCCGTCGGTCCGGCGGCAGTCGTCCAGGGTCACGTGGGTGAGGGACGGGAGGGAGGAGAAGGGGAAGGGGGCGGTGGAGTCGAGGGTGCAACCGCTCAGCATCAGGTGCCACAGCTCCGGCGGGGTGCCCAGCGCACCGCTCCGCCACGCGCTCACGTCGAATCCGCCGAGGACGAATGCTTCGAGAGCGGCGAAGGCACTCAGGTCGGGGACCGTGGTCGCCCCTTGGGTGCTGCGGACCGAGAGCGTCGTGAGCCGGGGCATCGGTGTACGGGTCAGGGCGCGCAGCGTGTCGTCCGACCGCAGATACACAGACAGGCGGGCCAGGTTGGGGTAGGCCGCGATCTCCTGGAAGACGCCCTTGTGCTCCGCGGGGCGTTGGGGGATCCCGACATCCGTGATCCCGGGCACGGTCCTCCCCGCGCGTACCTGCCCGGCGTGCTTGAGGACCACGAAGACGGATTCCAGGGTCATGACCGCCAGCACGTCGCGTGCGTAGCGCTCGGCCGGGAAGTAGGACCATGCCTCGACGAGGGCGTCGACAGTCTTCGTGTCCGCGCGCACCGCGTGCGTCGCCAGCATCCCCAGCGCCTCCTCCCCGCCGATCAGTGCCACGGTCTCCACCGTCCGCGCTGCCACCGTTGGGCTCAGTCCCTCCAGCGCCCTCGGCAGTTTCCGCAGGAGGCTCGGCCCCACCGCCGCCAGGGCCGCCGGGTCCGTCGAGCGGCGGGGCGGGAGGAGCCTGTCGATCGCCGCGTCGACCCGTTCCGCGACGCCCACCGGTAGTGACGTGCACGTCTCCTGGCACGAGGCCGCCACCAGCCGCAGCTTCCGCGCGTACTTCCGCTCCGCGTCGGCCCGGTCGAGAATCCCGTTCAGCAATTCCTCGCGCTGTCGCGTCTGCGCGTGCCCCGCGGCCAGGACGATCGTCTCGCGCCACAGGTCGAGGTGGGCGCGGCCCACCAGGTTGCCGACGCGGTCGGCGTCGACCGCCTCCGCCGCCGCCAGGTACTCCTGGAAGGTGCGGTGGACGAAGTCGATGCGGTCCTCGGCGGGGTCGCGCAGGAGGCCGGAGCGGTGGCGGAGCTGGTCGAGGACAGCCGCGCCGCTCAGGTCCGCCACGTGCCGCATCGTGCGCAGGCGCTGGTCCATCCAGGCGGCGGCGCGCGGCACGTCGATCTCGCTGCGGTTGTTGTCCGAGAGGCGCCAGGCGAGGTCGCGGAGGAGGACGAGTTTGTCGTCCAAGGTGAGGCGGGTGTCGGCCGCGCTGGGGATGCCGCGGTCCGCGTCGCGCTCGTGGACGAGGGTGTTGAGGGCGTTCCGGTACAACTCCATCCGGTTCTGCGGGAGCCGACGGCCCTGGGCGAGGTGCATCGCGCACAGCATCGCGGCCAGGAGCGGGGTTCCCGCGAGGGCCTGGAGGTGGGCGCGGTCCTTGAGCGCGGTGAGCAATGCCTCCTCGTACTCGGGGAGTTCCTCCGGCGCGCACGGCAGTGCGCTGCCGGAAGCCCGCACCGCCTGGTGCCAGCGGCGGACGAAGCCGGCGAGGTCGGAGGGGGACATGCGGTCGAGGTGGAGGGGCGTGAAGCCCTCGGCGGTGAGCCAGCCCGCGCGGGCCGCGGCCGGGCGCGAGGTGACGACGACGCGGATGTCCGGGTACACGCCGAGCAGGCGGCGCAGCCAGTCCCGTACCGCCGGGCGTTCCCCGGCCACCAGCTCGTCGATGCCGTCGACCATCAACAGCACCCGACCGGCGGAGAGTTCGCGTTCCGCCCAGCCCCGGGGCATGATCCCGGTGATCATCCCGGCCACGCCGTCGAGCATCCGTTCCGGCAGTGGGGGCCTGCCCCCGCCGTACTCGCGGAGCTTCACGAGGACCGGCGTCAGGCCGTTCCACTCGCTCAGCTCGCCCGTGAAGGCGCCGCGCGCGGCGGTGACGGCGAGCCAGCGCAGGAGCGTCGTCTTGCCCGTACCGGCTTCGCCGCGCAGCAGGACGCGGGCGCGGGTGCTCAGCGCGCTCTCGACGCGCAGCGAACGGGCTTCGGCCGCCGCCTCCCACTGCCCCATGTCGAGCCGTCCGGCGACGGAGGGGCGCCGACGAGTGCGTGCGGGGCCCTCCTCGCCGCGCGTGCGCAGGCTCATGTACGCGACGGACAGCGGCACGCGCGGTGGGGAGTCCTGGCCGGGGACGCGGCGGAACATCTCCACCTCGTCCAGGTCGCGGCTCAGCAGGGCGAGGTACTCGCGGCGGAAGGCGGCGTCCAGGTCCGTGCCCTCGGGGGCGAAGTGCGAGCGGTCCGGGAGGCGTTCGAGAACGCGGGCGATCTCCGCGCCCACCGTCGCCGTACGGGCCAGGAGCTCGGCCACCGCGCGTTCCTCGAAGACGGGCAGGCCACGCACGATCCGTACGTAGTACTCGGCGCACTCCGCCAGGAGCAGCTCGTAGAGGCGGGTCTCCTCGGCGTCCAGACCGGGCGGGGGAGTCGTCGTGGTGACGAGGTGGCGGACGAGTTCGGGGGCGCGTACGTCCGTCGCGAAGAGCGCGTCGTCGGAGAGGTCGCCCTTCGCGAAGGTGTCGGCCACCGCGTCCACGACGGCCTGACGGCTGTTCTCCTCGCGCCGCTCGAAGGAGTGCCGCAGGGAGGGTTCGAGACGGTCGAAGACCGCGTTCGTGATGTGCGTGAACTGGGCCTCGACCTCCCGCTGGAGCCGTACGCCCGGCAGGCGCAGGCGGATCAGCTCCTCCATGGTGAGCGCCCGTTCCTGTGTGCGCCGCCCCCGGTTCAGCCACGCCCTGCCCGCCGCGCCCGCCACCTTCGACCCCAGCCGCAGCGCCGCCGTCTCCGCGAAGACCAAGACCGTCCACCCCCGTCACCCGTCATCCCCACGAGTGTGGCAGCAACCACGCGTCCTCGTGCGTCACTTCGCGTCCGCGTAGCACTCCACGATCGCCGTGGTGAAGGGGACGCGGAGGGGGGTGTCGCCGAAGCAGACGCGGGTGGCCTCGCGGGCCGCTTCCGTGATCAGGGCGGGGATCTCGGCCGCCTCCGACGCGGGGGCGTGGACGATGACCTCGTCGTGCTGGAAGAAGACCAACTCCGCTTCTCGGGTGTGGAGTTCTCGGCGGAGGGCGGCCAGGAGGAGGAGGGTCCAGTCCGCCGCCGCGCCCTGGACGACGAAGTTGCGCGTGAAGCGGCCCCGGGCGCGGGACGCGGAGGGGGACGGGGCGGGCTCGTCCTCCTGGGGGATGCCCGCTTCCTCCTGGACCTCGCCGCCCAGCGGGGGGCACGTGCGGCCCAGCCAGGTGCGCACCAGGCGGCCCTCCTCGCCGGCGCGGGCCGCCTCGTCGACGTAGGCGACCGCCTTCGGGAAGCGGCGGCGCAGCGCCGCCAGGTTCTTCAGGCCGTCGCCCGAGGTCTGGCCGTAGATCGCGCCGAGCACGGCGATCTTGGCGCGGTCGCGGTCGCCCGCGAAGGCGCGGTCCGAGACCGCCGCGTAGAGGTCGTCGGCCTTCGCCGCCACGTCCAGGAGCGCCGTGTCGCCCGCGACGGCGGCGAGGATGCGCGGCTCCATCTGGGCCGCGTCCGCCACCACGAGGCGCCAGCCCGGGTCCGCGACGACCGCGCGGCGCACCACCTTCGGGATCTGGAGCGCGCCGCCCCCGGCCGTCGTCCACCGCCCGGAGACCGCGCCGCCCACCACGTACCGGGGGCGGAAGCGGCCCTCGCGGACCCAGTCCGCGAGCCAGCTCCAGCCGTGCGCCGTCCACACGCGGTAGAGCTTCTTGTACGTCAGGAGCGGGGCGACCGCCGGGTGGTCGACCTTCTCCAGCTCCCAGCGCCGCGTCGAGGTGAGCTTCACGCCCGCCTCGGCGAAGGCGCGCAGCACCTCGGCGGGCAGGTCGGGGCGGACGCGCCTGCCGAACGCGCGCGAGATCTCCTCCGCCAGCTCCGCGAGCCCGCGCGGCTCGCCGCCGCCCGCGTACCGCTCGCCGAGCAGCTCGCGCAGGAGGTCCTTGTGCCGCTCCGCGCTCCAGGGCAGGCCCGTCGCGTTCAGCTCGGCCGCGACGAGCGTCGCCGCCGACTCCGTGCCGGTGAGGAGCGTGAAGCGGCCCGGGTGGCCCGTCCTCGCGTGGCGGCGCAACTGCTCCGCGTAGACCTCGGCGACCGCCTCGGGCGGGAGCGGGGCGGGACGGGGGTCGAAGAGGGACGACTGCGCGTCGGGCTCCGCCGAGGGGCCCGGCGGGTCCTCGGGGACGGGCGCATCGCGCAGGCGCGCCCACGCGGCGGCGAGCGCGCGGGGCTGCCCGTACCGGCCCTCGTGGCCGAGGAGCAGCGTCTCGGCCGCCTCGATGTCGTAGCACCGCTCGACGCGGACCCCGGCGGCGAGCAGCGCCGGGTACACGTGCGGCGTCGCGCGCCAGACCCAGCGGCCCACGCCGGGGCGCGAGCGCACCGCCGTCGCCGCGTCCGGCTCGGCGACCGGGGGTGCGGCGAGCGCGCCCTCGGGGGTGAGCGGGGCGACGCGCACGCCGGGGCCCTCCGCGTCCGCGGAGGTGAGCAGCCAGCGGACAGCGGGATCGTTCATGTGTACGAGTCTTGCAGGGGGGTCCGACAACGGGCGCCCGCGCCGGGCTGTCCACAGGGTGTGGACAATGGGGGAGTGCCCCGCGAGACCGGTAAGACCCGCAAGAGCCACCAGGACGGCCGCGTCCCCCGCGACACCCCTTCGGGTGAGCGGCCTGCGGCTGATTCCGCGCGGGACGCGCTCGGCGCCGCGCTCGCCGAGGAGACCGATCGTTCTCTCGACACCGCCGCCTCCCTCCTCGCCGCACTCCCCGCCACGACCGCGCACGCCCTGCTCACCGAGCGCGGCACCGCGCTCCTCGGCGCGGCCTGGCGGCGCGGCTGGGAGCCCGCCGACCTCGCGCGGCTCGTCCGCCGCGACCTGCGGCCCGCGCACAGCCTGCGGTACGCCGTTCTCGTCCGCGAGGAGACCCGCCGGTACGCGCGCCTCGACCCCCGCTGGAAGGCCCAGCTCGCGGACCTCGACGCCGGGGACACCGGCGAGGGCATACGCCCGGACCGCTTCAGCGCGGCCGTCGAGGCCGTCGAGCTGTACCGGCTGCTCTTCAAGGTCCCCGCGATCGAGCCCGTCGGCCCGCCGCCCGGCTCCCTGCCGACCGCGCCGCTGCCCACCGACGACCGCGAGCTGACCCGCGTCCGCGCGCTGCTCGCCAAGGCCGAGGCGACCGCGTACCCGGCGGAGGCCGAGGCGCTCAGCGCGAAGGCGCAGGAACTCATGACCCGCCACCGCATCGACGCCGCGCGCCTCGCGGGCGTGCCCGCCGGGCCCGGCGAGGGCGTCGCCGCCTGCCGGATCGGCGTCGAGCCGCCGTACGGCGAGGCGCAGGCGATCCTCCTCGACGCGGTTGCCCGCGCGAGCGGCTGCCGGGCGGTGTGGAACGAGGAGCACGGCTTCTCGACCGTCGTGGGGGACGCGGGGGACCTCGCGGCCGTCGAGTTGCTGCACACCTCGCTCCTCGTGCAGGCGCACACCGCGCTCACGCGCGCGGAGGCGGAGACGAGGGCCGCGGGGCGGCGGCGGACGAAGACGTTCCGGCAGTCCTTCCTGCTCGCGTACGCGGAGCACGTCGGGACGAGGCTGGAGGAGACGGCCGAGGCCACGGTGACGGAGTCGGCGGAGCCGGAGGTGCTGCCGGTCCTCGCGGCGCGGGACGTGGCCGTCACGGAGGCGACGGAGCGGATGTTCCCGAGGACGAAGGCGGCGCGGGTGCGGGGGGTCAGCGACGAGGCGGGGTGGCGGCGGGGGACCGAGGCCGCGTCGAGAGCGGACCTCAACCACCAGCCCCTCCGGCGTTTGAGGAGCGGGGGCGGGGGCGGAGCCCCCGGGGGTGCCTCACCCGCACGCTGAGCCAGCCGCACCGGGCACCCCTTATGTCCGTATGGTGAAGGCGTGAGCTGGCTCAACGCCCTGGCCGAGACCTCCCGGTCCGGCCTCAAAGTGGAACGCAAGCGCCTCGTGCCGCTCGTCGCGCTGCGCGGCGCCGCCGGGCTCGCGCTCGTCGTCCTGCTGAGCCTCGACCTCTTCGGGCCCGGTGTCGCCGCCTCCTCCGCCTTCGGCGCGTTCTCCGCCGCCGTCGCCACCTTCCAGCGCTCCTGGCGGCCCCGGCCGCTGCTCGCGCTCGCCTCCGGGTTCAGCCTCGCCCTCTCCACCTTCCTCGGGTACGTGTGCGTCGTCCACCTGTGGATCTTCGTGCCGCTGCTCATGCTGTGGGCCTTCGCCGCCGGGATGGCCTGGGCGGCCGGGCCCACCGCGGGGATCATCGCCGCCTCGAACGTCTCCATCGTCATGGTGACCGTGACGCTCCCGGGCTCCGTCGTCTCCGCGCTCGGGCACGCGGCGGTGATCGCCGCCGGGGGGCTCGTGCAGGCCGGGCTCGTCTGGCTCGTACCGATCCGGCGCTGGGGCGCGCACCGCGACGCCCTCGCCGACGCGCTCGCCGCCGTCGCCGACTACGCGCGCAGGCTGCGCCAGGACCCCGTCGCCGACTTCGACCCCGAGCCGCTCATGGAGGCCCGCAAGGCCGCCGTGCTCACCCCCGGGCAGGCCCGCCGCCGCCCCGTCGAGCTGCGCGGACCGCGCGGGGTCGCCGAGCGCATCAGGCCCGTGCTCGCCTCGCTCGCCGACCCCGGCCTCGGGGTCCCCGCCGAGGGGCCCGCGCGCGAGCGGGTGCGCGAACTGCTCTACGCGGCGGGCACGGTGCTCGACGCGTGCGCCCGCGCGGTGCGGCGCGGACAGCCGGTGCGCGTACCGGCGGCGACGAAGGCCGTGCTGCGCACGCCCGACACCGAGGAACTGCTCTCCGGGCCCCCGCTGCGGGCCGCGCGCCGCCTGCGCGCGCTGCTCGACGACGTGCGCGACACCGCCGACCCGAGCGGCGGCACCTCCTCGCGCGTCCCGGACGACGCGCGGGAGACCGCCGCCCACGGGATGCCCGCCGTGACCCGCACCCGCACCCGCGCGCCGCTCTCGCAGCAGGCGGCGGGCATCGCGCTGCTGCTCCGCCTCCAGTTGCGCCGCAACTCGCCGGTCTTCCGGCACGGCGTGCGCATCTCCGTCGTCGCGGGCGTCGGCTACCTCCTCGGCTCCCTGCTGCCGCTCGGGCACCCGTACTGGGCGCCGCTCACCTCCGTCATGGTCATGCGCCCCGACTTCTCGCAGACCTACGCGCGCGCCGCCGGGCGCTTCACCGGGACGCTCCTCGGCGTGACCCTCGCGAGCCTTGTCGTGCGCCTCGCGCACCCCGGCACGGAACTGCTCGCGTGGCTCGCGGTGCTGTGCGGCGGGCTCATGTATCTGCTGATGCGCACGGGGTACGTCGTCGCGCAGTTCTGCGTCTCGATGTACGTCGTCTTCCTCCTCGGCATGGCCGGCACCGACCTCGAACAGACCACGCTGGAGCGGATCGGGCTCACCCTCGTCGGCGGGCTCCTCGCGATGCTCGCGTACGCGCTCTACCCGGCCTGGGAGGCGCCGCGCCTGCGCGGCAGGCTCGCCACCGCACTCCTCGCGCACACCGCCTACGCCGCCGCCGTCTTCCGCGCCTACGCCAACCCCTCCGAGGACCGCAGCGCGCAGGTGCGCAAGGACCTCCTCGCCGCGCGCGACAGCCGCTCCGAGTGGCAGGAGGCCGTCGAGAAGGCGCGCGACGAGCCCGTCCGGCAGCGGGGGCTCTCGCGCGGGGCCGCCGACGACGCGGACGAGGCGCTCGCGCAGATCGCGCGGGTCGCGATGCTCATGGAGGCGCACCTGCCCGGCCGCGGCTCCCCGCCCGTACCCCCCGCCGACCGGCTCGCGCGGGCCCTCGACGCCGCGAGCACGCGGGCCGCGCGGGACCTGCGCGACCGCACGGCGCCGCGCTGGGACGCGGTGCGCGCGGAGCTCGGGAACTGGGACGCGGCGGGGACGGGGGAGCAGGCGCCGCCGGACCGGGTCGCACGGAAGGGGGCCGGGATGCTCGTCGAGGCGCTGGAGGGCTTCTCCGCCGCGCTCGCGCCGCCGAAGCGGCCCCAGGAGGCGCGCGAGCGGGAGAAGACGGTGCGGGTGCCGTCGGTGGAGGAAGAGGAGGCGCGGCGGCCGAGGGCGGGGTGAGCGGGCTCACGTCCCTCCTTGTTGAAAATCATTTTCATATGCGTACACTGGGGTCATGGCTCACAACGCACTCCGCCCCGTCGTCAAGCTCCGCTCCACGGCGGGCACCGGCTACACCTACGTGACGCGCAAGAACCGCCGCAACGACCCCGACCGCTTGGTGCTGCGCAAGTTCGACCCCGCCGCCGGGCGGCACGTCGACTTCCGCGAGGAGCGCTGATCCCGGGCGCCCCGCACCCTGCGTAGGCGTCCTACGCAGAGTGATGTGCGCCACGTCTCCATGAGCCGGCCCCCTTCGGGGGTCGGCTTTCGCGTGTTCAGGAGGGGAGTCCCCGCCTCCCGGGAAGTCTGTAGTCAGGGGAACACCCCACGTGCACGTGCATCTGCTCATGCATCAGCACATGAACGCGGCTATGATCACGCGCAGTTGACCGATGCACCATTGGCCACAGCACTACCGGGAGCAACCAGTGCACGAGGCGTACAACGGCATGGCGGCAACCGAACTCCAGCAGGTCCACCGGGTCGTCTGGCAGAAGAGCCGGCACAGCAATTCCCAGGGCACCTGCGTGGAGTTCGCCAAACTCCCGGGCGGCGACGTCGCTGTGCGCAACTCCCGCCACCCCGAGGGCCCGGCGCTCGTCTACACGCGCGCCGAGATAGAGGCGATGCTCCTCGGTGTGAAGGACGGGGAATTCGACCACCTCGTCACGGGCTGAGGGCGACTTTCGCCAACGGGGGTCGCCGGAAGGCGGCCCGCTCCCTCCCGCGCGTACGCCCGCACACGGAGAGAGCGGGGTCCGTACGCCCGCACACAGAAAGAGCGGTGTCCGCGCACAGCGGCACCGCTCGTCGTACTTGCCGGGCCCGGGGCCCCCGCGTTCACACCCGGAACAGCGCCCACACCATCTTTCCGTGCAGCGTTCCGGCGAGCGGGTGCCAGCCCCAGCTCTCGCTGAAGGAGTCCACGAGGAAGAGGCCGCGCCCGCACTCCGCGCCGAAGTCCTCCGCGCGCGTCACCGGGCTCGCGTCGCTCGGGTCGCGGACCGCGCACATCAGGCGGCCCGCCCAGCGCATGAGGTGGAGGCGGACCGGGCTCTCGTCCGGGCCGTCCTCGGGCGCGGGCTGGGGGAGGGCGTGGCGCAGGGCGTTGGTGACGAGTTCGGAGACGACGAGGGCGATGTCGTCGGCGAGGTCGGTCAGTTCCCAGCGGTCCAGGGTCGTCCGGGCGAACTGCCGTGCCTCGCGTACGCCTTCGAGGCGGGCGCTCAAGGCGCAGGAGGCGGCGTCGCTGACCGTCGCGGGGTCCAGCGGCGGTAGCCCTTGCCTCAGCGGGTCGAGCATGGTCGATCCATTCGTCCCCATGCGAGGCACTCCCGGAATTCGCGATGGCTGCGCGGCGGTGCGCCCCCATCGTGGCGGAACGCACACAGCGGATGCAAGGGCAGATGCACGTGCACGCGCCGGAATTGCCGTCACACCTACCACTTCACCCCCATTTCTTCCCGCCAACTCGCGGCAACTCTTCCCGGCACATGACACAAGCTTTCCGTTTCCGTAACCGAACGAGTACGGCACGAAGCCTTTTAGTGGCAGACTGCGGGGCTTGTAGGCAACGCCCTTGACGTCCTATGGAGGGGAGGCTGGGTGTCGTGACCGCAGGGGACTGGGGGCAGCCCCAGGCCGAGGGGGCAGGCGGAGGCTCGGTCGTACGGCGCATCCTGCTCGGCTCGCAGCTGCGGCGGCTGCGCGAGTCGCGCGGGATCACTCGCGAAGGCGCCGGCTACGCGATCAGGGCCTCGGAATCGAAGATCAGCCGCATGGAGTTGGGACGGGTGAGCTTCAAGGCGCGGGACGTGGAGGATCTGCTCACGCTCTACGGCGTGCACGACGCGGCCGAGCGCGGTCAGCTGCTCGGCCTCGCGAAGGAGGCGAACATCGCGGGCTGGTGGCACAGTTACTCGGATGTCCTGCCGAGCTGGTTCCCGACGTACGTGGGCCTGGAGGGCGCCGCGTCGGTGATCCGGGTCTACGAGGTGCAGTTCGTGCACGGACTGCTCCAGACCGAGGCGTACGCGCAGGCCGTCGTGACCAAGGGGATGCCGGGCGGGGACCCCTCCGAGATCGAACGGCGCGTCGCGCTGCGCCTGGAACGCCAGAAGGTGCTCGTCGCCGAACGCGCCCCGCGCTTCCACGCGGTGCTCGACGAGGCCGCGCTGCGCCGCCCGTACGGCGACCGGGGCGTCATGCGCGGGCAGTTGGAGCACCTCATCGAGATGTCGCAGCACGAGAACGTGACGCTCCAGGTGATGCCGTTCAGCTTCGGCGGGCACTCGGGCGAGAGCGGCGCCTTCTCCCTGCTCGGCTTCCCCGAGTCGGACCTCTCCGACCTCGTCTACCTCGAACAGCTCACGAGCGCGCTCTACCTCGACAAACCCGAGGAAGTAGCCCTCTACGGCAGTACGTTCGAGCGGCTGAGCGCGGACTGCCCCGGCCCGGAGGAGAGCCGCGACCTGCTGCGGGGCCTGCTGCAGCTGATGTGAGGCGCCGGGAGCGGGGCCGGTTCCGTGCGGACGGGGGTGGATTCCGTACGGGGGCGGCGCCCCGTTCCCGTAGCACAGTGTCCCCCGCACGGCCCAGCCCCTGCCGCCACGCCTCCGCTCGCGCGTACCATGCACGCCAACGGGGAGCCGCGACAGGGCCCTTGGGTCCCGGGCGGCACGCGCGCAACCGGCAAGGATATACACCATGTCGTTCTTCACCGACCTGTCCCACCAGTACATCGACGGCGAATGGCGCGTCGGCCGGGGTTCCTGGGACGTCATCGACTTCAACCCGTACAACGGCGAGAAGCTCGCCGCCGTGACCGCGGCGACCGGCGTCGAGGTCGACGAGGCGTACCAGGCGGCGGCGCGGGCGCAGCCCGGCTGGGCCGCCGCGGGGCCGCACGCGCGCCGCGACGTCCTGGAACGGGCCCGCAGCGCGCTCGTCGGTCTACGCGAGGAGACCGCCGAGGCGATGATCGCCGAACTCGGCGCGACGCGCGCGAAGGCGTACTACGAGATCGACCTCGCCGCCGAGTTCCTGCGCCACGCCGCCGGGGTCGCCGTGATGCCCGACGGCGAACTCCTGCCCGCGCTCACGCCCGGCAAGGAGAACCGCGTCTACCGCGAGCCCGCCGGGGTCGTCACCGTCATCAGCCCCTTCAACTACCCGCTGCTCGTGACGCTCAAGTCCGTCGCGCCCGCGCTCGCGCTCGGCAACGCGGTCCTCGTCAAGCCCAACCAGAACACCCCGATCGTCGGCGGCGGCCTCGTCGCCCGCATCTTCGAGCTGGCCGGACTGCCCGCCGGGGTGCTCAACGTGCTCGTCACGGACATCGCCGAGATCGGCGACGACCTCATCGAGCACCCCGTCCCCAAGGTCATCTCCTTCTCCGGCTCGGACCGCATCGGCCGCCACGTCGCCGCCGTCGCCGCGCGCGCCCTCAAGCGCACCGTCCTCCAGCTCTCGGGCAACGGCGCCTTCGTCGCGCTCGGCGACCTCACGGGCGCGGCGCTCGACCGGGCCGTCGACGCGGCCGTCTTCAGCCGGTACGTGTACCAGGGCCAGGTGTGCATGGCCGCGAACCGCATCCTCGTGGACCGCGCGCTCGAACCCGCGTTCAGCGCCCGCTTCACCGAGCGCGTCGCCGCCCTGCGCACCGGCGACCCCGCCGATCCCGCGACCCAGCTCGGGCCCGTCATCGACTCGTTCCACGCCGAGGCGCTCACGGCGCTCGTCGACGAGGCGCTCGCCGAGGGCGCGACGCCGCTCCTGCACGGCCGCACCGTCGGCAACCTCGTCGAGCCCACGATCCTCACCGGGCTCTCGCCGCACTCGCCGCTGCTGCGCCAGGAGATCTTCGGGCCCGTCGCGCTCCTCGTCCCCTTCGACGGCGACGAGGAGGGCCTGCGGCTCACCAACGACACGCCGTACGGGCTCAGCAGCGCGGTCCACACCGGGGACGCCGAGCGCGGCGTCGCCTTCGCGCGGCGCGTCGAGGCCGGGATGATCCACGTCAACGGCACGACGATGGAGGACGACCCGATGGCGGCCTTCGGGGGCGTCAAGCGCTCCGGGATCGGGCGGCTCAACGGGGCCGCTTCGGTGGACGCGTTCACGACGCAGCGGTGGATCTCCGTGCAGCACGGGCCCGCGACGTACGAGCTGTGAGCGGACGGGCGGCCGGCGGACGCGGGGCCGGCCGGCGCCTGCTCCGGTGACGGGGCGGGCGGGCCGTCCTCGCGTCCCGCGCGGCGTGTTCCCGGGTGGCGGACCGAACCCGTCCGCGATCGCCCCTACCTTCCTCTTACCGGCCCCCAGGCCTACCGAAGAGGAGAACCCATGGTCAAGCACGTCGGTCCCGAGCGTCCCGGCGACGAGGCGGGCGCGCTGCTCGCCTTCCTGGACGAGCAGCGCGGCGGCATCCGCAGGGCCACGCTCGGGCTCACCGAGGAGCAGGCCCGGCAGCGGCCCTGCGCGAGCGAACTGAGCCTCGGCGGCCTCCTCAAGCACACCGCCGAGACCGAACAGGGCTGGCTCGCCCGCGCCCGGGGCACCGCACCCGACACCGTCCGCACTCCCGAGAACTGGCACGAGAGCCACGCCCTCCTCGACGGCGAGACCCTGGAGGGCGCCCGCGCCTACGCCGAGAAGGTCGCGCGCGAGACCGAGGAGTGGATCAGGTCGCGCCCGAGCCTCGACGAGACCTTCCCGCTCCCGGAGGCCCCCTGGTTCCCCGACGCCGAGGCCGTCTCGCTGCGCTGGCTCCTCCTCCACCTCATCCGCGAGACCGCCCGCCACGCGGGCCACGCCGACATCCTCCGCGAGCAACTGGACGGCGAGACGGCGTTCGCACTGGTGGCACGGGAGGGCTGAGCGGACGCCGGACGCGCGGGACGGCTGAGCGGACGCCGGACGCGCGGGACGGCTGAGCGGACGCCGGACGCGCGGGACGGCTGGGCGGAGGGGAGGCGCGAGGGCGCGGGCCCGCGCGGGCGGGACGGCGCGCGGGGCCGGGTGCCTTGGCGGGGACGGGGCAGGCGGGGGAGATGACGACCTCGCGCGAGATCACGTTCGCGAGCGGTGCGACGCACTTGGCCGGACTGCTCGCCCTGCCCGGCGGACCCGCCCCGTCCGGCGCGGGCCGGGCGGGCGTCGTGCTCGTCGGGGGTTCCGGCCCCACCGATCGCGACAACGGCACGTACTTCCCGCCCCTGCGCGCCCGCCTCCTCGCCGCCGGGTTCGCCGTCCTCTCGTACGACAAGCGGGGGGTCGGGGCCTCCGGCGGGGACTGGCGCGCGGGAGGACTGGCGGAACTCGCCGAGGACGCGACGGCCGCGCTCGCCCGGCTCCGCGCGGAACCGGGCGTGGACCCGGCGGCCGTACGGCTCTTCGGGCACAGCGAGGGCGGCTGGGTGGCACTGCGGGCCGCCGCGCGGGGCGGTCCCGAGAGGCTCGTCACGAGCGGCTGCCCCGCGGTGACCCCCGCGGCCCAGGAGCGCCACGCTCTCGCCGTGCGCGGCGCGGCCCCGGAGGTCCTCGGCCTGTACGACCGGCTGATCGCCGCCGGACGCGCGGGCGTGGGCTTCGCGGCGGCGGACGAACTGCTCGCGCGGGCGGGCCGCCCCGCGGAGCTCGACCCGTTCTGGGCGGGAGTGGACGCGCGGACCTGGGCCTTCCTCGTACGGAAGCAGGAACACGACCCGCTGCCCGACGCCGCGCGCCTGCGCTGCCCCCACACCGCGCTCTACGGCGCGGACGACCCGCTCGTGCCCGTCGCGGCGAGCGCCCGCGCCTTCGCGGGGGCGGCTCCGCGCGCCACGGCCGTCCTCGTCCCGGGAGCGGGCCACCGGCCCCCGGCGGAGGACGTCGCGCGGGCGCTCGGCGCGCGGGAATAGCAGGGCCCGCCCCGCCCCCTCAGTGGTGGAACGCCGTCGCCCGTTCCCTGCTGTGCGTCACCGGGTGCGGCTGAGCGCGGAGTTGGGGGAGGAGGTCCTCCAGGTCGCCCAGGAGGAGGTCCGCCAGGTCGGAGGAGAAGCCGTTGCGGCAGACGATGCGCAGGACCGACAGGTCCTCGCGGTTCTTCGGGAAGGTGTACGCGGGGACGAGCCAGCCGCGTTCGCGCAGGCGCCGGGAGACGTCGAAGACGTCGTACGCGGTGACGTCGGGCGTCGTCGTGAAGGCCAGGACCGGGAGTTCGTCGCCGCGCGTCAGCATCCTGAAGTCGCCCATCGCCTCGATGCGTTCGGCCAGTCCGCGCGCCACGTCCCTGCTCGACTGCTGCACCGCCCGGTACCCCTCGAAGCCGAGCCGCAGGAACGTGTAGTACTGCGCGACGACTTGCGCGCCCGGCCGGGAGAAGTTCAGCGCGAACGTGGGCAGTTCGCCACCCAGGTAGTTGACGCGGAAGACCAGCTCCTCGGGCAGCGCCGCCTTGTCCCGCCACAGCGCCCAGCCCACGCCCGGGTACACGAGCCCGTACTTGTGCCCCGAGGTGTTGATCGAGGCGACGCGCGGCAGCCGGAAGTCCCACACGAGGTCCGGGTCGAGGAACGGCGCGATCATCCCGCCCGAGGCCCCGTCCACGTGCACCGGGATGTCGAGCCCGGTCCGCTCCTGGAGCGCGTCGAGCGCCGCGCACAGGTCGGCGATCGGCTCGTAGGAACCGTCGAACGTCGAGCCGAGGATGCCGACGACGCCGATCGTGTTCTCGTCGCACAGCTCCACGGCCGCCTCGGGCGAGAGGTGGTACCGCTCGCCCTCCATCGGCACCTGCCGCGCCTCCACCTCCCAGAAGTCGCAGAACTTCTCCCAGCACACCTGCACGTTGATCCCCATCACGAGGTTCGGCCGCGCGCCGCCCGGATAGCGGTCCTTGTTCTTCCTCGTCCACCGCCGCTTGAGCGCCATCCCGGCGAGCATGCACGCCTCGCTGGACCCCGTCGTCGAACACCCCATCGCGTCCCGCGCGTCCGGGGCGTGCCACAGGTCGGCGAGCATCGCGACGCAGCGCCGCTCCAGCTCCGCCGTACGCGGGTACTCGTCCTTGTCGATCATGTTCTTGTCGAGGCACTCGCTCATGAGCACCCCCGCCTGCGGCTCCATCCACGTCGTGACGAACGTGGCGAGGTTGAGCCGCGCGTTCCCGTCGAGCATCAGCTCGTCGTGCACGAGCTGGTACGCCGGATGCGGGGCCATCGGCTCGCGCGGCAGCCGGTGCCGGGGCGGCGCCTCCCGCATCCCGTCGAGCGGGTCGGCCTCGCCGAAGAAGGGGTTCACGGCGAGCGGCTTGTCGCGCTCCCGCGCGTCCTCGGGCGGGTGGTGCAGCATGGCGCTCCCTCAGGGTGCGGGGCTCGTGTCGCGGGCAGCGTAGGCGGATTCCGTACGAAAACGGGGCAAGCGGCTACGCGACGGGAGCTGTGCCGCGCTCCTCCGGTACGGGCCCGGGGCCGCCGAGCCGCATCGGCGGCCTCCCCGTCACGAGCAGCCACGCGGGGAGCGCCGCGAGGCACAGCAGCGGCAGCACCGCCGTGTCCGCGACGAGCACCGCCGCCGTGAAGAGGCTCAGCCACCCCTGCCGCGTCACCGCGAGCAGCACCCCCAGCACCCCGCACGCCACCGCCGGAGCCTCCGGGGCCGCGCCCGGGAAGAGCTGATGCGCGCTCAGCCCCAGCGCCACCCCCACGAACACGGCCGGGAAGATCCGCCCGCCCCGGAACCCCGAGGACGCCGCCACGACCAGCGCCGCCGTCCTCACGACCGCCATCCCCACGAGCGCCCCCGCCGACCAGTGCCCCGGGTGCGCGCTCAGTTCCTTGACCTCGTCGAGCCCCTTGAAGAGCGTCAAGTGCCCGCCGAGCACCCCGAGCCCCCCGAGCACGAGCCCGCCCGCGCCGCACACCAGGACCGGGTGCCCGAGCCGCGCGAAGGCCCCGTGCGCGTACGGGAACGCCGCGACCGCGCACAGCCCGAGCACCGCGCCCGCCAGGCAGATCAGCAGGGCGGGGAGCAGGTGCGCCCAGCGCGCCCCGCCGTACGGGGGCAGCGCGAGGTCGAAGCTCGGCTCCGCGACGAGCGTCATCGTGAGCGCGCCCGCCGCGCCCGCGAGCAGCGGCGCGTACAGCCGGTCCCACAGGGCGGGGCCCGGCCGCTCCGTGAGCATCTCGGTGAGGACGAGGGCCGCCGCGACCGGCGTCCCGAAGAGCGCCCCGATCGTCCCGGCCGCCGCGAGCCCCGTCCACAGCTCGCCCGGCACGCGGGGCGACAGCCTGCGTCCCGCCGCGTACACGAGCGCCACGTTGACCGCCGTGATCGGGTTCTCGGGCCCGAGGCTCACGCCGCCCGCGAGCGAGAGCACCGTCGCGAGGAGGAGTCCGGGCAGCACGGCGAGCGGCAGCGGGGCGTCCACGAGCCCGGTCGTCGCCGGATCGGGCCCGGCGTGCCCCGGCACGTACCGCACAACGAGGCCCGTGAGGACCCCCGTGCAGGTCAGCACGAGCACCACCCACCCGGCCGCGTACCGCCCCACCCCCAGCGCCTCCGGCACGGTCCCCCACCACACCCCCTGGAGCCGCTCCGCCACCCAGCTCACCCCGAGCAGCACGCACGCGGCGAGCACGCCGGTGACGAGCGCGGGGAGCGTGAGCGGGGCGAGGCGGCGGGCGGTGGGCGTCAGGACGGGGGCGAATCCGGGCATGCCGGTACGTTACGGGCGCCGGGTCCTTCGTGACGTGCGGCACCCTAGCGCCGGGCGCGGAACCGCCCCGGCGCTCGCGCGCGTCGGCCAGGGCAGGCGCGCGCCGCCACCGGCGGCGGCCGTCCGCGCGTCGCGGGCCCGTGCGGCGCGGCGGCCCCCGGGGGACCGGCCGTGCGCGGGCCGGGAACGCGGGTGGGGCGGGCCTCGTTGGTAGCTTTGCTACCGCATGACTTTCCCCCGGCGGCAAAACGATCCCCGCCATCCCTCCGCCGAACGGTCGTCCCCCCGCCGGCCAGGACCCCCAGGAGCCCGAACGTCGTGAACTCGCTTGCTCTCGGACCGAGCTGGCTCGATCCCAACACCATGCTCGACAACTTCGGCATCTGGGGACTCGCACTCATCGTCTTCGCCGAGTCGGGGCTGCTCATCGGCTTCTTCCTGCCCGGCGACTCGCTGCTCTTCACGTGCGGGCTGCTCATCACGAGCAACCAGCTGGACTTCCCGCTCGCCGGGGCCATCGCGATCATCTGCGTCGCGGCGATCCTCGGCGACCAGGCCGGATACCTCTTCGGCAAGAAGGTCGGTCCCTCGCTCTTCAAGCGGCCCGACTCGAAGATCTTCAAGCAGGAGAACGTGCAGAAGGCGCACGAGTTCTTCGAGAAGTACGGCGCGAAGTCGCTCGTCCTCGCCCGCTTCGTGCCCGTCATCCGCACCTTCACGCCGATCATCGCGGGCGTCAGCGGGATGGCCTACCGCTCCTTCGTCACCTTCAACATCATCGGCGGCGTCCTGTGGGGCGCGGGCGTGACGCTGCTCGGCTCGTGGCTCGGGAAGATCGACTTCGTCAAGGACAACATCGAGTTCATCCTCATCCTGATCGTGCTCGTCTCCGTCGTGCCGATCGCGATCGAGTACCTGCGGGCGCGCGGCAGGAGCGGCAAGGACTCCTCCTCCGGCCCCGCCGCCCCCGCCGCGAGCGCCGAGGACGCCCGCCGCGACGACGAGGGCCCGCAGGACCCCGGCGGCTCCCCGCAGTCCGCGTGGAACAGCGCCCCGTACGCCGCGCAGCAGCCCCAGCCCTCCTACGACGGGCAGCCCTACGGCGACCCGCAGGCCCCCGGCGGCTACGCCCCGCAGCAGCCCCCCACCGGCGCGCAGCAGCCCCCGACCGGCCCGCAGCCCTACGGAGGCGGGACCTACGGCGGCCAGCAGGGCCTCGCGTACGACCGGCAGGCCCCGTACCAGGCGCCGCGGAACCCGCAGCAGTACGGGCAGCAGCAGTACCCGCCCGCCCACGGTGACCAGCCCCAGGGCTACGGCGGCCAGCAGGCGGCCCCGTACGACAACGGCGCACAGGCGGCCCCGTACGACAACGGCCGGCAGGCCCCGTACGGCGGTCAGCAGCCGTACAACGGTCAGCAGCAGCCCTACAACGGCCAGCAGCAGGCGTACGGCGGTCAGCCCCAGGGCTACGGCGGTCAGCCGCAGTCCTACGGGCAGCAGCAGCCCTACGGTGAGCAGCCCCAGGCGTACCCGCAGCAGCCCACGTCCCCGCAGCGGCCCGAAGGCGGCTACCAGGAGCCCGACGCGACCCAGCCCTTCCCCGCCTACGAGCAGGAGGGGGAGCAGGGGTACGGGCAGCAGCGGCCCCCGCGCGGCGGCTACGGCTACCCGGACGAGGAGCGGCGCCGCTGAGCGGTCTCCCGCGACACGCGCACGGGCCCGGGGCGGGCGTCAGAAGCCCCGGGTCCGTTTCGCTCCCTTGCGGGCGATCGTGCCGGGCACGCGCAGGAAGAGCCGCGAGATCTCCGAGCCCAGGTTGACGCCGATCGCGATCGCGAGCGCCGTCGCGACCGCGCGCGACAGCGACAGCAGGCCGTCGTCCAGGTCGTTCTGCGCGATGCCGAGCAGCCCGTAGTACGTCGCCGAACCGGGCAGGAGCGGGCCGATCGCCGCCGTCACGTACGGCAGCGACGAGGCGAACTGGTAGCGCGAGAGCAACTGCCCGAACAGGCCCACGAGCCCGGCGGCGACCGCCGTCGCGGCGACCGGCGAGATCTTCCCCGTGAAGTGCATCGAGCCGTAGACGAGCCACGCGACGCCGCCGTTGAGCGCCACGGGGATGACCGTCGAGCGCTCCTGCTGGAGCAGCACCGCGAAGGCGAGGGACAGCGCGACCGAGGCGAGGAGCTGCGCGACCGGCCTGTTCACGGTGTTCCCGGTCACGTCCGGGTCGAGACTCGCGTGCAACTGGACGCCCGCGTACAGCACGACGAGCACCCCGATGACGATCCCGACGAAGAAGTACAGGACCTCCAGGAGCCGGGCGGCGGCGGTGATGTAGTAGCCGGTCAGCCCGTCCTGCACCCCGGCGACGAGCGCCCGCCCCGGCAGCAGCGCGAACAGGCCACCGGTGATGACGGCGGAGGCGCGCAGGTCCGAGTGGACGAGGTTGAGGGTGACCCCGATCGCGGCGGGAGGGGTCGCGGCGACGAGGAACTGGTAGAACTCCGGCAGCCCGCGCCCGGCGGCGAGCCACGCGAGCCGGTCGCCGAGCATCGCGCCGATCGCCGCGCAGAAGAAGACGGCCGGGCCACCACCGACGAGCACGGAGGCGCTCCCCGCGAGCAGCCCGTTCGCCGCCGTGAGCGCCCAGCCGGGGTACGGATGCCGGTTGCGGCGTATCACCGCGAGCCGCCGGTACGCCTCTTCGAGCGACACGTCCGTGCCGGGCGAGGTGAGGTCGTCGACGAGCTGGAAGACGGCGGAGAGCCGCGTGTAGTCGGTGCCGCGCCGCCGCACGGTGCGCGCGGCGGTCACGGGGTCCTCGACGAGGCTCGGCTGGTAGCTGATGTTGAGGAGCGTGAAGGTGACGTTCGGCTCGACGCGGTCGAGCCCGTACGAGCGCGAGACGGCGAACATCGCGGCCTCGACGTCCTCGGCGCCCTCGCCGCCCGCGAGCAGCAGCTCCCCGATGCGGAGCGTCAGGTCGAGGACGCGGGGGACGGCGGGGCCCTCCTCGGCGTCGTGCTTCTGCGCCGACTCGGGGGTGGGGCGCTCGGCGACCGGCATGCGCAGCATCGTGCGCATGCGGTCCTGCCACGGGGCCTCCTTCGTCAGGCGCAGGATCGGGACGCCCTCGGCGGGCGTGAAGGCGGGCGGGGCGTGACGGGCGTCGTAGGTGTGGGGGAGGGAGAAGGCGGAGGTGGTGGCGGCGGACGTGTCGGCCTCGGGGGGCTCGGGCGGGACGAAGCCCTCGGGGAGGGAGAACTCCGAGGTGACCTGCGGATCGTCCTCCGCCCTCGGCTCGGTCCACGTCGGCCTGGCGGTGGCGGCGGCGACGCCGGAGGGCGGCGAGAAGGCGCTGCGGGCCTCGTCGGACTGGGGCTTCGCGGAGCCTTCCTCGGCCTCCGTCGCGCCCGCGCCGCCGCGGCTCTCCGCACCGCCCCGGTCCCGGTCACGGCGCTCGTCCTGGTGGCCCCGGTCCTCGTCCCGGTCCTCCGCCTCGCTCACCTGTCGCCTCGCTCCTCGTCCGCCGCTGACTCGTCCCCCGGCTTCGGCTCACCCACTGGACAGCACCGTAAACGCCCTGGCCGCGGGGGGCCCGGCGAGTTCCGCGCGGTGGGTTCCGCCCGGCGGGGGACCGGGCCGTGCCGCGCGGCCGGTTCCGTACGGCACGGCGAAGGGCCGCACGGAAACCCGTACGGCCCTTCGGACCGGCCCTCCCCGGGGATGCGGCGCCCCGCGCGGGCCGGTGCGGCTCAGTGGCCGCCCTGCTCCTTGAGGCGCTTGCGGCTCGCCTCGATCTCGGCCTCGGCCTCGGCGCGGCCGACCCAGTCCGCGCCCTGGACCTCCTTGCCGGGCTCCAGGTCCTTGTACGACTCGAAGAAGTGCTTGATCTCGTCGCGCAGGAAGGGCGAGACGTCCTCGATGTCCTGGAGGTGCGCGAAGCGCGGGTCACCGGCCGGGACGCACAGCAGCTTGTCGTCGCCGCCCGCCTCGTCGGTCATCTTGAACATGCCGATCGTGCGCGCCTCGACGAGGACGCCCGGGAAGAGCGGCTCGTCCAGGATGACGAGGGCGTCGAGCGGGTCGCCGTCCTCGCCGAGGGTGTTCTCCACGAAGCCGTAGTCCGTCGGGTACGCCATCGACGTGTACAGGCGGCGGTCCAGGCGCACCCGACCGGTCTCGTGGTCCACCTCGTACTTGTTGCGCGAACCCTTCGGGATCTCGATCGTGACGTCGAACTCCACCGCTGGCTCCTCCATGTCGGTACGTGTCCGAACGTGGCCGTGCCACGCCCGTTGCTGAGCTGTTCGTGACTGCGTCCGACCGGGGGACCCCGTCCGGCTCCGGTTCCCGGGGAGGGACCCGTACGGACCGGGGCGCCGTGCTCGCGGTAAGGCGCAGTGGTTAAGTGTCCCTCACTCCGCTCAGTGATCGTGAAAGGGGCTGGTCCGCCGTGCCCGAGCCGAAGCTGCCCGCACGCCCGCGGCCCCGCGGCCCGCTGACGAGTCTCCAGCTCACGGCCGTCGCCGCCGTCGCCGGGCTCCTGCTCGCCGGCGGCACGGCCGCCCTCGCCGGGCCCTACGACTCCTCCGGACAGCGCGTCGCCGAGGCCCGCCGCGCCGCCGCGCGCCCCGCCCCCGGCGCCGCCGGACCGCAGGCCGCGCACCGCCCCCTCACCTCCGCCGGGCTCCCCTCCCCGGCCCCGAGCGCGGGCCCCGTGCTCGACGGGCTGCGCACCGGCGGCGGCGACACCGCGGGCGGCCGGGGCCCCGCCCTCGCGGGCCGCCTCGACCCGCTCCTCGCCGTGGACGAACTCGGCAAGGGCCCCTCCGCCTCCGTCGTCGACCTCACGAGCGGCGAGCAGGTCTACGGGAACCACGCCGCCCGTGCGGCGACCCCCGCCTCCGTCACCAAGATCGCCACCGCCGTCGCCGCCCTCGACGCCCTCGGCCCCGACCACCGCATCAGGACCCGCGTCGAGAAGGACGGCCACCGCCTCGTCCTCGTCGGCGGCGGCGACCCCACCCTCACCGCCCGCGCCCACCCCGGCGAATACGCGAGCCTGCGCACCCTCGCCCGCCGCACCGCCGAGGCGCTCGGCACGGAACACGGCACGTACACCCTCGTGTACGACACCTCGCGCTACGCGGGCACCACCCGGCACCCCATAGGACCCAACGAGAACCTCGCCCCCGTCACCCCGCTCATCGCCGACGAGGGCCGCCTCGACTCCAGCGACCACGGCCCCGCCGACCGCAGCACCGAC
Source organism: Streptomyces sp. Tu6071 (assembly GCF_000213055.1). Taxonomy (NCBI): domain Bacteria; kingdom Bacillati; phylum Actinomycetota; class Actinomycetes; order Kitasatosporales; family Streptomycetaceae; genus Streptomyces; species Streptomyces sp. Tu6071. The sequence continues at coordinate 3,337,076 of NZ_CM001165.1, read as the reverse complement.
CCCGCGCTCGACACCGCCCGCCGCTTCCACGACCTCCTCGCCGAAGCGGGCGTGAAGCTCCGCGACGAGGTCGAGACCGGCGACGGGAAGAAGGCCCCCGCCGAGGACTCCTCGGGGTCCCCGAAGCCGGGCGAGGACGCCAAGGGCGGTGAGGACGCCAAGGGTGGTGAGGACGGCAAGGGCGGTGAGGACGCCAAGGGCGGTGAGGACGGCGGGATCGCCTCCGTCTCCTCCGCGCCCCTCGCCACGATCGTCGAGCGGATGCTCACCTACTCGGACAACGACATCGCCGAGCACCTCGCCCGCCAGACCGCCCTCGCCACCGGCGCGAAAGCCGACTTCAAGGGCGGCGCCCGCGCCGTCCACGACCGGCTCGACAAGCTCGGCCTGCCCGTCGAGGACACGTCCTTCCACGACGGCAGCGGCCTCGACCGCGCCGACAAGCTCACCCCCGGACTCCTCACCGCGCTCCTCGCCGAAGCCGCCCGCAAGGACCAGCCGGGCCTGCGCCCCGTCCTCACGGGCCTCCCGGTCGCCGGATTCACCGGCACCCTCGCGACCCGCTACACCGCCGAGCACAACAAGGCCGGCACCGGGCTCGTCCGCGCCAAGACCGGCACCCTCACCGGGGTCAACACCCTCGCCGGGACCGTCGTCACCCGCTCGGGCCGCCTCCTCGGCTTCGCCTTCATGAGCCACGACGCCCCCGACCCGATGGCCGCCCAGGCGGCGCTCGACAAGATGGCGACGGCCCTCGCGGAGAGCTGACCCGCCTCCCCCACCCGCCGCGCGCGGCTCTTCCGCGGGGCGCGGGGGTCCCCCGGCCGGGGGCCGGGGGAGGGCGGGCGCGGTGGGGGAGGGGTCGGCACGGCAAACCGCCCGCGCCCTGGCCCGCCCCCTCCTTTCCGCCCCGGAAACCCCGTACCGTTGACACATGACGAGCCTCGGTGGTCCCCAGATGGTCGACTGGAATCTCGCGGTCACCACCGCGACCCGCCTCCTGCGTCCGGGCCCGGAGGTGAGCCGCGACGAAGCCCGCGCGGTCGTCGCCGAACTCCGCGCGCACGCCGCCTCGGCCGAGGAACACGTCCGCGCCTACACCCGTATGAGCCCCCCGCCCTCCGCCGACACCCCCGTCCTCGTCGTCGACCGCCCCGGCTGGGTCCGCGCCAACGTCGCGGGCTTCCGCTCGCTGCTCGCGCCGCTGCTCGACAAGATGCAGGACCGCAGGAACGAGGGCGGCTCGTCGAGCATCGTCACCGCGCTCGGCGGCAAGGTCACGGGCGCCGAACTCGGCGTCCTCCTCTCCTTCCTCTCCTCGCGCGTCCTCGGCCAGTACGAGACCTTCGCGCCGCCCTCGCGCGAGCTGCCCGGCGGCAGCGGCGGCGGACGGCTCCTCCTCGTCGCGCCGAACATCGTCCACGTCGAACGCGAACTCGGCGTCGACCCGAGGGACTTCCGCCTGTGGGTCACCCTCCACGAGGAGACCCACCGCACCCAGTTCACCGGCGTGCCCTGGCTGCGCGACCACCTGGAGAACGAGATCCGCGGTTTCCTCGACGAGACCGAACTCGACCCCGGCCACTTCGCCGACCGCCTCGGCGAGACCGTCCGCTCCCTCCTCGACCGCGACGGCCGGGAGAAGAAAGCGGCCGAAGGCGCCGACGACGAGGACGGCGGCTCGCTCGTCGAACTCGTCCAGACCCCCGTCCAGCGCGAGATCCTCGGCCGCCTCACCGCCGTCATGTCCCTCCTCGAAGGCCACGCCGACTACGTCATGGACGGCGTGGGACCCGCCGTCGTGCCCTCCGTCGGCGAGATCCGCGAGAAGTTCCAGGAGCGCCGCGCCAAGGGCGCCAGCCGCATCGACCTCGCCCTGCGCCGCCTCCTCGGCCTCGACGCGAAACTCCGCCAGTACCGCGACGGGGAACGCTTCGTCCGCGCCGTCGTCGAGGAGACCGGCATGGACGGCTTCAACCGCGTCTGGACCTCACCGAACACGCTCCCCACGAAGCGCGAGATCCACCACCCCGCAGAGTGGATCGCCCGCGTCCACGGCGACGAGACCGGCCCGGACACCCCCGGGGACGCGGCGAACTGACGGGGCGAAGGGCGGGGACGGGGTGAAGGGACGGGGGCGGAGCGCGGGGAGGCTGGGCGGGGCGGCGTACGGGTGGGGCCGCGTGACGGAGTGACGTACGGGTGGGGCGGCGCGACGGGGTGACGTACGGGTGGGGCGGCGGGGCGGACGGCGGGCGCCCCTCGCCCGTACCGGAAAACCCGCAGGATTCCGCTCGCGGTACGTGACCACAGGCGCCCGCCGCCCGTTACCCGAGAACGAGCCCCGCACGTGCCCCGGCGGCAGTGAAACGCCCCGGTAATCACCCATCCGAGGGACCGTGAGCCCTCGGCGGGCGTGCGATGCTCGAAGAAGGGCCCCCTTCTGTCACCATCTACGCACCCTGCGTGACAACCGGGGTGGTGGACGAACGCCGCGCGCCCACGCGCCGTACGGCCGTCCCCCTCCCCGCCCCGGCCCCCGGGGGCACACGCGCTCCAACGAAGGGAACACGGACATGGGTCCCCATCCCGCGGTCGCGGCGATACGTCTGGCGGTCCGCCGCGCCCTGCACGACATCCTCAGCGAGAACGCCGCAGGCCCCCTCGGCCCCGGCGCACGCCCCGCCCCCCGCGACCCCGAGCCCCCGGCGATGGCCGCGGCGGCCCCGCCCGACCCCCTCCCCGCGGGCCCCGCCGACAGCGGTCCCGACTGGGCCGCGCGCCTCCTCCACTCGCGCCGCCCCTTCCCCGCCCCGGACCCCGCGGCGCCCCTCGTCCTCGTCGCCTGCTCCGGCGGCGCCGACTCCATGGCCCTCGCCTCCGCCCTCGCCTTCGAGGCCCCCCGCCTCGGCATCCGCGCCGGGGGCGTCACCGTCGACCACCGCCTCCAGGAAGGCTCCGGCCGCCGCGCCGCCGAGGTCGCCGCCCGGCTCACCGCCCTGCGCCTGACCCCCGTCGAGGCCGTCGCCGTCGACGTCGGCCGCGCCGGAGGACCCGAGGCCGCCGCGCGCGAGGCCAGGTACGCGGCACTCGACGCCGTCGCCGAGGAGCACGGCGCCGCCGCGATCCTCCTCGGCCACACCCGCGACGACCAGGCCGAGACCGTCCTCCTCGGCCTCGCCCGCGGCTCCGGCACCCGCTCCCTGTCCGGCATGGCCGAGATCTCCGGGCCCGGCGGACGCTACCGCCGCCCCTTCCTGCGCATCGACCGGCAGACCGCCCGCAAGGCGTGCATGGTCCAGTCGCTGCCCGTGTGGGACGACCCGCACAACACCGACCCCGCCTACACCCGCTCCCGGCTGCGCCACGAGGGCCTGCCCGCCCTGGAGAAATCCCTCGGCAAGGGCGTCGTCGAAGCCCTCGCCCGTACGGCCCAGCTCTCCCGCGACGACGCCGACGCACTCGACGCCTGGGCCGCGCGCGCCGCCGGGACCGTCCGCGACGAGCACGGCGCACTCGACTGCGCCGGCCTCTACGCCCTGCCCGCCGCCGTCCGCCGCCGCGTCCTGCGCGCCGCCCTCCTCGACGCGGGCGCCCCCGGCGGAGCGCTCTTCGCCGCGCACATCGAGGAGGTGGACCGGCTCATCACCGCCTGGCGCGGGCAGCGGGCCCTCAACCTCCCCGGGAAGGTCGAGGCCAGGCGGCTAGGTGGCAGACTGGTCATCCGGCAAGGCTGAGGCGCGCGCCCACGGGCGGGCGCGCCGCCGCCCCCGGTTCGACAGACGAAAGTGATGCGCGTGGACGCGAAAGACATGGGCTCCGACCTCCAGTCGGTCCTCCTCACGAAGGAAGAGATCGACGCGAAGCTCGCCGAGCTGGCCGCCAAGATCGACGCGGAGTACGCGGGCAAGGACCTCCTCCTGGTCGGAGTCCTCAAGGGCGCGGTGATGGTCATGGCCGACCTCGCCCGCACCCTGTCCACCCCGGCCACGATGGACTGGATGGCCGTCTCGTCCTACGGGGCGGGCACCCAGTCCTCCGGCGTGGTGCGCATCCTCAAGGACCTCGACACCGACATCAAGGGCCGCCACGTCCTGATCGTCGAGGACATCATCGACTCCGGGCTCACCCTGTCGTGGCTGCTCACCAACCTCGGCTCGCGCGAGCCCGCCTCGCTGGAGGTGTGCACGCTGCTCCGCAAGCCCGACGCCGCGAAGGTCGCGATCGACGTGAAGTGGACGGGCTTCGACATCCCCAACGAGTTCGTCGTCGGCTACGGGCTCGACTACGCGGAGAAGTACCGCAACCTGCCCTTCGTCGGCACCCTCGCCCCCCACGTCTACGGAGGCTGACGGCCGCGCGCCCGCACGACGGCGTCGCTCGCACGGGTCACCGGGGCCCGCGCGAGCGCGCCGGGCCGAGGGCGCGTCACACTCCGCGGGCCGCCCCGGGAACCCGGACGCCTCCTCCTCCGTTGGACGAGGCGTAACCAGGTTCCCCAGCACTCCCCTGCGTCTTCGGGTGACAATGCTGGGGTACCGTCCGAAGAACAGTCTTTATCTCACTCACTATGGCAGGAGGGACGGGGCGCATCCCGCTCCGTGTGGATGGACGTGAAGCGATACTTCCGTGGGCCGGTCATGTGGATCGTGCTGGCCGTCCTCGCCGTGGTCGTGTTGATGCAGTTCGTCGGTTCGTCCGGCGGCTACAAGACGGTGGACACCGGTCAGGTCGTCAAGGCGATCGACCAGGACAAGGCGAAGGCGGTCAAGCTCAGCACCGGCGATGACCACATCATCAAGGTCGAGCTGAAGAAGGACCAGAAGGTCAAGGGGAGCAGCAAGATCCAGGCGAGCTACATCGGTGACCAGGGCACCGCACTCGCCGACACGCTCCAGCAGAAGTACCAGGACAACAAGATCCCCGACGGCTACACCGTCCAGCCGTCGAAGCAGAGCCCGTTCCTCAGCATCCTCTTCTCGTTGCTGCCGATCATCGTCATCGTCCTCATCTTCCTGTTCCTCATGAACCAGATGCAGGGCGGCGGCTCCCGCGTCATGCAGTTCGGGAAGTCCAAGGCGAAGCTCCTGACGAAGGACACCCCGAAGACGACCTTCGCGGACGTCGCGGGCTCCGACGAGGCCGTCGAGGAACTCCAGGAGATCAAGGAATTCCTCCAGGAACCGGCGAAGTTCCAGGCCGTCGGCGCCAAGATCCCCAAGGGCGTCCTGCTCTACGGGCCTCCCGGTACGGGCAAGACGCTCCTCGCCCGCGCGGTGGCGGGCGAGGCCGGGGTGCCGTTCTACTCGATCTCGGGTTCCGACTTCGTCGAGATGTTCGTCGGTGTCGGTGCCTCCCGTGTGCGCGACCTCTTCGAGCAGGCCAAGGCGAACGCCCCGGCGATCGTCTTCGTCGACGAGATCGACGCCGTGGGCCGGCACCGCGGCGCGGGCCTCGGCGGCGGGCACGACGAGCGCGAGCAGACGCTCAACCAGCTCCTCGTCGAGATGGACGGCTTCGACGTGAAGGGCGGCGTCATCCTGATCGCCGCCACGAACCGGCCCGACATCCTCGACCCGGCGCTCCTGCGCCCGGGACGCTTCGACCGGCAGATCGCCGTCGACCGCCCCGACATGCAGGGCCGCCTGGAAATCCTCAAGGTGCACGTGCAGGGCAAGCCCGTCACCGACGGGGTCGACCTCGCCGCCGTCGCCCGGCGCACCCCGGGCTTCACCGGCGCCGACCTCGCCAACGTGCTCAACGAGGCCGCGCTCCTCACCGCGCGCAGCGACAAGAAGCTCATCGACAACAGCATGCTCGACGAGGCCATCGACCGCGTCGTCGCGGGCCCCCAGAAGCGCACCCGCATCATGTCGGACAAGGAGAAGAAGATCACCGCGTACCACGAGGGCGGACACGCCCTGGTCGCGGCGGCTTCCCCGAACTCCGACCCGGTGCACAAGATCACCATCCTGTCCCGGGGCCGCGCCCTCGGCTACACGATGGTGCTCCCGGACGAGGACAAGTACTCGACCACGCGCAACGAGATGCTCGACCAGCTCGCCTACATGCTGGGCGGCCGGGCCGCGGAGGAACTCGTCTTCCACGACCCGACCACCGGCGCGGCGAACGACATCGAGAAGGCCACCGGAACCGCCCGCGCCATGGTCACCCAGTACGGGATGACCGAGCGGCTCGGCGCGATCAAGTTCGGCGGCGACAACTCGGAGCCCTTCCTGGGCCGTGAGATGGGCCACCAGCGCGACTACTCGGAAGAGGTCGCGGCGCTCGTCGACGAAGAGGTCAAGAAGCTCATCGAGACCGCGCACAACGAGGCGTGGGAAATCCTCGTGGAGAACCGGGACGTCCTCGACAACCTGGTCCTCTCGCTCCTGGAGAAGGAGACGCTCGGCAAGGAGGAGATCGCCGAGATCTTCGCCCCGATCGTGAAGCGCCCGGCCCGCCCGGCGTGGACCGGTTCGTCCCGCCGGACGCCCTCCACCAGGCCGCCGGTGCTCTCGCCGAAGGAACTCCAGCTCACGCACGGCGCCCATGGCACCGCGGGCGCCAACGGCACCCAGCCGAGCCAGGTCTCCGTCGACAAGACGCCGCAGGCCGAGCCCGAGTCCTCCCCGGAGGACCGCGGCGAAAGCTGAGCACGGCGAGAGCCGAGCCCGGAATGAAGCCCGTCCCCGCCAGGTTTTAGCCTGGAGGGGGCGGGTTTTCCCGTATCCCCAGGTCCGGGCACCGGCCCCGGGCGGCGGCACGGCAACGGAACGAGGCAGACATGACCGACCCGGTGACCCTGGACGGCGAGGGCACGATCGGTGCCTTCGACGAGAAGCGGGCCGAGAACGCCGTCCGCGAACTCCTCCTCGCGGTGGGCGAGGACCCCGACCGCGAGGGGCTGCGCGAGACCCCGGGCCGGGTCGCCCGCGCCTACAAGGAGATCTTCGCCGGGCTGTGGCAGGAGCCGGAGGACGTCCTCACCACGACCTTCGACCTCGGGCACGACGAGATGGTCCTCGTGAAGGACATCGAGGTGCAGAGCACCTGCGAACACCACCTCGTGCCCTTCGTCGGCGTCGCCCATGTCGGCTACATCCCCGCGTCGGACGGCAAGATCACCGGGCTCTCCAAGCTCGCCCGCCTCGTCGACGTCTACGCCCGCCGCCCCCAGGTGCAGGAACGTCTCACCACGCAGGTCGCCGAGGCGCTCATGCGGATACTGGAGCCGCGCGGGGTCATCGTCGTCATCGAGTGCGAGCACCTGTGCATGTCGATGCGGGGCGTGCGCAAGCCCGGCGCGAAGACCCTCACCTCGGCCGTGCGCGGACAACTGCGCGACCCGGCGACCCGGGCCGAGGCGATGAGCCTGATCATGGCGCGATGACGGTGCGGTGACGGGCTGAGCTTTCGGCGGTGGGGGTGTGCGGAGCTGCGGGCGCCGAGCTTTGGCCGGGGGCGGGCCGGGGCCGGACCGGCGGGGTGGCGGTGGGAGGCCCGTACCGCTGGAGGGCGTACCGACCGCTGAAGGCCGTATCACTGGGAAGCCCGCCCGTATCGCTGGGCCGCTGTGCCCCGTGCCCGCGAGGCTTCTGCTTCTGTCAGCTCGCCGGGTGCGGGGTGTCGTCGTCGTGGTCCTCGGGGAGCTTGCAGACGTGCTCCAGGAAGAAGGCGACGGCGACGACGGCCGCGCCCGCGAGCACCGTGAGACCGGCGTAGACCGCCTGGTCGCGACGGGCCGGTTCGTCGAGGCGGGTCAGGAGGAACACGCCCATGCCGCCGTACAGACCGGCGACGACCGCGGCGACGAGGGCGCTCGCCTGGCCGAGGACGACGGCGCGGGCCGTCTGGAGCGGATTGACCCCCTCGGCCTCCGGCCTGCGCTCGCGCTGGGCGCGGAGCCGGGAGCGCGTCGACAGCGCGGTGGCGAGGAGCAGCGCGGCGAGTGCGAAGAAGACGACGGGCGCGGCGACGGGCACGGACGGAAGCTGCCCGTACGCGTCCCAGAGCCGGGCCCCGGCCCAGGCGAGCACCCCGGCCACGAGGAAGATCCCGGCGAGCACCCGGAGGCGGAGCTTCTGCACCTGACTGTCGTCCCTTCGTACGCCCACGGGCCCCGTGGCCCGTCCGCGAGCGCCCCTCGTCGACCCTAACGGCTATTCGGGGACGATCAGTTCCAGGTCCCGGCGCGGGGTGACGCCCTCGTCGCCGACCGCCGCGAGGAGGTCACCGACCGTACCGCGGCCGGGCAGGCTCGCGCCGGGCTCGATGTCGGCCCAGGGCGCGAGGACGAAGGCGCGTTCGTGGGCGCGCGGGTGCGGGAGCGTGAGTACGGGGTCGTCCGAGACGACGTCCGCGTACGTGACGATGTCCACGTCCAGCGTGCGCGGCCCCCAGCGCTCGGCGCGCTCGCGGTGGAACGCCTCCTCGACCGCGTGCGCGCGCTCCAGGAGCGAGGAGGGCGGCAGGGTCGTGCGGATCGAGACGACGGCGTTGAAGTAGGAGGGCTGGCTGCCCGGCTCGACGCCCCAGGGCTCGGTCTCGTAGACGGGCGAGACGGCCTTGACGCGCAGGCCCGGGGTGTCCTCCAGGGCGTCGATCGCGCCCTGGAGGTTCTCCAGGCGGTTGCCGAGGTTCGAGCCGAGGGCGACGACGGCGCGGTGCGGGTTGGACAGCGTGGTGTCGGCGGCGTCCACCTGGGCGACGACGGACGCCGGCACCGGCTGGACGGTGGGGTCCCCGTGGACCTGGTCGCGTGCGGTCATGCTCGGCTCCGGGTGATGGTGACGGTCACGTCGTCGAAGGGGACCGTGATGGGTGCTTGGGGTTTGTGGACGACGACCTCGACCTCGCGCACGGCCGCGTGCCGCAGGCAGGTCCGCGCGATGCGCTCGGCGAGGGTCTCGATGAGGTCCACCGGCTCGCCCTCGACGACGGCGACGATCTCCTCGGCGACCACTCCGTAGTGCACCGTCCGCTCCAGGTCGTCCCCGGCGGCGGCGGGGCGCGTGTCCAGACCGAGGCTCAGGTCGATCACGAAGGTCTGGCCCTCCTCGCGTTCCTCGGGGAAGACACCGTGGTGTCCCCGGGCGCGCAGGCCGCGCAGCGCGACACGATCCACGTACTCACTCCAGCGGTCGTCGGCCCCCCGAGGGTTCCCCGTCCGGCGCGGGCGGCGCCGTCCGGCACGGCGGGGCCGCGTTCGAATGCTTCTGGCGTATTCGAATCTACCCGCGCGGGCTGACAGGGGGCGATGGCGGGTGGGGAGCCGGCAGCCGTGTGCGCGCAGCCCCCGCCCTCCCAGGGGGCACCCCTGCAACAAGTCTTTCAGCGATTCGGCCCCCCACTCGACCACCCCCCGCAATCTGTGGATAACTCCGCACAAGTCAAAAATCCGCTCACTCTTCCGAGTGAGCGGATTTTTCGCCCGGAGCACGCGGGTGCCGCGTCGCGCTACGGTTCAGGCCGGCGTCGCGTCCCCCGGCCCCCGGGGCTCCTCGTCGGGACCGTCCTCCTCGTCGTCGTCCCTGGTCAGGACGGGCGAGGCGTGGTGCGACCACAGGCGCCAGCCCGCGGCCGTGCGGCGGAAGAGGTTCGTCGCCACGACGAGCTGACCCAGGAGCGGGCCCGGACCCTCCTCGTCCTCGGGGGCCGGGGCGCCCGAGAGGATGTTCTCGGTGCAGGTCAGCAGTGCCGTCTGGCCGTGCACCGTGACCGCGACATCGGTCAGGAAGAACTGGATGTACTCGGTGTTCGCCATGATCACCGCGTAGCTGCGCAGCACCTCGCCGCGCCCGCTGAGCACCGGCCACCCCGGGTGCACGCACGCGATGTCGGAGCCGTCCCCGTCGTTGACGTCGTCCGTCGTGTCCAGCCACAGCCCCGCGAGCGCGTCGAAGTCGCCGGCCTCCATCGCCGCGTAGTAGGCCGCGTTCGCCTGCTCGACCTCCTCGGCCGCCGTGCGCGCGCTCACCGGGCGGCCTCGACGGCGCGCGCGACGCGCACCGCGTCCGCGCTCGCCCGTACCTCGTGCACGCGTACGCCCCAGGCGCCGCCCGCCGCCGAGAGCGCCGAGACCGCGGCGGTCGCCGCGTCGCGTTCGCGCGCGGGCGGCGGGGCCGCCGAGGTGTCGCCCGCGAGCACGCGGCCGAGGAACCGCTTGCGGGACGCGGCCACGAGGAGCGGGCGGCCGAGCGCGCGCAGCCGGTCGAGGTGCGCGAGGAGTACGAGGTCGTGCTCGGTCGCCTTCGCGAAGCCGAGCCCCGGGTCGAGCAGGACGCGCTCGGGCGCGACCCCCGCCCCGACCACCGCCGCCATGCGCTGCTCCAGCTCGCTCACCACCTCGCCGACGACGTCCGCGTAGACGGCGCGGGCGTTCATGTCCTCGCTGAAACCGCGCCAGTGCATCACGACGAACGGCGCGCCCGTCGCGGCGACCATCGGGACCATCGCGGCGTCGGCGAGGCCCCCGCTCACGTCGTTGACGAGGTGCGCCCCCGCGTCGAGCGCCGCCTCGGCGACCCGGGCGCGCATCGTGTCGACCGAGAGCGTGACGCCCTCGGCGGCGAGCGCCCGCACGACGGGCACGACCCGCCGCAGCTCCTCCGCCTCGTCGACGCGCGAGGCGCCGGGGCGCGTCGACTCGCCGCCGACGTCGACCAGGTCGGCGCCCTGCGCGACGAGTTCGAGACCGTGCTTCACCGCGGCCTCGGTATCGAACCAGCGTCCTCCGTCCGAGAACGAATCGGGCGTCACGTTGACCACCCCCATGACCGCGCACCGGTCCCACTCGGGCAGACCCTCGACGCGACCGCGCCCACGCAACGTACTCATGGCGCCCAGGGTAGGCGCTGCACGGGCGCGGGAGCGGGCGCGCGGGCACGCGGGTCCGGCGCGGCGACGCTGGTCAGGGGCGTACGCGGGAGGCGCGGGACCGCGGGGCGGGACGCGGCGCGGCGGTACGGGGACGGGGCGGCGGTACGGGTGTGGGGCGGCCCACACCCGCGGCCACGCGAGCCCGTGGCAACGTCGCCACCCGAACCGCGCACCCGCGGCCGGGTGACGGCAGGTGACCCCGTTCCGCCGGCCCCCCGCCGCTCAGACCGAACTGACCGTCTCCAGGGCGATCTCGGCGCGTGCCACGTCGCGCGCGTCCGCCGCCGTCGAGCGGCGCAGGGCCTCGTGGAGGCGGGCCGGGGTGAGGACGCCGAGGAAGCGGTCGCCGTCGCCCGGATCGGTCACGGCGATCCAGCCCGCGTCGTGCTGCAGCATCGTCGCGAACGCCTGCTTGAGCGTCGCGCCGACGGGCAGCCACGCCTCCATGCGGCGGACGCGGTCCGCGACGGTGCCGGTCTCCGGCAGCGCGTCGGCCCCGTCCTCCGTACCGCCGATCCAGCCGCGCAGCGCGCCCGTGCCGTCCAGGACGACGGCCCAGCGGGCGTCCTCGGCGCGCAGGCGCGCGGAGACCGCGGCGAGCGGGTCGTCGAGCCGCACGACGGGCGGCTGTTCGAGGTCGCCGGGCTCGATCGGTGTGACGGAGAGGCGCTTGAGGCCGCGGTCGGCGCCGACGAAGTCCGCGACGTACTCGGTCGCGGGGGCGCCGAGGACGGTGCTCGGTGTGTCGAACTGCTCGATGCGGCCCGCGCCGTAGACGGCCATGCGGTCGCCGAGCCGGACCGCCTCCTCGATGTCGTGCGTCACGAAGAGGACCGTCTTGTGCACGGCGGCCTGGAGGCGCAGGAACTCGGACTGGAGGCGCTCGCGCACGACAGGGTCGACCGCGCCGAACGGCTCGTCCATGAGGAGGACCGGCGGGTCGGCCGCGAGCGCGCGGGCCACGCCGACGCGCTGACGCTGACCGCCGGAGAGCTGCTCGGGGTAGCGGTCGCCGTAGACGGAGGGATCGAGGCCCACGAGATCGAGGAGTTCGGCGGCGCGGGCGCGCGCCTTCGCCTTCTTCCAGCCGAGCAGGTGCGGCACGGTCGCCGTGTTGTCGAGGACCGATTTGTGGGGGAAAAGGCCCACTTGCTGAATGACATAGCCGATGCGGCGGCGCAGTTCGACCGGATCGATGCCGGATATGTCCTCGCCGTCGAGGAATATGTGCCCGGCCGTCGGCTCGATGAGCCGGTTGACCATCTTCATCGTCGTGGTCTTGCCGCACCCGGAAGGGCCGACGAGGGTGACGAGTTCACCGGCCGCGACCTCGAAGGACAGGTCGTCGACGGCCGTGGTGCCGTCCTCGTACCGCTTGCTGACGTGCTCGAACCGGATCATGGGTCCCCATTGTGGTCGGTCTTGTGTCTCCAGTGTTGCCGCTTGTTGCCGGAATGCGACGGGGCGACGAAGAGTTCGGAGGATTGTCAGTGGCCCGGGTTAGGGTCGCGGCAGATCGACCACGTGTGCGAACGCGCGCGAGCGGGCGGCGCTGCGGGCACGGCTCGGGCGGACGCCCGGACCTCGTGACGGCGGCTCGGACGCGGCTCGGTCACGGTACGGACGCGGCGGGGTTGGCGTGCGTGCCGGCGGGTAGTCGGACGGCTGTTCTCGGGAGGTCCGGGGGCGAACAGGGACCGGAGGAGGTGGGCTCGCGCATGAGCGGACAGAACTGCTTGGTCACGAACGAGTGGATCTGCGGCGAGTATCTGCGAACCCGCAGCCAGGAACTGATGGACGCGACGGTGCAGCACGTGCTCATCACCGTCGTCTCGGTCGCGATCGGCCTCGCCGTCGCGCTGCCGCTCGCCGTCCTCGCCCGCCGCTACAAGCCGCTCGCGGGCCCGGTGCTCGGCCTCACCACGATCCTCTACACGGTCCCCTCGCTCGCGATGTTCTCGCTGCTCCTCCCCGTCTTCGGGCTCTCCCCGGCGCTCGTCGTGACGGGCCTCGTCCTGTACTCGCTGACGATCCTCGTGCGGAACATCCTCGCCGGGCTCGAAGCGGTCCCCGAGGAGGCCCGCGAGGCCGCGCGCGGCATGGGGTACGGGTCCTGGCGCCTCCTGTGGGAGGTCGAACTGCCCCTCGCGCTGCCCGCCGTGCTCGGCGGCGTCCGCATCGCGACCGTGTCCACCGTCGCGCTCACCACCGTCGGCGCGATCGTCGACTACGGCGGCCTCGGCTCCCTCATCCTCGACGGCCTCGACACGACCTTCAAGGCGCAGGTGCTCGCCGCCTCCGTGCTGTGCGTCGTCCTCGCCGTCGCCGCCGACCTGCTCCTCCTCGGCCTCCAGCGGCTCCTGACCCCGTGGACCCGCGCGGGCCGTGTGCCCCGCAAGGCGCGCCGCGCCGCTTCCCGTACGAACCCGGCGCCCGCGGAGGCGATATGAACGCGCTCACCGGAGCCTTCGACTGGCTCGGCGCCGGGAAGAACTGGCGCGGCGACGCCGGTGTCCAGCACCGCCTGATCGAACACCTCGGCTTCACCGGCCTGAGCATGCTCGTCGCCTGCCTCATCGCCCTGCCCGTCGCGCTCTGGCTCGGCCACCTCGGCAAGGGCGGCGCGCTCGCCGTCAACATCTCCAACATCGGCCGCGCCATCCCCACCCTCGCCCTCCTCGCGCTGCTCTCGCTGACCCCGCTGCGGGAGCACGGCGAGACGCCGACGCTCATCGCGCTCGTCCTCTTCGCGATACCCCCCGTCCTCACCAACGCCTACATCGGCATGCGCGAGGCCGACCGCGCCGTCGTCGAGGCCGCGCGCGGCATGGGCATGAGCGGCGGGCAGGTCTTCCTGCGCGTCGAACTGCCCCTCGCCTTCCCCCTCCTCATGACCGGGATACGCAGCGCCGCCGTGCAGACCGTCGCCACCGCGACCCTCGCCGCGATACCTGGCGGCGGCGGACTCGGCCGCGTCATCACCGCGGGCTTCAACCTCCAGAACACCTCCCAGGTCGTCGCCGGAGCCCTCCTCGTCGCCGCCCTCGCGCTCCTCGTCGAAGGACTCCTCGTCCTCGTCGCCCACTGGGCCGACCCGATGCGGCACCGCAGGACCGGGGGCACGGGTACGGAGACGGACGGCGGCGCGGGCGCCGCCGCGAGCGGCGGTACGGAGTCCGGCGGCGGTACGGGCGCGGGCGCCGAGCCGGCCGCTGCCGCCGCCTGAGCCACGCACACCCGCGCCGGGCGCCGCCCTCGCGACCTCTCGCGCTACGACACCCCCTTGTGAACCGATGAACGGAGACCCCGACATGAGCAGGAACACGCACCGCGCGCGGCTGGCCGGAGCGGTGCTCGCCACCGCGGCACTCGCCGCGGGGCTCACCGCGTGCGGCGGCGACAGCCTGGAGGACAACGGCAAGGACTCCTCCGCCGCCAAGAGCGACGACGGCGGCGGCAAGAAGGGCTCGCTCGTCATCGGCGCCGCCCGCTTCACCGAGGCGAAGGTCCTCGCCGAGCTGTACGCGGGGGTCCTCGCCGACGCCGGGTACAGCACCTCCGTCAAGACCGTGCAGAACCGCGAGGTGTACGAGCCCGAGCTGCGCAAGGGCTCCATCGACGTCGTCCCCGAGTACGCGGCGACGCTCGCCGAGTGGCTCAACCACGCGAAGAACGGCGAGAACGCGAAGCCCGTCGCCTCCAGCGACGTCGACGCGACCGTCGCCGCGCTGCGCAAGCTCGCCGAGCCGCAGGGCCTCAAGGTCCTCGACGCGGGCAAGGCCGTCGACCAGAACGCCTTCGTCGTCACGAAGGACTTCGCCACCGAGCACAAGCTCAAGACCCTCTCCGACCTCGGCAAGTCGAAGGAGAAGGTCACCGTCGCCGCGGGCGACGAGTGCGCGACCCGCCCCTTCTGCGCGCCGGGCCTGAAGAAGACGTACGGCATCAACGTGGCCGGAATCGACCCCAAGGGCGTCGGCACCCCGCAGTCCAAGCAGGCCGTGAAGGACGGCAAGGACCAGCTCGCCCTCACCACCACGACCGATGCCACGCTGGAGAGCTACGGACTCGTCGTCCTGGACGACGACAAGAAGCTCCAGAACGCGGACAACATCATTCCCGTCGTCAACGCCAAGGACGCGGGTGACTCCGCGATAGCCAGTGCGCTCAACAAGCTCAACGAGACCCTCACGACGGACGATCTCGTGGAACTCAACCGGAAGGTCGACGCGGAACGCCTGAAGGAGAAGGACGTCGCCGCGGATTACCTGAAGGAGAAGGGGCTCGTGAAGGGCTGAGCGGAATTCCGGAGGGGCGGGGCCCGTCGTACGGGGGCTGAGCGGGCTGTCGTACGGCGCCGGGCCCGGCTGCCACGCAAGGCCCGGCCGGGGCTGCCGCCCGAGGCCCGGCGGGGCTGTCGTAGGCGGCCGATCCGGGTTGTCGCACGGCGCCTGGCCGGGCTGCTGTACGGCTTCACGGCCCCGGGCCGGGCTGCCGCACGGCTGCCGCGTGGCATCCTTACCGGCGTGGTGCGGGTGCCGCGCGGCGGGTCCCGCCTGCCTCCGGGAGCGGCCCGATGGCGCATACATGCGGAATTTCCGGGTCCGTTCGTGCGGGCTTCGCGCTTTTCCTCACCTGACGGCCTGACATGTTTCCGGCCGGGGCTCCGTAAATTGCCTACGCGCGGTAAGTTTCTGGCCATGCCACACGGACGTCACCGTCACTCCCCACCATTGCACCGGCTGCTGCCGCCCACCGCGATCGCCGTGGTGGCCGTGCTCGGGGCCGGGGCCTCCTGGTTCAGCGGCCAGGCGCTCGTCCTGCGCGGCCTCGTGCTCCTCGTCGCCGTCGCCGCCCTCACCGGCGCCGTCGTCATGCGCCGCTGGGACAGCGTCGCCGGGCTGCGCGTCGCCGAACTGGACCGTGCGCGCGGCGCCGACGAGTGGCGCCACGAGGAACGCGTGGCCGAGCTGGAGACCGAGCTGGAGGAATCACGCGAGCAGCGGGGCGAACTCGCCCGCAAGGTCCGCGCCAAGCGCGCCGAACTCGCCGCGCTGCGCAACGAGCACGCCGCCCTCCTGCGCCGCTACGCCGCCGCCGAGACCGGCCGCGCCAACGCACTCGAAGGCCGCCGCAGGCTCGCCATCGAAGCCGCTTCCCCGGCCCGCGCCCTCCCCCCGGCGGGCACCGACCGCCGCCCGGCCCCGCAGCCGCCCGTGCCCCCCGGCACCCGGCCCACACCGGAGCTGTACGGGCGCGCGAACGCGGCCCTGACCGCCCTCGCGCACCGCGCGGCCCAGGCCGGCAAGGACGCCCGGCCCCGTACGGCTGCCCGGCCCGGTACGGCTGCCGAGTCCCGTACGGCCGCGCAGGCCCCCGCGGAGCACGGTTCGCCCCGGTCCGCCGCCTCGCTCCCGCCCGCCCGCCGCCAGATCGCCGCCGCCTCCGCCTTCGGCCCGGCCCCGGCCCCGCGCCGCCCGGTCCCGCAGGGCAGCTTCGACTTCTTCGGCACGCACGGCGCCGCCGAACCGGCCCCCCACCCCGCCGAGGTCCCCGCCGCCGTCCGTGAGGCCGTGCAGCACGCCGACCTCGCCGATGTCGTGGGCCAGGAGGCGGCCGAGGCCGCCGCGACGGAGGAGGTCATCGACCTCACGGCGCACGACGAGACGGAACAGCTCGACGTCGGGGGACTGCGCCAGGCGATGGGGGCCTGACCTCCGCAGCTTGTGACGGCAGGAAGGCGCGGGCCACGTGGTCCGCGCCTTCGGCGTGTACGGGGCACCGCGGAGGCGGGGAAACGGCGTGCGCGCGCGTCTTCGGGCAGCGAGCGTCGGCGCATGACCGCTCCCGACGCCGAGAGCACGCGCGACGCCCTCGCGAGGCTCCCCGCGCCGTGGCTCAGGGGCGCTCGCGCGACCACTGGGCGGGCGGGGACGCCTTGCGGCTCGTGCGGGAGCGGGCGGCCTGGGCGTGGAAGACGGTGCGCGCCTCGTCGGCCGCGCGGGCGCGGGCCCGGACCGTACCGTTCGCGCCGTGGTCGACGGCGAGCGAGGCGAGGCCGAGGGCACGTTCCCAGGGCCCTTGCGTGAAGTGGACGCTCTGCACCTTCGCGTGCGGGACGAGCGAGGTCGTACGGCGCAGCACACCCTGCCGGGCGACGAAGAGGTGCCCGTCCACCGCGAGGCCCTGGCCCCGCCACCACCACGCGAGGCGCCAGCGCGCGCGGGCCGGGGGACGTACCGGCTCCGGCACCCCCGTACCCGGCAGCACCCGCGCCACGAGCGCCCGGCCCGCCGCGTACGGCGCGACCGGGACCAGCACCGAGTTCTGCGAGCCCGCCACGTGCAGCTCGACCCGCACCCACCCGAAGGCCCGCCACAGCAGCGGCTCCACGAGCCGTACCGACTGCACCCGGCCCGGCGGCACCGTCTCGTGCGCCGTCTCCAGGAGCCCGTGGTCCAGACGCAGCCCGTCGGGCGACTCGCCGACCGTCCAGTCGTAGGCGTTCGCGTACGCGCGGAACAGCTTCGTCGCGGCGCCGCCCACGATCGGGACCGCCGTCACGGCGATCGACCACAGGCTGTGCGATGCCGTCCACAGCAGCCACGACACGAACGCCGCGCCGCACAGCGAACCGAACAGGCCACCGCTCAGCAGCACGGACCCCGCGAGCTGCCCCGGCGCCACCCGCCACAGCACCCGCCGCTCCGCCTCGTCCGGCCCCCGCACCGCGCCCCCCGCGGCCCGCGCGAGCAGTTCGGCGCGCAGCACCCGCGCCTCCGCCTCCGCGAGATACGCCAGCTCGTCCCTCGACTTCGCGCCCACCACGTCGAGCTTCAGCTTCGCGACCCCGGCGAGCCGCCCGAGCAGCGGACGCGTCACGTCCACGGCCTGGAGCCGGTCGAGACGGATGTGCGCGGTACGCCGGAACAGCACCCCCGACCGGATGCGCAACTCGCTCTCCGTCACCGCGAACCACGTCACCCACCAGCTCAGCACCCCGTACACGCAGGCGACGAGGATCACGCCGAGACTCGCGAGCACGAGCGTCCCGGTCGCGAGCGCCGACAGCTGCCGGTACGTCCCGTTCGGGTCGTGCACCGCCCAGCCGAGGATGACGGCGACGGGCGCCCAGGCGCGGCGGAGGGGGGTGAGGGGGTGGAGGCGGCGTTCGGGGCGGGGCTCCGGGCCGGGGAGGAGGACGGGGGCGGCGTGGGCGGGGCCTGCGGGCGGCGTTTTTGCGTACGGGCCCGGCGGCGGTGGCTCGTAGGAGCCTGGCAGTCGTGGCTCGTGAGGGCCCGGGGGTGGTGGCTCGTGAGGGTGTGGCGGTGGCGCCTCGTACGGACCCTCGTACGGGCCCGTCGGCAGCCCGGCCGTGCCGCTCACAGGCCCGCCGATCGGGCCTCGCCGAGCGCGGTGAGCCGGTCGCGCAGCCGTTCGGCCTCCGCCGGGACGAGCCCGGGGACGCGCGCGTCGCTCGCCGCCGCCGCCGTGTGCAACTGCACGCTCGCGAGGCCGAAGCGGCGCTCCACCGGGCCCGAGGTCACCTCGACGAGCTGCATCCGCCCGTACGGGACGATCGTCTCGCGCCGCCACAGCACCCCGCGCGCGAGAAGCAGGTCGTCGGCGCGCTCGCGGTAGCCCCACGAGTGCCAGTTCCGCGCGAGCAGCACCCAGCCGCAGGCGAGCACGGCGAGCGGCAGCAACGCGAAGAGCGCCCACACCGGTCCCGCGAGCCAGCCCACGAGCCCGGCGACGAGGACGGTGAGCGGGACGGTGCAGAGGGAGAGGAGCAGACGGCGGAGGGCGAGGACCTGACGGGGGAGACGGAGCCAGGGGGTGTCGGCGGGGGGTGCGCCCGGGGGAGCGCCGGGGGGTGGGGGAGTGCGGGGGCCGGCGGGAGCTTCACCGTCGCGGGCCGTACGGCCGGACGGGGCCGCGGGGCCGGTGGGGCTCGTGCCGGCCCCCGGAGCCATGCCGTCGCCCCGGTCCGTACCGCCGCTTCGGCCCGTGCCGCCGCCGTCCGCTATGCCGTCGTCCGCGCCCGCGCGCGTCCCCGTCTCCATCCGTCCAGCGTAGGTGCGAGAGACTGAAACCATGACGGAGACCGTGATCGGCATTGGCGGCGCGGCCGAGAGCACCGACATGGTGCTGAACATCGGCCCCCAGCACCCCTCCACGCACGGCGTGCTGCGGCTGCGGCTCGTCCTCGACGGCGAACGGATCGTGAGCGCCGAACCCGTCATCGGATACATGCACCGCGGCGCGGAGAAACTCTTCGAGGCCCGCGACTACCGTCAGATCATCATGCTGGCGAACCGGCACGACTGGCTCTCCGCGTTCTCCAACGAACTCGGCGTCGTCATGGCCGTCGAGCGGATGCTCGGCATGGAGGTCCCCGAGCGCGCCGTCTGGCTGCGCACCCTCCTCGCCGAACTCAACCGCGTCCTCAACCACCTCATGTTCCTCGGCTCGTACCCGCTCGAACTCGGCGGCATCACGCCCATGTTCTACGCCTTCCGCGAGCGCGAGGAACTCCAGGCCGTCATGGAGGAGGTCTCCGGCGGCCGGATGCACTACATGTTCAACCGCGTCGGCGGCCTCAAGGAGGACATCCCGCTCGGCTGGCCGGAGCGCGTCCGCACCGCGCTCGCGCGCGTCCGCGAGCGGATGCCCGACTACGACGGGCTCATCCTCGGCAACGAGATCTTCCGCGGCCGTACCCGCGACGTCGGCGTCCTCTCCGCGCGCACCGTCCACGCGTACGGGGTGAGCGGGCCCCTCGCACGCGCCTCCGGCGTCGACTTCGACCTCCGCCGCGACGAGCCGTACCTCGCCTACGGGGAACTCCAGGACGTGCTCCGCGTCGTCACCCGCGAGGAGGGCGACTGCCTCGCCCGCTTCGAGTGCCTCCTCGACCAGACCCACAACTCCCTCGACCTCGCCGAAGCCTGCCTCGACCACCTCGCCGAACTGCCGCCCGGCCCCGTCAACCAGCGCCTCCCCAAGGTCCTGAAGGCGCCCGAGGGCCACACGTACGCGTGGACCGAGAACCCCCTCGGCCTCAACGGCTACTACATGGTGTCGAAGGGCGAGAAGACGCCGTACCGCCTCAAGCTCCGCTCGGCGTCCTTCAACAACATCCAGGCGCTGACGGAGCTGCTGCCGGGGACACTGGTGGCGGACATGGTGGCGATTCTGGGGTCGCTGTTCTTTGTGGTGGGGGATATCGACAAGTAGGGGGCAGGGGGCAGGGGGCAGGGAGGCAGGGGGTGCCGTGCGGGGCGGGCCGGTTCCGGTGAGGGGTGCGGGCCGACGCGGAGGCGGCTCGCGCGGGCGGTGCGTGCTTGCGGGGGCCGTACGCGATGGCGCTGCGGGTTCGTATGGGGGAACGAGGGCCGGGCCGCCTGGCTAGGGTGCGCGTGTGACCGCTCGACCCGCCGCCCCCGAAGCCTCCTCCGTACCGCCGCCGTGGCCGCTCCCGTGGCGCGAAGCCATGGCCACGGCCCTCTACGGGCCGGGCGGCTTCTACCGCTCCGCCGGGCCGGGACCCGCCGCGCACTTTCGCACCTCCGTGCACGCCTCCCCCCTCTACGCACGGGCCGTCGCCCGCCTCCTCACCGAGGTGGACACCGTGCTCGGCACCCCGCCCGCGCTCGACTTCGTGGACATCGGCGCCGGTCGCGGTGAACTCCTCACCGGCGTCCTCGCCGCCCTCCCCCCGGCGACCGCCGCGCGAGTGCGCCCGTACGGGGTCGAGCGCGCCCCCCGGCCGGAAGGGCTCGACGCGCGCATCGGCTGGGGCGAGGAGATCCCCGGCCACGGGCTCACCGGTCTGCTCTTCGCCAACGAGTGGCTCGACAACGTGCCCGTCGACGTCGTCGAGACGGACGCGGAGGGCGTCGCACGGATCGTCCTCGTCGCACCGGACGGGAGCGAGCGGCTCGGCGAGCCCGTGAGCGGCGCGGACGCGGAGTGGCTGGCGCGGTGGTGGCCGATGGGGGAGGGCGAGGTGTGTTCCGGTGCGGGGGCTGGGGCCGGGGCGGGGGGTGGTGTCGGTTCGGGTCGTGTCGGGGCGGGGTTGCGGGGCGGGGCTGGTGGGCGGGTCGAGCCGGGGGTGCGGGCTGACCCAGGATTGCGGGCCGAGCCGGGGGTGCTGGCTGAGCTGGGGGTGCAGGTCGAGCCGGGGTTGCGGGCCGAGCCGGGCACGGGGCGTGATGCGGCTTGGGCCGCGGCCGTCTCGCACCTCGGGCGAGGTCTCGCCGTCGCCGTCGACTACGCGCACTCCGCGCACACACGCCCCGCCTTCGGAACGCTCACCGCTTTTCGCGCGGGCCGCGAGGTCGCCCCCGTACCGGACGGCACGACGGACCTCACCGCCCACGTGGCACTCGACGCCTGCGCCGCCGCGACCGCGCACCATGGCCCGGCGACCCTCACCCGCCAACGCGAGGCGCTCCGCGCGCTCGGCCTCGCGGGGAGCAGACCACCCCTGTCCCTGGCGAGCACCGACCCGGCCGCGTACGTCCGGGCGCTGGCGGGGGCCGGGGAGGCGAGCGAGCTGACCGACCCCGCCGGGCTGGGGGCCTTCGGGTGGCTGCTCCAGACGGTGGGGCTCGGAGCGGACGGGACGGGCACGGCAGTACGGGCCATGCCGGACGCGCCGGGGCTGTCGGCGCTGTTGGGGGAGGGGGCCCGGGGCGAGGGGGAGGCGGGGCGGTGAAGGGTGAGCGGGGCGCTGGGGGCGGCGGTGAGGGGGAGCGGGGTGGTGGAGCGTAAGCGGGGTGCTGCGGGCGGCGGTGAGCGGGAGCGGGCCGGGGCGTGCGGGGTGGGTCGCGGGCCGGGGTGAGTGGGGGGGAGTGGTGAGGCTGGGGTGACTGGGCCGAGTGGTGGGCCGGGGTGAGCGGGGGACCGGTGAGCCCAGGTGCCTGGAGCGTGTGGCGTGGCGGGCCCGGGTGACTGGAAATGCTGGCCGGGTGAGTGGGGGCCGAGGGCCCGCGACCCCGGGTGGCGCGGGGGCCGGTGACCGGGGCGGAGGGGGGTCTCTCCACCTTGGGGAGTACGGTGATCGCTTCCGGATCGGCCCTTCGGCTGACCCCTCCCCCTCGTCCCCGTTCCTACGCTGGGCAACGTGCAGCGCCTCTACGACCTCATCCGCAGACACCCCTCGTGGGTCGACGGGTGCTGGGCCGTGCTCCTCGTCGTCGTGACGCTCCTCACCTTCGCGGGCCAGCACGGGCAACGCAGCATCCCGCTGTCCGTCATCGTCCTGATCGGCCTCGGCTGCGTCGTCGGGCTGCGCCGCCGCAGCCCCGAACGCGTCCTGCTGCTCGCCATCGTCCTCGGCGTCGCCCAACTCGTCCTCGACGTACAGGTCTTCGTCGGCGATTTCGCACTCCTCGTCGCGGTCTACACTGCCGCGTCCCAAGGCGCGCGCTGGTCCTCGCGCCTCGCCCTCGTCGGCGCCTTCCTCGCCGCACCGCTCGCGGAGGTGCGCTGGCCCACCCGTACCACCGGCACCTCCGAGGCGATCTTCTTCACCGGCATCCTGATGGTGCCCTTCGTCCTGGCGTGGGTCATGGGCGACTCCCTGCGCACCCGCCGCGCCTACTTCGCCCACCTCGAAGAACGCGCCGCCCGCCTCGAACGCGAACGCGAGGCACAGGCGAAGGTCGCCGTCGCCGCCGAACGCGCCCGCATCGCCCGCGAACTCCACGACGTCGTCGCCCACAACGTCTCCGTCATGGTCGTCCAGGCCGACGGCGCCGCCTACGTACTCGACGGCTCGCCCGAACAGGCCCGTACCGCCCTGGAAACCATCTCCGCGACCGGCCGACAGGCCCTCGCCGAGATGCGCCGACTGCTGGGCGTGCTGCGCACCGGCGAACCCCGTGAAGCGGGCGAGTACGTGCCCCAACCCGACGTCGACCAGATGAACGAGCTGATCGAGCAGGTCAGAGGCGCCGGGCTGCCCGTCGACTTCCGCATCGAGGGCGCGGTACGGCAACTCCCGCGCGGCGTCGAACTCACCGCGTACCGCATCGTGCAGGAAGCCCTCACCAACACCCGCAAACACGGCGGCCCCGACGCCGGGGCCAGCGTCCGCCTTGTCTACTTCGACGACGGCCTCGGCCTCCTCATCGAGGACGACGGCCGCGGCGCCCCCACCGCACTCGCCACCGACCGCGGCGCCGACGGCGCCGGCCACGGCCTCATCGGCATGCGCGAACGCGTCGGCATGGTCGGCGGCACCCTCGACGCGGGCCCCCGACCGGGAGGAGGCTTCCGCATCAGCGCCCTCCTCCCCCTAAAAACAACCTGACCCTCCGGGGGGCCTCCCCCCCCCGCCCCCCGCCCCCTCCCACCCCACCCACCCCGCGCCGCTCCGCCCGCCCACCTCGCTCTCTCTCCTCACCCCGGCCCCCGCCCACACCACACCCGCCCGCCCCTCACCTCCGCGCACGCCGCGCTCCCGCCGGGCGCCCACCTCCGCCCCGTCCCCGAAGGAACCCCATGCCGCCCACCTCACCCCCACGCCGCGACACCCCCGACCCGAGCACTCCGGGGTCACGCGCTGACAGCCCACGCCCGAGCAGCCCTCGCGCCTTCCGCCCAGGCGCTCCTCTTCCCGGCGCCCTCGGCTCAGGCAGCCCTCTCCCCGGCACAGCCAGCATTAACGACTCCACCTCTGCCCCGGGCACCCCAGGCACCCCAGGCCCCGGGCCAACCACCCAAGGCCCCACGGGCCCCGCCACCCCCGGCCCCGGCAGCGCCGCCCCCAGCAATCCCGCCCCAGGCCACCCGAGCCCCGGCCCCGCCGACTCCGGCACTCCCGCTCCCCCCTCGCCCTCCGCTCCCATCCGCATCCTCCTCGTCGATGACCAAGCTCTGCTCCGGGCCGGGTTCCGGATGGTGCTGGCCTCGCAGGGGGATCTGGAGGTGGTCGGTGAGGCGGGGGACGGGTTGGAGGCGCTTGAGGTGCTGGAGCGTGTCGAGGTCGATGTCGTGTTGATGGATGTACGGATGCCGCGGCTCGACGGGGTCGAGGCGACGCGCCGGATTCATGAGCGGGCCGGTGCGCCGCGCGTGCTGATCCTCACCACCTTCGACCTCGACGAGTACGCCTTCTCCGCCCTGCGCGCGGGGGCCAGCGGCTTCATGCTCAAGGACGTGCCGCCCAGCGAACTGGTCGCCGCGATCCGCGCCGTGCACAGCGGGGACGCCGTGGTCGCGCCGAGCACCACGCGCCGGCTGCTCGACCGCTTCGCCCCGATGCTTCCCGGCACCGGCCCCGCCACCCACCCCGAACTCGACCGGCTCACCGGCCGCGAGCAGGAAGTCATGCGGCTCGTGGCGCAGGGCCTGTCCAACGGGGAGATCGCCGCCAGGCTCGTCCTCTCCGAGGCCACCGTGAAGACCCACGTCGGCCGCGTCCTCACCAAGCTCGGCCTGCGTGACCGCGTGCAGGTCGTCGTCCTCGCCTACGAGACCGGCATCGTCCGCGTCGGCGGCGGCCCCGGCGCCTGAATCACCGACTCGCGCATCTCCTCCCTCCCTTCCGTCAGTTCTCGTCCCCTCCTCGGCCCGGACCTCCCGGCGCCCCGCTCACCGCAGCAAATGCCCCACGAAGTCCGTCCCCAGCCGGGCCACGAGTTCGAGGTCCAGCTCGTGCAGCACGTAACGGCCGCGCCGGCTCGAAGTGACCAGGCCCGCCCGCTTCAGCACCGCGAGGTGCCGCGAGATCTCCGGGGCGCTCAGCCCGTGCGCCTCCGCCAGCCCGATCGTGCTGTACGCCGAGCGTGAGAGCAGTCGGCACATCCGCATCCGTACCGGGTGCGCGAGCGCCTCCATCCGCAGCGTCAGCTCCTCCACCGTCGGCCCCGGTGGCGGGTCCTGCGAGGCGACCGGGTAGTGCAGCACCGGCTGCCAGCCGTGCCGGTGCAGCACCATCAGGTGCGGGCTGCCCAGCCGCGTCGGCACAAGCGTCAGCCCCTGCCGCGCGGCAGCGGTCCGCGCCGCGGTGAGTTTGTCCACCGTGATGCGCCCTGTCTCCTCGTCGTACGTGATGGCCGGGGAGGCGTGGGCGAGAGCCGCGCCGAGCCCCCTGCGGCGAAGCAACTCCGCCGTATGCCGCGCGTCGGCCGCGAGCCCCGGCCCCACCCGCTGCCACGTATCGGCGAAGAACGCCTCCTCGCACTCCGTCATCAGGCCCCGGAACCACTCCCGCGCCCACC
The DNA here is from genome assembly GCF_000213055.1 of Streptomyces sp. Tu6071. Classification (NCBI taxonomy): domain Bacteria; kingdom Bacillati; phylum Actinomycetota; class Actinomycetes; order Kitasatosporales; family Streptomycetaceae; genus Streptomyces; species Streptomyces sp. Tu6071. The sequence goes on along the minus strand of NZ_CM001165.1, from coordinate 3,311,961 downwards.
CCGGATCGGCGAGGACCCGTTGCGTGAAGTCGACCAGGGGCCGGCCCTGCGCCGCCGCCAGCGTCAGCGTGCGGCGCCTCACCACGGCGTCCGTCAGCGGACTCGGTATCCGCGCCCCGTACGCCCCGTACGAGGGGTCGCACACCGACTCCAGGAGCGCCGCCACGAAGTCCTCGTCCGGCACCCGGTCCAGGAGGTCCAGTTCCCCGGCGAGGGTCCCGGCCGGCTGCGCCTCCTCCTCCGCCGGCAGCCCCGCGAAGGCCGTGAAGACGTCCGAGAACGTCGCGCCCCACAGGAACCTCGCCTCCTCCAGCCGGTCGGCCAGGTGCGGGTCCAGACGCGCCGTGGTCGCCGTCACCCACGCCGCGAGCCGCGGATGGTGCCGGGACTCCGTGAACGCGTGCAGCGCCATGCCCAGCTCCGCCAGCGGCGAGGGCTTCACGCGGACCCGGTCGTGGGGCAGCCCGGCAATGTCGATGATGACGCTCACCGCACCATGGTGCCCCGCCCCCACCCCCTCCCGTCAGCCCACATCGCCCGCCCCCGGCCTCGCACCTCAGGCTCGCATCCGGATCTCGCCTCCCGGCCCCGCAGCCCCGGCCGCACAGGCCCGGCCCCGCAGCCCCGGCCCCGCAGCCCCGGCCCCGCAGCCCCGGCCGCACAGGCCCAGCCCCGCAGCCCCGGCCCCGCAGGCCCGAGCCGACGACCGAGCCCAGCGGACCAAGCCCCGCGGAACCCGGCCCATGCAGCCCGCCACGCCGAGCCCGCTCCGCGACCGGCGCCTCAGCCCTCCTCCCGCTGCCCCTCTCCCGTCCGGCCGCCCTTCTCCAGGCGGCCCACGAAATCGGCGACCGCCTCCTCGATCTCCTCGTCCGGCCATTCCAGTGCCGCCCCGGTGACGGTCACCTCCGTCAACGCGAGCCTCGGCACCTGCTGGTCGTGCCACGCGCCGAACAGGCTCTCGCTCCGCTCCCGCGCCTGCGCGATCCCCGCCTCGTCCAGCTCCCTCGCCGCGTACGGCAGCCACAACTGGAACTGATGCGTGTGCGGCACCTCCGGGTGCAGCCGGTACCAGGACACCCCGGACCGCTCCAGGCCCCGCCGCAGCGCTGCCGACACCTCGCGCGCTCTCGCCACGTACTCCGGCAGCCGGGGCAGCTCTCGGTCCAGGCCGATCAAGGCACTCAGCGCGGTCGGGAACTGCTGGAAGATCTGGCCCCCGTACCGGTGCCGCCAGGCCCGCGCCTCGTCGACGAGCTGCTGCGGACCGGCGAGCACCGCTCCGCCCAGCCCTTCGAGCGACTTGTAGAAGGACACGTACACGCTGTCCGCGAGCGCCGCGATCTCCCGCAGATCCTTCCCGAAGTGCGTCTCCGTCTCCCACAGCCGTGCCCCGTCGAAGTGCACGACCGCGTCCCGCTCACGCGCCGCCGCGACCACGTCGACCAGCTCATCCCAGCTCGGCAGGACGAAACCGGCGTCGCGCAGCGGCAGCTCCAGCATCAGCGTCCCGAACGGCTCCTCCAGCGCCGCCACCTCCGCCGCGGTCGGCAGCCGCGGAGCCCGCGTCGGGTGCACCGTGCGCAGCCCGCTCACCGTGTGGAGCGCGTCCCGCTCGTGCACTTCCGGGTGCGCCAGCGGGTGCAGCGCCACGACAGGATTCCCCGTCCGCCCGGCCCAGGCGCGCAGGGCGACTTGCTGCGCCATCGTCCCGGTCGGGAAGAACGCGGCGGCCTCCGTACCGAGCAGCCCGGCGACCCGTTCCTCCAGCTCGGCGACGATCCCGCCGCCGTAGATGTCCACCGACTCGTCCAGGTCGGCGACCGTGCCGGCCAGCCGCGCCAGCTCCTCGACCCGTTCCCCCAGCGAGTCCCGCATCCGCGGTCTGCTCAACGCCCGCCGCGCCGCCCGCTGTGCGTCCCTGCGCCGCCGCTGGAGAGCCACCCCCTCGTCCTGCTCCGCCACCTCGGCCCGCTCCGCCGCCGTCTTCGCGTCAGCCATCGCCGCCGCTCCTCTCGTCCGTCGCTCGGTCGTTCGTTCCGGTCGTTGGATAGATCATGGCAAGCCGTCAAAACGAGCGCCCAAAGTTATCCACAGAGGGCGTTGAAGGTCGTACCAGCCGATAACCGCCCCTTGTGGCAGCCGTCCTCCGCCTCACCCTTTTCCGCCCCCGCCCCGCCCTTCTCCGCCTCCGCCTCGGCCGCCCCCACCTCCTCAGCCCCTTTCGCCCCACCCGCCCCCTCGTACCGCCCCGCCGCCCCACCCGGCCGCCTTCGCGTTAGCATGACGAGAAATCGTCCGGTACCGGCAGCGGACTGGAACGGAAGGCCCCGCAGTGACCCACACGAACCCGCCGAGCCGCCACGGCTCGCGCCCCGAGGTGAGCGCGGACCCCTCGCCCGCCGCGACTCCGGCGCCCGCCGCGCCCGCCCCGAGCCCCGCGCCGGGCACACCCACCGCGACCCCCGCGCACCCCTCGCCCGCCACACTCACCGCGCAGGCGGCCCCCACCGCGCACCCCGCACCGAGCGCGCCCCCCGCATCAAGCACCCCCACCACACCCCCCACCCCACAACCCCCCACCCCTCAACCCCTCGGGACCGCCCGGTGAACACCCCGCCCCCCGACCCCGCCTCGCGCCCCGCCCGCCTCGATGTCGGCGTCGTCGGTGCCGGCCGTGTCGGCCCCGCGCTCGCCGCCTCGCTCGCCCTCGCCGGGCACCGGCCCGTCGCCGTCTCCGGCGTCTCCGACGCCTCCCGCAGGCGCGCCGCGAGCCTCCTGCCCGACGTCCCCCTCATGACCCCCGACGAGGTCCTCGCGCGCGCCCAGCTCGTCCTCCTCACCGTTCCCGACGACGCCCTCCCCGGACTCGTCGCCGGACTTGTCGAGACCGGCGCGGTCCGCCCCGGGCAGCTCCTCGTGCACACCTCGGGGCGGTACGGGACCAAGGTCCTCGACCCCGTCGTCCGTGCCGGAGGGCTGCCGCTCGCGCTGCACCCCGTCATGACGTTCACAGGCACACCCGTCGACGTGCAGCGCCTCGCGGGCTGCTCCTTCGGGGTCACCGCGCCCGAGGAACTGCGGCTCGCCGCGCAGGCGCTCGTCATCGAGATGGGCGGCGAGCCCGAGTGGATCGCCGAGGACGCCCGCCCGCTCTACCACGCGGCCCTCGCCCTCGGCTCGAACCACCTCGTCACCCTCGTCGCCCAGGCCATGGACCTGCTCCGCACCGCCGGGGTCGACGCGCCGGACCGCATGCTCGGCCCGCTCCTCGGCGCGAGCCTCGACAACGCGCTGCGCTCCGGCGACGCGGCACTCACCGGGCCCGTCTCGCGCGGCGACGCGGGCACCGTCGCCGCCCACATCGAACAGCTCCGTACGCACGCGCCGCAGACGCTCCCCGGCTACCTCGCCATGGCCCGCGCCACCGCCGACCGCGCCCTGAGCCACGGCCTGCTCAAGGCGGAACTCGCCGAAGACCTCCTCGACGTCCTCGCCGAACCCCCGCACCCCCCCACGGACCCGCCCCGCACGGACCCGCCGCGCACCGACCCGCCCCCCACGGACCCCCCGCACTCCGGAGGCCCAGGCCCCGCCGACCCCACCGGAGGAACCGAATGACCGCCCCGCACCCCGCCACCGCCGGCACCTCCGCCGGGACCACCACCCCCGCCGGAACCGCCACCCCACCCCCCTTCCTCCTCACCACCGCCGCAGCCCTCCACGCCCTCCCGCGCCCCGCGGGCCGCCGCGCCCTCGTCATGACGATGGGCGCGCTCCACGAGGGTCACGCGAGCCTCGTCCGCGAGGCCCGCGCGCTCGCCGGGCCCGAGGGGCAGGTCGTCGTCACCGTCTTCGTCAACCCCCTGCAGTTCGGCGCGGGCGAGGACCTCGACCGCTACCCGCGCACCCTCGAAGCCGACCTCGACATCGCCGGTTCCGCGGGCGCCGACCACGTCCTCGCCCCCTCCGTCGACGAGGTCTACCCCGGCGGCGCGCCCGAGGTGCGGATCAGCGCCGGCCCCATGGGCGAGCGCCTCGAAGGCGCGAGCCGACCGGGCCACTTCGACGGGATGCTCACGGTCGTCGGCAAGATGTTCCACCTCGTACGCCCCGACCTCGCCCTCTTCGGCCAGAAGGACGCCCAGCAGCTCGCGCTCGTCCGCCGCATGGTGCGCGACCTCGCCTTCGGTATCGAGATCGTCTCCGTGCCCACCGCGCGCGAGAGCGACGGACTCGCCCGCTCCAGCCGCAACCGCTACCTCTCCGAGGACGAGCGCCGCAGCGCGCTGGCGCTCTCGCGGGCGCTGTACGCGGGGCAGGACGCCGCCGCGCGCGGCGAGGACCCCGCGGCCGTACGCGCCGCCGCGCGCCGTGTGCTCGACGAGGCCGCGCACGCCGCTCCGCCCGTCGTCCTCGACTACCTCGCGCTCGTCGACCCCGCCGACTTCACCGAGGTCGCGGACACGCTGCCCGCGACAGGGGAAGCGGTCCTCGCCGTCGCGGCCCGCGTCGGCGCGACCCGCCTCATCGACAACCTCCCGCTGGCCCCGGCCTCCGGGCCCGCACCCTCTCCCGCCTCCGGAGCCAGACCATGAGCACCGAAAAGTCCCCGATACCTCCCGAGACCCTGCGCCTCCCCGCGCCCGCCCCCGGCTGGCGCCGCGAGGCGGATGTCGTCGTGGTCGGCTCCGGCGTCGCCGGGCTCACCGTCGCGCTGCGCTGCGAGGCGGCCGGGCTGCGTACCGTCGTCGTCACCAAGGCGCGCCTGGACGACGGCTCGACGCGCTGGGCACAGGGCGGGATCGCCGCCGCGCTCGGCGAGGGCGACACGCCCGAGCAGCACTTCGACGACACGCTCGTCGCGGGCGTGGGGTTGTGCGACTTCGACGCCGTGCGCCTCCTCGTCACCGAGGGCCCCGGCGCCGTGCGCCGTCTCATCGGGACGGGCGCGCGCTTCGACACCGAGGACACCGAAGAGGGCGGTACGGAGATCGCCCTCACCCGCGAGGGCGGCCACCACCGGCGCCGCATCGTCCACGCGGGCGGCGACGCGACCGGCGCGGAGGTCTCGCGCGCGCTCGTCGAGGCGGTGCGGGCCAAGGCGATCCCGACCATCGAGAACGCCCTTGCCCTCGACCTCCTCAAGGACGCCGGGGGGCGCACCGCCGGTATCACGCTGCACGTCATGGGTGAGGGCCAGCACGACGGCGTCGGCGCCGTCCTCGCCCCCGCCGTCGTCCTCGCGACGGGCGGCATGGGGCAGGTCTTCGCCGCGACGACGAACCCGCCGGTCTCGACCGGCGACGGCGTCGCCCTCGCGCTGCGCGCGGGCGCCGAGGTCAGCGACCTGGAGTTCGTCCAGTTCCACCCCACCGTCCTCTTCCTCGGCCCCGGCGCCGAGGGCCAGCAGCCGCTGGTCTCGGAGGCGGTACGGGGCGAGGGCGCGCACCTCGTCGACGCGGACGGCGTCCGCTTCATGACCGGGCAGCACGAACTCGGCGAACTCGCCCCGCGCGACATCGTCGCCAAGGCCATCACCCGGCGCATGCGCGAGCAGGGCACGACGCACATGTACCTCGACGCCAGGCACTTCGGCGCGGAGATGTGGGAGAACCGTTTCCCCACGATTCTCGCCGCCTGCCGCGCCCACGGCATCGACCCCGTCACCGCGCCCGTCCCCGTCTCGCCCGCCGCGCACTACGCCTCCGGCGGCGTCCGCACCGACACCGACGGGCGGACGACCGTGCCCGGGCTCTACGCCTGCGGGGAGGTGGCCTGCACCGGCGTCCACGGCGCCAACCGGCTCGCGTCCAACTCGCTCCTCGAAGGGCTCGTGTACGCGGAGCGCATCGCCGCGCACCTCGTCGCGGGGCACGAGGCGGCGGAACGTGCTCCCGCGACAGCGGCGGAACGATCCAGCGGCCCGGACAACCGACACCAGGCCGTGCGCGAACCGGTTCGCGAACCGGTTCGCACGGAGGTGCTCCAGGCGGCGGAGGATCGTTTCGCCGTACAGCGCGCCATGAGCGAGGGCGCGAGCGTGCTGCGTTCGGCCGCCTCGCTCCGCGCGACCGCCGAAGCGCTCGACGCGCTGCGTGCCCACGCCGCCGAGGCCAAGCCCGCGGAGCCCGGCGTCGACACCTGGCAGGCCACCAACCTCCTCACCGTCGCCCGCGTCCTCACCGAGGCCGCGCTCGCGCGCGAGGAGACGCGCGGCTGCCACTGGCGCGAGGACCATCCCGAGCGCGACGACACCGCCGGCGCACGGCATATCGTCGTCACCCTGGACGCCGCGACGCACACCCCGCGCCTGCGGCCCACGAGCGGCACCACCTTCCCGCCCACCCGTCCGCACGACTGACCTCGCTCACTCGTACGGGTGAGACGCCCGCCCGACCGAGGCGCCCCCGCCCGCCCGTACCCGGCCCCGCGCGCCGTACGACTGTCGTACGTACCGCTCCGTACGCCCGGACGGGCAGCCGAGTGTCCGTGCGAACGCGTACTCTCCGTACGCACGCACGTACCCGCGACCGCCCGGCCCGCCGCGCCCCGCGGCGCGGGCGGTCACACTCGTACGTACCGCACGACGCGCACCACCCGGACCGCGCGCACCACCCGCGGGCGCGACCACGGCGCCCGCACGACCCGTACCACCCGTACCGCACCAGGAGCCCCGACCGTGAGCACCAGTCCCGAGCAGCCCGAGCCGACCGAGCCCACTCCCGCAGCCGCGCCAGGGGCCGCGCTGCCGCTGCTGCCCGCCGACGACGCGGGAGCGGGCGGCGGCTGCGGCGCGGGCTGTGCCTGCGGCGGCCACGACGCCGGGGAGCACGAGGACGGCGAGGACGTCTGCGGCCTCGACCCCGCGCTCGCCGCGCTCCTCGCCGCGGGCGGCCTCGACCCCGTCCACGTCGAGGACATCGCCTACCTGACCCTTGCCGAGGACCTGGACGGCGGCGAGGACGTGACCTCGCTCGCGACCGTCCCCGCCGACGCCGTCGCGACCGCCGACTTCACCGCGCGCGAGAACGGCGTCGTCGCCGGGCTGCACATCGCCGAGGCCGTCATCTCGCTCGTCGCGACCGAGGAGTTCGAGGTCGAGCGGCACGTCGCCGACGGCGACGCGGTGCACGCCGGGCAGAAGCTGCTCAGCGTCACGACCCGCACCCGCGACCTGCTCACCGCCGAGCGCAGCGCCCTCAACCTGCTCAACCGGCTCTCCGGCATCGCGACGGCGACCCGCGCCTGGGCCGACGCGCTCGCCGGGACGAAGGCGCGGGTGCGCGACACCCGCAAGACGACGCCCGGCCTGCGCGCCCTGGAGAAGTACGCCGTGCGCCGCGGCGGCGGCGTCAACCACCGCATGTCGCTCTCGGACGCCGCGCTCGTCAAGGACAACCACGTCGTCGCCGCCGGGGGCGTCGCCGCCGCCTTCGAGGCGGTGCGGAAGATGTTCCCCGGACTGACCGTCGAGGTCGAGGTCGACACGATCCACCAGCTCCGCGAAGTGCTCGACGCCGGAGCCGACCTCGTCCTCCTCGACAACTTCACGCCCGCCGAGACCGAGGAGGCCGTCGCCCTCACCGCCGGGCGCGCCCTGCTCGAATCCTCGGGCCGCCTCACCCTCGACAACGCCCGCGCCTACGCCGGGACCGGCGTCGACTACCTCGCCGTCGGCGCGCTCACGCACTCCGCGCCGATCCTCGACATCGGCCTCGACCTGCGCGAGCCGGACAACGGCTGACCCGTCCCCCCGCCCCCGCCTCCCCCTTCAGGACACTCGCGATGCTGCTGACCATCGACGTCGGGAACACCCACACCGTGCTCGGTCTCTTCGACGGTGAGGAGATCGTCGAGCACTGGCGGATCTCCACGGACTCCCGCCGCACCGCCGACGAACTGGCGGTCCTTCTCCAGGGCCTCATGGGCACCCACCCGCTGCTCGGCATGGAGCTGGGCGAGGGCATCGACGGCATCGCGATCTGCTCCACCGTGCCCGCCGTGCTCCACGAACTGCGCGAGGTCAGCCGCAGGTACTACGGGGACGTCCCCGCGATCCTCGTGGAGCCCGGCGTGAAGACGGGCGTGCCGATCCTCATGGACAACCCCAAGGAGGTCGGCACGGACCGCATCATCAACGCGGTCGCCGCGCAGCACCTCTACGGGGGCCCGGCGATCGTCGTCGACTTCGGCACGGCGACGACCTTCGACGCCGTCTCCGCGCGCGGCGAGTACACCGGCGGCGTGATCGCCCCCGGCATCGAGATCTCCGTCGAGGCGCTCGGCCTGCGCGGCGCCCAGCTCCGCAAGATCGAGCTGGCCAGACCGCGCAGCGTCATCGGCAAGAGCACCGTCGAGGCGATGCAGTCCGGCATCCTCTACGGCTTCGCGGGCCAGGTCGACGGCGTCGTCCAGCGCATGGCCCGCGAACTCGCCCCCGACCCCGCCGACGTCACCGTCATCGCCACGGGCGGCCTCGCCCCGATGGTCCTCGGCGAGGCCGCGGTCATCGACCACCACGAGCCGTGGCTGACACTCATCGGGCTGCGGCTCGTCTACGAGAGGAACGCGGGACGGAGGTGAGGGGCGCGGTGGGGCGCGTCGGGGGCACGGGGGTGAGCTGAGGGCGTAGGGGGCGTACGAGGCGGTGGTAGGGGCGGTGCAGCGCCCACCGCGCACCTCGCGCCGCCCGCATGGCCCGCGCCCACCGCTCACCTCGCGCCGCCCGCACGGCCCGCGCCCGCCGCGTTCGTCTCTCCGCCCGCATGTGGCCCCGCGCCCCGGTTCCGGCGTGGCGTGCCCGCTCCCGCGCGGCCCCGGCGTCGCACGCCGTCCCTTCGTACCCCGGCCCCGGCGTGGCGCGCCCGCCCCTCGCGACCCGCACTCCGGCCCCGAGACGCCACCGCCCCAATAACCACATTTTCGCCCGTTATGTGCGTATCGTCCTTCCATGCCCACGCCATACGGATCTTCCCGGGGCGGCATGGTCTTCGGCGCGGACGAAGTGCGCGTCGTGCGCCGTGCCCTCGCCCTCGCCCTGCTGCCAGGACCCGCCCGCCCGGACGACGTCCGCGACTGCCTCCGCCTCTCGCAGGCGGTCGACGCCGCCGTGGACGAGGCCGCGCGGCTGCGGGCCTTCCTCGTGGCCGACCTCGCGCGCTACCGCGCCGCCCTCCCCGGCAGCCTCGCCGGCTTCCTCCCCCTCCTGGCCGAAGCGCTCGACGCCGGATACCAGCCGGGACCCGACGACCTCGCGGCCCTGCGCGCCCTGCGCCACGACCCCGCCGCCGCGCGTCTCCTCGCGCGCTGCCAGGCGCTCGCCGAGCAGGCGGTACGGGCCCGCCTCGCGGGCCGCGCCCTCGCCCCCGGTCCCCGTACCCCGCTGCGCGCCCTGCCCGGTGGCCGCGCCGCCGACGAGCCCGCGAAGCCCGCCCCCGCCAAGCCCGCACCCGCGAAACCGGCGACCCCGGCCCGCAAGCCCGACCAGCCCGCCCGCCGCCCCGGCGCCGTGCCCACCCCCGCCGAGGTCTTCCCGCCCAAGCGCCGCCCGGCGCCCCCCGGCTCCCGCTACGCCGTCCTGAGCGCGGACGTCAATGCGGACACGGCGGACACACCACCCCAGAAGCTCGCGGCCGGTTAGCCCGGTCTACTCTGAGCCCCATGGACTACGTCTCCGCACTCGTGCCGCCCGTGGTGATGGCCATCTTCTTCATCGGCCTCGTCAGGGTCATCGTCAAGACCCAGGGCGGCGCGGCCAAGAGCAAGGAGGACGCCGCCGTCGACGCGGCGTTCGCCCGCGCCGAGAGCGGCCCCCGCGCGGAGCACACCACCGCACGCGACTGACGCCCGCCGCGTCGCGCGCTCCCGCCGTCACGAGGGGTGCGTGTCCCCGGGACCCGCTCACGGGTTCCGCCGGGACGCGCACCCCTTTTGCCGTGCGACGACGGGAATTGCCGTGAATTGAAGAGATGGTGCCGCTTTGTGCACGTACAGTGCACGCGTGGTCCGTCCTTTGGGAGAACTGGAAGACGCGGTGATGACCCGCGTATGGAAGTGGAACCGTCCGGTCACGGTCCGCGAAGTCCTGGAGGACCTGAAACTGGAGCGTTCCATCGCTTATACGACCGTCATGACGGTCATGGACAACCTCCATCAGAAAGGCTGGGTCCGCCGGGAATCGGAGGGCCGTGCCTACCGCTACGAGGCCGTCTCCACGCGCGACGCCTACGCGGCCTCTCTCATGAACGAGGACTGGGGCCGCAGCGACAACCGCGCCGCCGCCCTTGTCGCCTTCTTCCGCATGATGAGCGCCGACCAGCAGGAGGCCCTGCGCGACGCCGTGCGGATGGTGCAGGGACCGGAAACGGCGAACGAACCCCCACCCGCGAACGCCGCGCCGTCCGCCGGGGCCGCGCCCGCCCCAGCCGCGCCCGCGGAGGAGGCCCCCGCCGAGCCGGCGCCGGCCGCGGAGCCCGCGCCCACTGCCGAGCCCGCGCCTACCGCGGAGCCCGCGTCTTCGGCCGAGCCCGCGCCCGCCGACGAGGCGCCCGCAGAGCCCGAAGCCACTACCGCGCCCGCCGCCGAGGCGCCCGTCGCCGAGCCCGAAGCCACCGCCGAGCCCGAGCCCCCCGCACCGACCGCACCGGCCCCACCCCCCGCACCCGGGCCCGCTGACGACGACGGCGAGCGGTAGCGTCGCGATCATGTCCAGCGAAGCCGTACCGCCCGTCCCCGACCCCCTCCCCGCGCCCGCCGTCTCGGTGCGCCGCGCGCGTACCGCCGACGTGGCCGCCGTGCGCGCGCTGCTCGACCCGTACACGCGGCGCGGCATCCTTCTCGACAAAGCGACCGTGACCCTTTACGAGGACATCCAGGAGTTCTGGGTCGCGGAACGCGACGACAACGCGGAGGTCGTCGGCTGCGGGGCGCTGCACATCATGTGGGAGGACCTCGCCGAAGTCCGTACGCTCGCCGTCGACCCCGCGCTCAAGGGCGCGGGGGTGGGTCATCTGCTGCTGGAGAAGCTCCTCCACACGGCGCGCTGGATCGGGGTGCGGAGGGTTTTCTGCCTCACCTTCGAAGTGAACTTCTTCGCCAAGCACGGCTTCGTCGAGATCGGTGAGACCCCGGTCGACACCGAGGTCTACAGCGAACTGCTGCGTTCGCCGGACGAAGGCGTCGCCGAGTTCCTCGACCTCGAACGAGTGAAACCGAACACCTTGGGCAACTGCCGGATGCTGCTGCATCTCTGAACGCGCGGGCGCATCCCTCTTCCCCGCGCGCTTCGCGCCCGTTCCCCGCGCGCTACGTGTCCCGTTCCCCGTGCGCCCGGCGTACCGTTCCGTGCGCGCTTCCCGTCCCGCGTTTTCCGTACGAACAGTGCTCGCGCGCGGACACGGCGCAGTCGTCCCGGCCTCTGACGTGCGAGGAAGGGGCGACGCCGCCGTGCGCGCCCTCGCTCTCCGCGCGGGTTCGCGCGGGCGCGCGATTGACGCGGCTTTGCGCGCGCCTTGCGCTTGTCTATCCGTACGCCTATCACTCCGCCTATGGCCGCGCGTATGCCGACTCCTATGACCGCACCTATGCCCGCACGTATGGCAAAGGCAGGCGCTGGCCAAAGCTCGTCCGGCCTTCCGGCCCGTTCCCGCCCCCTTCCGCGGCCCGTTCCCCGTGGCCTTCCCGTGCCCTTCCCGTGCTCTTCCCACACTGTTTGGCGACGACAATCCCGGCCCATTCCCCGTCCTGTAGACCAGCCGTGGCCTATGTCCGAAACGCGCATGTTTCCAGCGGGCCCGCTCTGCGCAGTCTCTCCTCAGCATCTCCGGGGGGTTTGTGTTTTCCCGGAAAAAGCGGTTTGCTTTCCGGCGTACTGCATTTAAGGATGAAAGGAAATCCAGTGGCCCAGAAGGTTCAGGTCCTTCTCGTCGACGATCTCGACGGCGGCGAGGCCGATGAGACGGTGACGTTCGCGCTCGACGGCAAGAGCTACGAAATCGACCTCACCACGGCGAACGCGGACAAGCTCCGCGGGCTCCTTGAGGACTACATCAAGAGCGGGCGCCGCACCGGTGGCCGCGGTTCCGCCGCTCGTGCGAAGGCTCGTTCCTCCGCGGGCAGCAGTGAGGAGACCGCGGCGATCCGCGCCTGGGCCAAGGAGCAGGGCCTGGACGTCAACGACCGCGGCCGTGTTTCCCGTGCCGTCCGCCAGGCATACGAGGACGCGCACCGCTGAGCCCCCGGATGCGGTACGGGAGCGGGCGCGGCCCGCGGTGGTGCGGGGGCCCCGCGGGCCGGCCGTACGTGCCCGGCGGCGCCCCGTACCCGTAGGCGTGCGGCCTCGTAGGCACACGGCCCCGTAGGCGCGTGGAGGCGCGTGCCGTGAGCCGTCTCGATGGGCCGTACGGGCCTGCCGCCCCCGGCCGCCGCGCCGCCTCACCGAGCGCGACCGCGAACCGAGCCGCGCGCGCCTTTCGCCCCTCCCTTGCCACCCCCTGCCACCCCCTCCCGGATTCGCCCGCTCTTTCCAGCGCGCGGGAACTCCACCGACGCCCCGGCAGTTACGAGGAGTGTGCGGTTGTGCGCGGATCGTGGCAGTGATGGCCTGGTGGTGCGAGGCGGAGGCGCGCAAGGGTGTTCGCCCGTAGCGGAGGGGGTGGGGTCGTGTCGCATGGACTGTCCCTGCTCGGGGGTAAGACATTCCCAGTAGGGAGGGGCGACGCGGCGGTCCCGGGCCCCCCGCGTTCGCCATCGGCGTAGCGATGGAGCGGGTATCGGCTTGGCCTGGGGGAACATCGTCTCGCACCATCAGTGTTAGTGAGTTCGTTCAGCAGTTCAGGAAGGACGCTGGTCCCCGCGGAGGCGGGGATGGACCCGAGCGGTCCCCGCTTGCGGGACTAAGCTGCGGAAGGACAGAGAGGGGACCGACCCCTTTACTGCCTGACCGCTCTGAGGAGCGATTAACGATGTTCGAGAGGTTCACCGACCGCGCGCGGCGGGTTGTCGTCCTGGCTCAGGAAGAAGCCCGGATGCTCAACCACAACTACATCGGCACCGAGCACATCCTTCTGGGGCTGATCCACGAAGGTGAGGGTGTCGCCGCTAAGGCCCTGGAGAGCCTCGGGATCTCTCTGGAGGCGGTCCGCCAGCAGGTGGAGGAGATCATCGGCCAGGGCCAGCAGGCCCCGTCCGGGCACATCCCCTTCACCCCCCGGGCGAAGAAGGTCCTGGAGCTCTCGCTCCGCGAGGCCCTCCAGCTCGGCCACAACTACATCGGCACGGAGCACATCCTGCTCGGCCTGATCCGCGAGGGCGAGGGCGTCGCCGCCCAGGTCCTCGTGAAGCTCGGCGCCGACCTGAACAGGGTGCGTCAGCAGGTCATCCAGCTCCTCTCCGGTTACCAGACCGGCAAGGAGACGGCGACGGCCGGCGGCCCCGCCGAGGGCACCCCCTCGACCTCGCTGGTCCTCGACCAGTTCGGCCGCAACCTGACGCAGGCCGCCCGCGAATCCAAGCTCGACCCGGTCATCGGGCGCGAGAAGGAGATCGAGCGGGTCATGCAGGTGCTCTCGCGCCGCACCAAGAACAACCCGGTCCTCATCGGCGAGCCCGGTGTCGGCAAGACCGCCGTCGTCGAGGGCCTCGCGCAGGCCATCGTCAAGGGCGAGGTGCCCGAGACCCTCAAGGACAAGCACCTCTACACCCTGGACCTCGGCGCCCTGGTCGCCGGCTCCCGGTACCGCGGTGACTTCGAGGAGCGCCTGAAGAAGGTCCTCAAGGAGATCCGCACCCGCGGCGACATCATCCTGTTCATCGACGAGCTGCACACGCTCGTCGGCGCGGGCGCCGCCGAGGGCGCGATCGACGCCGCCTCGATCCTCAAGCCGATGCTCGCCCGCGGTGAGCTGCAGACGATCGGCGCGACGACCCTGGAGGAGTACCGCAAGTACCTGGAGAAGGACGCGGCCCTCGAACGCCGCTTCCAGCCGATCCAGGTCGCCGAGCCCTCGCTCGCGCACACCATCGAGATCCTCAAGGGCCTCCGCGACCGCTACGAGGCGCACCACCGGGTCTCCATCACCGACTCCGCGCTCGTCGCCGCCGCGACCCTCGCCGACCGGTACATCTCCGACCGCTTCCTGCCCGACAAGGCGATCGACCTCATCGACGAGGCCGGCTCCCGGATGCGCATCCGCCGCATGACCGCGCCGCCGGACCTCCGCGAGTTCGACGAGAAGATCGCCGGTGTCCGCCGGGACAAGGAGTCCGCGATCGACTCGCAGGACTTCGAGAAGGCGGCCTCGCTCCGCGACAAGGAGAAGCAGCTCCTCGCCGCGAAGGCGAAGCGGGAGAAGGAGTGGAAGGCCGGCGACATGGACGTCGTCGCCGAGGTCGACGAGGAGCTGATCGCCGAGGTCCTGGCCACGGCCACGGGCATCCCGGTCTTCAAGCTCACCGAGGAGGAGTCCTCGCGTCTGCTGCGCATGGAGGACGAGCTCCACAAGCGCGTCATCGGCCAAGAGGACGCCGTCAAGGCGCTCTCGCAGGCGATCCGCCGCACGCGTGCCGGGCTCAAGGACCCGAAGCGCCCCGGTGGCTCGTTCATCTTCGCCGGCCCCTCGGGTGTCGGTAAGACGGAGCTGGCCAAGACGCTCGCCGAGTTCCTCTTCGGCGACGAGGACGCGCTGATCTCCCTCGACATGTCGGAGTTCAGCGAGAAGCACACCGTCTCGCGGCTCTTCGGCTCGCCTCCCGGTTACGTCGGGTACGAGGAGGGCGGCCAGCTCACCGAGAAGGTGCGCCGCAAGCCGTTCTCCGTCGTCCTCTTCGACGAGGTCGAGAAGGCGCACCCGGACATCTTCAACTCGCTGCTCCAGATCCTGGAGGACGGTCGCCTGACCGACTCCCAGGGCCGTGTCGTGGACTTCAAGAACACGGTGATCATCATGACCACCAACCTGGGGACCCGCGACATCTCCAAGGGCTTCAACCTGGGCTTCGCCGTCCAGGGCGACACGAAGACCGGCTACGAGCGCATGAAGGCCAAGGTCAACGACGAGCTGAAGCAGCACTTCCGCCCCGAGTTCCTCAACCGTGTCGACGACACGGTGGTCTTCCCGCAGCTCACCGAGAAGGACATCACCCGCATCGTCGACCTGATGATCACCAAGGTCGACGAGCGGCTGAAGGACCGCGACATGGGTCTCGAACTCAGCCAGCCGGCCCGCAAGCTCCTCGGCAAGCGCGGTTACGACCCCGTGCTCGGCGCCCGTCCGCTGCGTCGCACGATCCAGCGCGAGATCGAGGACGTGCTCTCGGAGAAGATCCTCTTCGGCGAGCTGCGCCCCGGTCACATCGTGGTGGTCGACACGGAGGGTGAGGGCGAGAACGAGAACTTCACCTTCCGCGGCGAGGAGAAGTCCACGCTTCCCGACGCCCCGCCGGTCGAGTCCGCCACCGGTGGCGGCCCGAACCTGACGAAGGAGAGCTGAGCCCCCAGGGTCCAGTCTCCCCACCACGAAGGCCCCGCCTTTTCCCGTACGGGAGGAGGCGGGGCCTTCGTGGTGTGAGGGGATCACGCGAGACAAGGACGGCACGTCCAGACCGTGTCCCGCCAAGCCAGACGTCCTGCATCACGAGGCGGAGCGCTGTGTAGTAACAGCGCGTCCGTCGGGTACGGGCGGCCTCCGTGCGGAGGTCACGGAAGGCGGGATGCCACGGTACGGGGCGGGAAAATGAGCCCCTCCGGCGTTTGAGGAGCGGGGTCTGGGGCGGTGCCCCAGGACTCTGGGCCCGGGCATTGCGTGCGGGCAGAAGAGCCGGGGAGCAGGCCCAGGCCGTCGGCGAGCACGGCGAGTGGCCCGTACGAGTCGGCGAGTGGCCCGTACGAGTCGTTGAGCGAGGCCGCGGCCCAGCAGTTCGCGCCCGCCGAGATCCCCCAGAGCAGAGCCCCGCGCGAGGCCGTGTCCCGTATCAGCCGGCCCTCGCCGCGCGCCCGCCACACGGCGAGGAGATTCGCCGCGCTTCCGCCCGCCCCCGTAGAGGACGTCCTGCGCGAGGACCCGCGCGCAGGGCCGCCGCGTCCCGCTCCCGGGCGAAGAGCAGGAGCACGCGCGGCCCGCAGCGCAGTCGAGGCGCCCGAAGGCCGTACGGAAGGCGTCCGCGACGGCCTCGCCGCTCGCGGTCGGCACGAAACAGACTCTGGCCCCGGGGGCCTGGCGCGAGCCCGAGCCGCCACGGGTCGAGCACCGCGTCCCCCGCGACCGAGAAACCACCACCGAGCACGGCGATCCGGACGGTCGATATGGGCCCTCCTGGCCGCGCAGCGTCATCGGAGCCTCACTGTCGGCCGTCCGCGCGGAGAGGGACAAGGGCTTTTCCAGCGGCGGGGGAGTGGTCGCGGTCACTCCCCCAGGGGGTCGGAAGGGCCCGGAAAAGGGGCTGCGGGTGACGTGAGGCACAGGACCTGCGTCACGTACTAACCGTATTAGGGGATAAATAGGGACAAAGAGTCCCAATTAGTTCAAGCGGTATTCCGCGCGGCGTTCGCCGTTCCGGCGGCTCCTTCCGCTCCGCACCCCTGCTCACCTGCTCTTTCTCTCTGTGGGCGGCGTCACGTAAGCCGCGTCACAGGCCCCGGGGGCGGCGCTCGGGGTGCCGGGAAACGGGTTCAGGGCTACGTAATTTATTAGTAGATGCCCTGTTTTGGATGCTCTGGGGGGCTTGTTACCAATGGGGTTGTCGCCCCGGCAATCCGCCGGAATCCCCCCACTCGGAGGTACTCACCCCATGCCGAAGAGCACCACGTCCTCGAACGCCCGCACCACCGCCCGTCTCCGCAACCGCGCCGCCTTCATGGCCGCCGGTGTCGGCGCCGTCGCAGTGCTCGGGGCGGGGGCCGCGGTCGCCGCCGACACGGGCACGCAGACCACCAAGGTCATCCCGACTGTCAGCGCGGCCGGTGTCACCGCCCAGGCCGACGCGCAGTCGAAGGCCGCCGAGCACGCCGTCAAGACCAAGGCCGCCCACGCCAAGACCGCCAAGTCCTGGATAGACCCGGTCAAGAAGTACGAGCTCTCCGCGAGCTTCGGCAACGACGGCTCCCGCTGGGCGCACAAGCACTCCGGCCAGGACTTCGCCGTCCCCACCGGCACCAACGTGATGGCCGCCCACTCCGGCACCGTCGTCAAGGCCGGCCCGATCGGCGCCGGTGACGGCCCCGCCTACGGCAACGCCATCGTCATCAAGCACGGCTACAAGCTGTACTCGCAGTACGCGCACCTCTCGAAGATCGACGTGAAGGTCGGCCAGACCGTCAAGACCGGCCAGCACCTCGCGGAGTCCGGGAGCACCGGTAACTCCAGTGGCCCCCACCTCCACTTCGAGATCCGCACCACCCCGAACTACGGCTCCGCCGTCAACCCGGTCAACTTCCTCCACAAGATGGGCGTGACGGTCTGACCGGACCCCTGAACAGCGGCACACGGAGCAACACCCCGCAGCGGCTCCACGGAGCGACGCCCCCGGACAACGGGAGCACCGCACCACCGCTCCCCAGGGCCCCGGCCCGGTCGACACGACCTGTCGACCGGGCCGGGGCCCTTCCGCGTGCCCGGGGCCGGGCGGCGTGGGGGCGGGGCGGTTGGCATAGGCGGGTTCGACCCACGCCCTTCCGCGTGTGCGGGTTGGGCCGGGCCCTTCCGCGTGTAGGGATTGGCCGGGCCCTTCCTCATGTACGGGTTCGACCTGAGCCCTCTCACGTAGCGGGGTCGCACCGGCCGGCCCCTCCCCCCGGCTCAGACGGCGTCGGGTGCCCCGCCGCCGTCCGTGGGCGCGTGCTCCGGCAGCCACAGGACCGCCACCGCCCCCTCGGCCGGGCTGTCCGGCGCGGCACCGGGTGGCAGCAGGTTGCGGAACGTGAGCCGCGCCCCGAGCACTCGCGCCTGCCCCGCCGCGATCGTCAACCCCAGACCGTGCCCGCCCCCGGAGCGGTCCGCGCTGCCGGTACGGAAACGACTCGGCCCCTGCGCCAGAAGCTCGGCGGGGAAGCCGGACCCGTGGTCACGCACCCGCACCACCCGGCCCTCCACCGTCACCTCGACCGGCCCCTGCCCGTGCCGGGCGGCATTGGCGAGCAGATTGCCGAGAATGCGCTCCAGGCGCCGCGGATCGGTCACCACCTCCGACTCCCGCAGCACACGCACGGAGATGCCCGCGTCGAACGTGCGGACCCGCCGCTCCACGAACTCCCCGAGCATCAGCTCCTGGAGTTCGGCCCGCTCCGCCGCGCTGTCCAGCCGCGCCACCTCCAGCACGTCCTCGACGAGCGTGCGCAGCAGTTGCGCCCTGTCCTTGACCAGCTCCGTCGGCCGCCCCGGCGGCAGCAGCTCCGCCGCCGTGAGCAGCCCCGTCACCGGGGTCCGCAGCTCGTGCGCGATGTCCGCCGTGACCCGCCGCTCCGCCTCCAGACGCTGCCGCAGGGCATCCGCCATGGCGTCCACGGCCCGCGCCAGGTCGTCCGTCTCGTCCCGTACGATCCCGCCGATCGCCTGCCGCACCTGCACGTCCCGCCGCCCGCGCGCCACCTCGCGCGCCGCTGCCGCCGCCTTGCGCAGCCGTCGCGAGAGCTGCCCGCCGATGAGCACGCCGAGCGCGCTGCCCCCGAGCACCACGGCGATCGAGCCGATCACGAGAGCCTGGTCGAGGTCCTGCATGATCCGCTGTTTCCGCGTCGACCAGCGAGTGTGCAGGGACAGGACGTGCCCGTTGCTGAGCGGGAGCGCCGCCCAGATATCGGGCCGCCCCTCGGGCCCGGACGCGATGTACGTCGCCCGCCGGTTCTTCGCCACCCGCTCCCGCAGCGCTTTCGGCAGCCGGGTCGTCGAGCGTGGCGCCGAACTGGAGCCGCCCTGTCGTCTCGTAGATCCGCTGCGCGAACTGCACCCGCTGGTCCTGCACGTCACGGGCGCTGTCGAGCATCGAGAGCTGCGCCGCGTTGTGCACGACGAGGCTCAGCGCGATCGCCACGAGCGCCCCGACGAGCGCGATCGCCGCGCTCAGCTTCCAGCGCAGGCCCGTGCGGAACACGCTGCGCAGGCGCTCCCGCAACGGCGGTCTGGCCCGTCCCGCAGCGGCCCCCTCCCGCCGCGGCTCCTTGTCCCGGTCCTTCTCCCGGTGCTGCTCCGTCTCCGTCACGCTAGGCCCGCAGTTTGTAGCCGAAGCCGCGGACCGTCTCGATCCGGTCCTGGCCGATCTTGGCGCGCAGCCGCTGCACGTGGACGTCCACGACCCGTGTGTCCCCGCCCCAGCCGTAGTCCCACACCCGTTCCAGGAGCCGGTCCCTGCTGAGCACGGTGCCGGGGGCGGCCGAGAATTCGAGGAGCAGCCGCATCTCGGTGGGGGTGAGCGCGATCCGCTCGCCGCCGCGCCGCACCTCCATGCCCTCGGTGTCCACCTCCAGGTCGCCGAAGCGCAGCGGTCCCGACGCCGCCTCCTCCTCCACCGCCTGCCGGGCGCCGCCGCCCGCGTGCCCGAAGCGGCGCATCACCGCGCGCAGCCGTGCCACCAGCACGGACACGTCGAAAGGCTTCGTCACGTAGTCGTCCGCCCCGGCCTCCAGACCGAGGACGACGTCGATGCTGTCCGCGCGCGCCGACAGCATGATGACCGGCACCGTGGACTCGTCCCGGATGCGCCGGCACAGGCTCACCCCGTCCATGCCGGGCACCATCACGTCCAGGAGCGCGATGTCCGGCGCCCCCGCCCGGAAGGACTCCAGGCCCTGAAGCCCGTCGGGGACGGCCGTCACCCGGAAGCCCACCCGCTCCAGGGCGAGCTGCGTCGCCTCCCGGATGACGTCGTCGTCCTCCACGAAGAGGACGCGCGCCCCCGCCCGCCGTTGTGTCTGCTCTTCCATGTCCGTCAGCTCGTCTTCCCGTCGTTCCCCGCCCGCCCCTGCCCGCACGGCCCCGCACCGCGCGACCCGGTCCCGCATGGCCTCGTCCCGCGCGAACCCGCCCCGAAGGCCGCGCGGGCTCCGCCCCGCATGGCCCGAGTCCTGCTGCCGGTGCCCGTACGCCCCGCACCCCCCGGTCGGCCCGGGGGGCCCGTCGTCACCCGGAGGGACTGGTCGGTACGGCCGGGCCGTCGTCCTCCCCGTCCTCCCCGCCCCCGTTTTCCCCGCCCACCGTCTTGCTGTAGTCATTCCGCATCCGGTACGACTCCCTGAACTCGCCCCCGTGCCAGCCGTACGTGATGACTTCCTCGCTCGACGGGTACGAGACCGGGTCGCCCTTCTGGTACAGCTGCCGGGTCACCACGAGATCACCCCGGTCCATCTCCGCGTAGACCGGGGGGTCCTCGGCCCGGAAGACGCTCACGTACCCCGACTTCTCCTTGCGGTAGACGTAACTCGCGACGCCCACCGCGTCCCCGCAGGTCATGACGTTGACCAGGAGATCGGGTGCGCCGGTCCCCGTGAGGTCGCCCGAGGAGACGTCCACCGGGTAGTCGTGCCCGCCGCACGGCTTGAGGTCCTTCTTGGTCTCCGCGCTCACCGAGGCATCGGCGAGGAGCAGCCGGACCACCTTCTGCTGGCCCATGACCGGCACCGCCGCGCTCTCCGAGGCACTCGGCGCCGGACTCACCTGCGCCGCCGACTCCGACCGGGCAGGCCCCTCGTCCCGCGTACCGGTACCCCCGACCGCGCAGCCGCCGGCCGCGAGCAGCGCGGTGGCCCCCACGCCGAGCCCGCGCCAGCGCGCCGCCGCCGTACGTCCACGAACGGCCCGGCGCCCGCGAACCCGAAGACGGGCTTCACGGTCGTCGGACCGGAGCGCCCCTGGCCGTGCTGGGTCGCCCGGCTCGGCGGCGGACTCCGCCGGGTCGTCCGCTCCCGCGGGGGTCCCCGAGTCCTGCCGCCGTGGTCCGCCCGCCACGGTGGACGCGTCCTGAGCGCCGCCCGCCCGCGTCGTCCCCGTCCCTTCGTCGGCGACGACGCGGGGCCGGGCGCACCTCGACTGCCGGGGCACTAGGCCACGCACCGCTCCAGCTCCTCACGTTCCTGCGCCCGCGCTTCACTCGCCCGGGTCTCCAGCTCTTCCCGGAGCCGGGCCAGAGCACGGTGCAGGGTGCTCTTGACGGTGCCCGGCGACATGCCGAGCGCCGCCGCCGTCTCCTCGGTCGACATCTGCTCCCAGTGTCGCAGTACGACGACGCTGCGCTGCTTGGGAGCGAGAACGGAGAGCACGTCCATGAGCAGCGAGCGGTCGGCGTACTGCTCGGTCGGGTCCGGCACCGAGTCGACGCCGTCCTCGGGGAGCTGGGCGCTGGGCACCTCTTCGAGACGCCGCGCCCGCCACCACTCGGTCCGCGTGTTGATCATGACCCGGCGCAGGTAGGCGTCGGCGAGCCGCTTGTCGGCGATGCCCTGCCAGCGGCGGTACGTGCGCGCGAGCGCGGTCTGGAGCAGGTCCTGCGCGTCCACCGGGTCCGGCACGAGGCGCCGGGCGCTGCGCAGCAGGGCGTCCTGCCGTGCTCGTACGTAGTCCTCGAAACCGAGGATCTCCTCGGGCAGCCCGTCCCCCGCCGCCTCGTCCCGCACCCCGTCGCCGACTGTCGCCTGCGCCATGTCGTCCGCCTCCGTGTCCCCGTGATCCCCGTGTCCCCGTGTGCTCTGGTCGAAGCACGGTGCTGACGCTACGGAGGGGGTGTAACGGAGCCTTCCGAGTAGGCGGTCGATGGATGCACAGCTACCCATCGGTTGTGTAACAGCCCACCGGGAGACGGAAATCGGGCACCCTTATGGGGCCTTTGTCGGATTTCGCGGAGCGAGGAGAGGGGTGACGGGCGATCAGCGGGGCTGGTGAGGCGGGAAGGAGCGGTGTCCCGGCAGCCGGTAGCGGCCGTTCTCCAGCGGCTCGACGAGGCCGTCGGCGACGAGCCCGTCGAGTGCCCTGGCCCGCTGCACCGGGTCGTGCCACACGCGGTCGAGCGTCGCCTGCGGCACCGGCTCCAGGGCTTCGCGCAGCACCGCGAGGAGCTTCCCGCGCACCTGGCGGTCGGTGCCCGCGTACGTCTGCGCGCGGCGCGGCGGACCGGTGTGCTCGGGCTTGCCCGCGAGCCGCCACGCGCAGCGGTCGCTGAGCGGGCACGACTCGCACCGCTCGCCCTTCGCCGTGCACACGAGCGCGCCGAGTTCCATCGACGCCGCCGCCCAGCGCGCCGCCGTGTCCTCGTCCTCGGGCAGCACCGAGCGCGCGAGCCGTCGCTCGGCCGCCGTGGTCGCGTTCGGCGGGAACTGCTCGCCGCTCACCGCCCGCGCGAGCACCCGCCGCACGTTGGTGTCGAGCACCGCGTGCCGCTGCCCGTACGCGAAGGAGGCGACGGCCGCCGCCGTGTACTCGCCGATGCCGGGCAGCGCGAGGAGCTGGGCGTGGTGCTCGGGCACGTCGCCGCCGTGCCGTTCCGTTATGGCGACGGCCGCGCCGTGCAGCCGCAGCGCGCGCCGCGGGTAGCCGAGGCGTCCCCAGGCGCGGACGGCCTCGCCCGAGGGCTCCTTGGCGAGGTCGGCGGGACGCGGCCAGCGCCGCATCCATTCCTCGTAGACGGGCAGGACCCGGGCCACCGGGGTCTGCTGGAGCATGAACTCGCTGACCATCACCCCCCAGGCACCGGCCTCGGGCCGCCGCCACGGCAGATCCCTGGCGTTCGCCTCGTACCAGGCGATCACGGGGCCGTGCAGCGATGCGCCCTCCCGTGCGGGAGGCGCCGAGGGCGAGGGGGAGGGGACGGACGCGGCGGAGTGCGTGGGCAAAGTCATGGCGCTCAGATCCTGCCACGCGCACACCTCCCGGCCACAAGGCGCGCCTCCCGCGCCAGGGTGACGACGGGGAGGGCGGAGCACAAAGGGGGCGCACGCCCGGCGCACGCGCGGCCGGGGCGGGAGAGGGGTGCGGCGGTGCGGGGAGAGGGGGAGTCATGAGGTGAGTGGTCGCCGCGGGCGGGCGAACCGGACCGCGCACGGGCACCGCGGGCTCCCGACCTGCTGTTACGCAGAGTGCCCGTGTGATCACGGAAGGATTGTCAGTGGTGCCCCGTACCGTGAGGGGCATGGCAGTCACCGCGCTCTCGCACGGCGTCCGGGCCCTCGGGCTCTGGGCGGTGCTCGCCGTGCCCGTCGTCCTGGCGCGCCTGCTCGGTCTTGTCGAACACGTGCCCTGGGGGGCCACGGCGGCCGGTCTCGTGGCGCTCGCCCTCGCCGCCGCCTGCGCGCGGCACCTGCCCGCGACGGCCCTCCTGCTCGCGGCGGCCCCCGGGCTCGCTTTCGGTACGGCGCTCTTCACCGCGGACTACGGGTTCGCGCTGCCCGTACTCGCCTACCTCCTCGGGCTGCGCGGCGGCGCCCGGCAGACCACCGCGGCCTGCGCGGCCCTCGCGCTCAGCGGGTCGGCGCGGGTGCTGTGGCGTGCGGAGGACCCGGTCACGGCGTGGCTGCTGCTCCTCGCCGTGCTCCTCTTCCTCGTCGCCTTCCCGTGGCTCGCCGGGAGGTACCGGCTCCAGCGCAGGGCGCTCGCCGAGGCGGGCTGGGCGCGGGCGGCCCGGCTCGAAGAGGAGCAGCGGGGGGTCGCCGAGCGTGCGGCACTGCGCGAGCGGGCCAGGATCGCGGCCGAGATGCACGACGCGCTGGGCCACGAGCTGAGCCTCCTCGCGCTGCGCGCCGGAACGCTCCAGGTCGCGGCCGACCTGCCGGAGCGGCACCGCGAGGCAGCGGCGGGACTGCGCGCCGCGACGGCGGACGCGGTGGACCGGCTGCACGAGATCGTCGGCGTGCTGCGCGCGGAAGAAGCGGAACCCGGCCCGGCGGAGACCGATCCGCCCCCCGAGCCCCCACCGGCCCCCGACCTGCACCACCTTCTCGGCCGCACGGTGGCCTCGGGGCTCGCGGTACGGGTCATGGCCTGGCCCGAGCAGCCCGACGCGCACACGGCGCTGCGCCACCGGGTGGTGCGGGAAGCACTCACCAATGCGGCGCGCTACGCGCCGGGCGCCGAAGTGACGGTCGCGTGCGTGCCGGGGGAGGGAGGGACGCACCTCAGGATCGCGAGCGGAGTGCGGCCGGGGCTGGGGTCCGGGGCGGGGGCGAAGGGTGGCTCGGGGGCGGGGTCGGTGGGCGGGGCGCGCGGGGCCGGTGCGCGCGGGGCGGGTGCGGGGTCGCTGGGTGGATTGGGTGCGGGTGCGGGTGCGGCGAGCGGGCGGGGCGCCGCAGGTTCGGCGAGCTGGCCCCGTCCGGCGTCGGTGAGCGACTTCGGCGTGGGTTCCGCGAGCGGGTTGCTGGGTGCTGCGCCTGCGGGCGGAGCGGATACGGAGGCTGTCGGCGGACCGGATACGGAGGCTGGGGGCGGGTCCGGTCCTGGCCGCCCGACGGTCCGGCCACCGTTGCCGCTCGCGCCGAAGGGGGGCGGCTCGGGGTTGCGCGCGCTGGCGGGGGCGGTCCGCGCGGCGGGCGGGCGCTTCGGGGCGGGGCCACGGGAGGAGGGCGGTCACCTCGTCGAGGTGTGGCTGCCCGCACAGGGGCCGGACCTTCTGCCGACCGGGGCGTGGCGGCGGCTCCGGGGGCGCCGGTTGTCCGGTCGGCCCTTCCAGCCCTTCGCGAGGAGTCCCCTTCCGGCAGGCGGCGCGCCGCCGGTGACAGGTCCGGTGCTCGGGACCGCGCCCGAGGCGGTGGCAGGTCTGCCGCTTTCGGCGCGACGGGCGTTCGACGCAGGCCCGGCGGTGTCCGCGAGGGGCCCGGTGTCCGTGACAGCCCCAGTCGCCGCGACCGGCCCGGTGTTCGGTCCGGGTCGGCTGCGCGTGCTCGTGGTGGCGGGCGTCGTGGCCGGGGCGGTACTGCTCGGTGGCGGGTTCGGCTGGTACGCGTACAGCCGCAGTCACTCCGTGCTCGACGCGCGGGTCTACACCGACGCCCGCCTGGGCACGCCGTACGCGGACCTCGCGCCGAGGCTCCCGGCGCGCACGGTCGGGGACGTCCCCGTCGAGCGGGAGCCCGCGCGACCGGCCCGGGCCGCGTGCCGGTACTACCGGGCGGTGCCGGGGCTCTTCGTGAGCGTCGACCACTACCGGCTGTGCTTCAGGGACGGCCGCCTCGTGGACAAGACCGTCGTGCCGGGAGCGGGCGCGGTGGGGGACGCGCGCAGGGAGCTCGGGGAACTGGGCGGATGAGAGAGGAGTAAGGGGTGGAGGCGGAATCGTCCGGGGACGGCGTACCGGGGGCGCCGGTGCGGGTCCTGCTCGCGGACGACGAACGTCTCGTGCGCGAGGGGGTGGCGGCGATCCTGGCGAGCGCGCCGGGCATCGAGGTCGTGGGGCAGGCGGGTGACGGGCGCGAGGCGCTCGCGGAGGGGGCGCGGCTGCGCCCCGATGTGGCGCTGCTCGATGTGCGGATGCCGGTGCTCGACGGGCTCGGCGCGGCGGAGGAGTTCGCCCGGGTGCTGCCGGGCACGGCGGTCGGGATGCTCACGACGTTCTCGGAGGGGGAGTACGTGGAGCGGGCGCTCGCCGGGGGAGCGGCGGGCTTCCTGCTCAAGTCCGGCGACCCCTACGAACTCATCGCGGGGGTGAGGGCGCTGGCGGCGGGCGGGGCGTTCCTCGCGCCGCGGGTGACCCGGCACGTACTGGACGGGCTCGGCGGGCGGCGCCTGGAGCGGGCTGCCGGGGCGCGGCGGGCGGTGGCCCGGCTCACGCCCCGGGAGCGTGAGGTGCTCGTCCTGCTCGCGGGCGGGCTGTCCAACGCGGGGATCGCGGAGCGGCTCGGCCTGAGCGAGGGGACGGTGAAGGCGTACGTGAGCGTCGTGCTCGACCGGCTCGGCGTCCCCAACCGTGTCCGCGCCGCCGTGCTCGCGCACGAGGCGGGGCTGCCGGTGGGGGAGGAGGGGTGAGGAGCGGCGTCGATCAGCGGACGTAGGGCGCGGCGTGCGCGGCGCGACGCTGGCCGGGTCCGGCGAACCAGGCGAGGAGGCCGATCGAGGAGCCGCGCATGGTCGTCGCGAGTGCGGCGAGCGGGCGGGTGCCGAGCTTGACGACGACGAGCGAGGCGAGCGTGCCGAGGACGAGCCCGGTGGCGACGTCGTGCGGGTAGTGGACGCCGACGAAGACCCGCGAGAACGCCATGAGGAGTGCCATGGGCAGGGTCAGCCAGGCGATCACACGCCAGGCGAGCATGAGGCCCACGGCCGCGCCGGCGGCGATCGTCGCGTGGTTGCTGGGGAAGGACCAGTCGCCGTGCGCGGGGCAGTCGATCAGCGGGCGGGCGCCCTTCACGGCGCGACAGGGGCGCTCCTCGGTGATCGAGGACTTCGCGACCTCGCTGATCACGTAGGCGACGGCGGTCCCGAGCGGGGCGAGGACCGCGACGGCCAGGGCGCTCGGGTCGCCGCGCCGGGCGCGCCACCAGGCGACGACGAAGAGCGCCGCGAAGAGCAGCAGCCCCAGTTCCGTCCAGATCTCGGCGAGCTTCTGGAACCACTCCGGCATGCTGTGCCCGAAGTCGAGGATGTCGAGATAGAGGTCAGAGTCGACGCTGGTCATGCCTTCCATGGTCGGGGACGCTACGGGCTGCTCCTGACCACCACATCCCCCGGCGGGACCGTTCCCGACCCTGCCGATCGGCAGGGGCGCGGGGTGAACCGGGGGAGGACACGGCACGAAGGACGGGTGAACCGGACCCCTCGCGGGGTCGGCCGCGCGACGGCGCCGGGGCGGAAGGGATACGCGCGGACAAGCCGGGCGGGGCGTGGGCCTGCGCGGGAGGCGGCGTACGGGCGCGGGCGCGGATGCGTGGCAATTGCAGGCGTGACGGAAGGGAAAAGAAACGGGTAGAGCACGAATAGGGAACGGAGTGATCACGGCCCCGAGTGGGAGGGGTGGGGTGGCGCCGGGGCGCGGTCGCGGGGTGTGCGGGGCGGACCGGAACGGGCCGTACCGCCGCGAAACCGGCAGCCGGGCGCGGGACTGCCGCTGGTGTGAAGACCAGCCGGAATGATGATCCGGGAAAGTTGACGGTGGGGCGGCGGGTGGCGCCGGGAGTGGCGTGCATCTCTCGTAGAGTTGCGCCGTGGGATCTATGCGCAATCCGGTCGGTCCGCTTCCCTCCAGCATCTACTGGCGACGGAGGGCGATTCTCGGCGCCGTACTGGTGCTCGTCGCCCTGCTCGTCGTGTGGCTGGTGAACGTCACGGGCGGAGGCGGAGGCGGCAAGAAGGACGGCGCGCGGGGTTCCGGCGGCTCCTCGGGACCCGCACCCTCGATCACCCCCGGCCCCAGCGGCTCGGGCCCGGCGATCAGTCAACAGCCGGGCGGTCGGGACGAGTCGGGCGGCTCCGACAAGGACGACGACGGCACGGCCACGCCCGGTGACGGCGCCTCGGGCGGGGCCACGGGCGGCGGCTCCGGCAAGGACGGCTCCGGCGGGGACGGCTCGGAAAACGGGTCGGACGGTACGGGCGGCGCGAACGACGCGGGCGGCGAAGGCGGTTCGGGCACCTCGGGCAAGGGCGCGGCGGCCGGCAGCAGCGACGCGCAGCGCGTCCCCGCCGGGTCGAGTCTCCCCGACTGCACGACGGACGCCGCCGAACTCTCGCTGCGCAGCGCGCACAACACGTACGAGCCCGGCAAGAAGCCGGAGCTCGAACTGTCCGTCAAGAACAGCTCCGCCGCCGCGTGCAAGGTGGATCTCGGCGCGGCGCGCACCGTCGTGACGATCACGCTGACCGGCGAGAACGCCCCGTACTGGTCCTCCAAGGACTGCCCGGCGACCGAGAGCCTGTGGCTGCGGGTACCGGCGAAGGAGACGATCCGGTACGAGATCGAGTGGAACCGCAAGGCGAGCCGCGCCGCGTGCGCGAAGCCGCCGAGCGGCTCGGCGAAGCCGGGCACGTACCTGGTGGAGGCGAAGGCGCCGGGGCTGGAGAAGGCCCGCACGTCCTTCCGCCTCGACAAGGACTGAGGAACCGAAGAGCCGGGCTCAGGGGCCGAGGGGGCGGGCGCCCGGACACCGATCCGGGTGCGGGATTCCAGGCGGCTCCGTCCCTGCCGGGTTCGGGGTTCCCGCCGGGTCCGCGCCCGCCTAGCCCGGGTCCGCGCCCGCCGGGTTCGGGGCCGCACCCCGCCGGGTTCGGGATTCCGCCCACCCCCGGGCCGGGCTCCGCGCCCGCCGGACTCCCCGCCTGGCTCGCCCCCTGCCCCGCAAGGTTCGGGACTCCGACCGGTGCCAGCAGGGTCCGGGACTCGGGCGCACCCTCGCCGGGCTCAGGACTCCGCCCGGCTCCGCCCCCCTGCCCCCCACCCCTCAGACGTACCGCTCCAGAATCGACGACTCCGCCAGCCGCGACAGCCCCTCGCGCACGCTGCGGGCGCGGGCCTCGCCCACTCCGTCGACCGTCTGGAGGTCGTCGACGCTCGCGGCGAGCAGCTTCTGCAGGCCGCCGAAGTGCTCGACGAGACGGTCGATGATCGCCCCCGGCAGGCGCGGGACCTTCGCGAGCAGCCGGTAGCCGCGCGGCGAGACCGCCGAGTCGAGTGCTTCCGGGGAGCCCGTGTACCCGAGCGCGCGGGCCACGACGGGGAGTTCGAGCAGCTCGGTGTGCGTGAGCGCGTTCAGCTCGGTGAGTGCTTCCTCGACGGTGCGGGCCCGGCGCGCGGTCGGCTCGGGGACGTAGTCGCGGGCCACGAGTTCACGCTCCGGTTCGACACCGGCGATCAGCTCGTCGAGCTGGAGCGCGAGGAGCCGCCCGTCGGTGCCCAGTTCGAGCACGTACTCGGCGATCTCCGTGGCGATCCGCCGTACCATCTCCAGGCGCTGTGCGACGGCGCAGACGTCCCGCACCGTGACGAGGTCCTCGATCTCCAGCGCGGAGAGCGTGCCCGCCACCTCGTCCAGGCGCAGCTTGTACCGCTCCAGCGTCGCCAGCGCCTGGTTCGCGCGCGAGAGGATCGCGGCGGAGTCCTCCATGACCCGGCGCTGCCCGTCCACGTACAGCGCGATGAGCCGCATCGACTGGCTCACCGACACGACGGGGAAGCCCACCTGCTTGGAGACCCGGTCGGCGGTGCGGTGCCGGGTGCCGGTCTCCTCGGTCGGGATCGTCGGATCGGGCACGAACTGCACGCCCGCCCGGAGGATCTTGGTGAGGTCCTTGTCGAGCACGATGCCGCCGTCGAGCTTGCACAGCTCCCGCAGCCGGGTCGCGCTGAACTCGACATCGAGGATGAACCCGCCCGTGCACAGGGATTCCACGGTCTTGTCCCAGCCGAGGACGATGAGCCCGCCCGTGTTCCCGCGCAGGACCCGTTCGAGTCCGTCCCGCAGGGCCGTGCCCGGCGCGACCGCGCTCAGTGAGGCGCGCATCAGCGCATCGGCACGGGCAACACCGCCCGACTTGCCGGGAGTCGCTCCCCGGTCGCCTGCTGCCACTGCATTCCTCCGGTCGCTGATCTACGGTGCCCGGCCGCCGCCGCCGCGCCGCCCGGCCTCCCCGGGCCGAGCGACCCGTGGCCCACCGTACGGACGGGCGAGACCGGGGCAAAGTCTACCGGCGCCGCCCCGGCGTGCCGGGGCGACGGCGGACACGTTCGGGCCGGGGCTCGCGCGAGCGGCTCAGAACGGGGCCGCCGAGTCCTCCTCCCAGAGGTCGGGTGCCTCTTCCTCGCGGGGCGCGGGGGCCGCCGGGGCGTCCTTCGCGGACGAGGCGCGGGCGGTCCGGCGGGCGGTGGACGTACGGGCTTCGCCGCGCCCCGCGCTCGTACGGGCCGCCGTGCCCGTCCGGCCCTCGGCGCGGCGTCCCTCGTCCGTACGTCCTTCGGCGCGGCGCCCCGCCTCCGTACGCCCTTCGCCTTCCGTGCCCTGGCCGTCGGCCCTCTTGCCGCGTCCCGCGCTCCGGCCGCGGGGGAGGACGAGGAGGGCGTCGCTGATGTCGGCGACCTCGGTGACGCGCATGCCCGCGGGGATGCGGCCCGGATCGGCGGGGACGAGGGCGTGCGTGAAGCCGAGGCGGTGGGCCTCGGCGAGGCGGCGCTGCACGCCTGTGACGCGCCTCACCTCGCCCGCGAGGCCGACCTCGCCGATCGCGACGAGGTTCTTCGGCAGCGGGGTGTCGCTCGCCGCGCTCGCGAGGGCGAGGGCGATGGCGAGGTCGGCGGCCGGTTCGGAGAGCTTCACGCCGCCGACCGTCGCGCTGTAGATGTCGCGCTTGCCGAGCGCGCTGATGCGCCCGCGCTGTTCGAGGACCGCGAGCATCATCGAGACGCGGGACGTCTCCAGGCCCGAGGTGGTGCGGCGCGGCGAGGGGATCTGCGAGTCGACGGTGAGGGCCTGCACCTCGGCGACGAGGGGGCGGCGGCCCTCCAGCGTGACGGTGAGGCACGTGCCGGGGACGGGCTCGTCACGGCGGGTGAGGAAGAGGCCCGAGGGGTCGGTGACCCCGGTGATGCCCTCGTCGTGCAGCTCGAAGCAGCCGACCTCGTCGGTCGCGCCGAAGCGGTTCTTGACGCCGCGCACGAGGCGCAGGCGCGCGTGCCGGTCGCCCTCGAAGCTGAGGACGACGTCCACGAGGTGTTCGAGGAGGCGGGGCCCGGCGATGGCGCCGTCCTTCGTGACGTGCCCGACGAGCAGGGTCGCCATGCCGCGTTCCTTCGACGCGCGGATGAGCGCGCCCGCGACCTCGCGCACCTGCGCCATGCCGCCGGGCGCGCCGTCGATCTCGGGCGAGGCGACGGTCTGCACGGAGTCGACGACGAGCAGCGAGGGCTTCACCGCGTCGAGGTGACCGAGGACGGCGGAGAGGTCCGTCTCGGCGGCCAGGTACAGCTCGTCGTCGAGCGCGTCGATACGGTCCGCGCGCAGCCTGACCTGCGAGGCGGACTCCTCGCCCGTCACGTACAGCGTGCGGTGCCCGGGGCCCGCGGCCTTCGCGGCGACGTCCAGGAGCAGCGTGGACTTGCCGACCCCCGGCTCCCCCGCGAGGAGGACGACGGCGCCCGGGACGAGGCCGCCGCCGAGCACCCGGTCCAGCTCGGGCACGCCGGTGGAACGGGCGGTGGCCTGCCGCCCGTCGACCTGCGCGATGGGGAGGGCGGAGGTCGTGACGCGGCCCGGCGCCGTGGTGCGCACCGCGGGAGCGCCGTACTCCTCGATCGTCCCCCACGCCTGGCACTCCGGGCAGCGCCCCAGCCACTTGGCCGTCTGCCAGCCGCACTCGGTGCAGCGGTAGGACGGGCGTTCTTTGGCGGACTTGGTGCGGGTGGGCATGCGGCCACCGTAGCGGGAGGGACTGACAGGGGGAGTTGGGACGAGGGGCGGGGGGCGGAGGTCCGGGTTTTTTGGGGGATGTCCCTGAGGGGTCCCTCAGGGGTGGGGGCCGGGGAGTCGGGGATGTCCCCTAGGGGATCGGTGGGCCCCCGACGGGCCACAACGGTCGGGGGTCGGCGGGGAGTTCCCGCGGGGCCGGTGCGGGGAGGGGGAGCGTGGGGGATTCGGTGGGGCGTGGAGGGGCGGGCGGCTGCGCGGGAGTGCTCCGTACGCCCCCGGCTGGAGCCGGACGCGCCTTTCGCTGTCCCCTTTCGAGCGATCTGTTCACCCGTAAGGAGTAAAACGGCTCAAGGAGGGGCGAGTGAGGGCGCACGTGCGCCTACGGTCGCCGGGTGATGAGCAGCAGGACCGAGCACTCCACCTCCCGGCACGGTACGGGCTCCTCAGGCGTGCCCGGCGCTGCCCTCGCGCAGCCCGGCGCGGGCATCGACGAGCGGTTCGACCGGCATCTCGACGGCCTCTTCACGTACTGCCTCTCCGTCCTGTGCGCGCACGAGGCGGCGGTCGGCGTGGTGCGCGAGGTGCTCGAACTCGCCGCGCGCAAGCAGAGCCGCGCGCCGCAGGACGAGACGGACCGGCAGGCGTGGCTCTACGCGCTGGCCCGCTGGGTGTGCCTGCGGCGGCTCACCGAGACGCGCGGGCGCTCCGAGGAGGGAGCGCGCGAGGAGTCCGCGGAGGGGCGCGAGCGGCGCAGGGAACTGGCCCGGCTCGCCTGGCCGGAGGCGGCGGGGACGAGCCCCGAGCAGCGCGAGGCGCTGGAACTCGCGGTCCGGCACGAACTGACCCCGCCCCAGGTCGCCTCCGTGATCGGTCTGGAGGCGAGCGCGGCGCGCGAGCTGCTCGCGGCGGCGGCGTGCGAGGTGGAGCGGACGCGAGTCGCGCTCGGGGTCGCGGCGAGCGGGGGCTGCCCGGTCGCGGCGCGGTACGCGGGGGACCGCCGTATCCCGCTCGGCTCCGCGCTGCGCGGCGAGCTGGTGCGCCACGTCGACGAGTGCCCGCGCTGCCGCCGTACCGCCGAGCGCGCCGGTGCCGCCGAGCCGTGGCCCGGCACGGCCGTCACCCCGGACGCGCTGCCCGTCCTCACGGCGCCGCGCGCCGAGATCCTCGCGCGCCCCACCGCCGTGCCGTCCAAGCGCCGCAAAGGCGCCGCGCAGTTGCGCCTCGACCGCAAGGGCTTCCCGCTCGACGCGCGGGAGCGCGCGGCCCGGCGCGAACGGCTGCGCTCGCGCGCCGTCACGTCGACGGTCGTGGCGACCGTCGTCGCCGCGCCGCTCCTCGCGCTGTGGACCTCGTACGGGGGCGGCCTCCCCTTCCTCGACGACGGCCCGGACGGCGGGCGCGCGGTGAGCGCGCGGGACGGCGAGGGCAAGGACGGTGCGGGAGCGGAGCCGTACGAGAACGCGGGCAGCGCCCAGGAGGCGGGCGCACCGCTCTCGGCGACCGTCGTCGACCCGGGGGGCAGGCACCGCGCGGGCGCCTCGGGGCTCGCCATCACCGTCCGCACGCGCGGCGACACCAGTCTGATCACGCTGCGCGCCACCGGCCGCGCCCCGCTCGACTGGGGGCTCGCGACGGGGGCCGACTGGGTGCGGCTGAGCGAGCACGCGGGGCGGCTCGAACGGGGCGAGTCGGTGACGGTGCTGGCGCACGTGGTGCGCGGGCGGGCGCCGGGGCACGGCTGGCGGGCCGAGATCCGGGTGAGCCCGGTGAACGCGGTGATCGTGCTCAGCGGCGGCGGCACCCGTACCCGTGCGCACGACAAGGGCGCCGGAGACGGCGGGCAGAGCGCCGAGCCGCCCACCGCGTCACGGAGCGCCGGGCCGAGCCACAGCCAGGAGCCCCCGACCGACACCGGCCCGAGCGAGGACCCGCCGCCCACCGGTCCCGGCCCGAGCGAGCCCCCGACGAGCCAGCCGCCCGAACCACCGGAGAGCACCCCGCCCACCTCGGGACCCACGGGCCCGGAGGAGCCGACGGCGGGGGAGCCGGGGGCGGAGGGGGAACAGCAGCGGAGGCACTAGAGGGACCGGCCCTCCCCGGCCCGTCCCTCCCGTGCCCCAGGCTCGGCCCCCCGGCCCGTCCCTCCCGCGCCCCACCCTCCGGCCCCCCGGCCCGTCAGCGCACCTGGTCCGCCGGGTGCGGTGCCACCAGCGGAAGCTGCGAGGCCAGCCGCGTCTCGCACATCTCGACGAGCTGCGCGTACGCCTTCTTGCCCATCAGCTCCGTCAGCTCGGGCCGGTACGAGACGTAGACCGGCTCGCCCGCGCCGTGCGCCGAGGTCGCCGAGGTGCACCACCAGTGCAGGTCGTGGCCGCCCGGACCCCAGCCCCTGCGGTCGTACTCGCCGATCGACACCTGGAGGATCTGCGTGCCGTCCGGCCGCTCCACCCAGTCGTACGTCCTGCGCACCGGCAGCTGCCAGCACACGTCCGGCTTCGTCTCCAGCGGCTCACGGCCCTCGCGCAGCGCCAGGATGTGCAGCGCGCAGCCCGCGCCGCCCGCGAAACCGGGACGGTTCTGGAACACGCACGACCCCTGCCAGCGCCGCGTCTGCCGCTCCCCGTCGTTCTCGTCGAGCTGCACCCAGCCCGTCGTGGTGCCCACGTCGTGGTGCTGCCAGATGTCCGGCGTGAGGCGCTCGACGAAACCGGCGACCCGCTCCTCGTCCTCCTCGTCCGAGAAGTGCGCGCCCAGCGTGCAGCAGCCGTCGGCCGCCCGCCCCGCCTGAATGCCCTGGCAGCCGCTGCCGAAGACGCAGCTCCAGCGCGAGGTGAGCCAGGTCAGGTCGCAGCGGAAGACCTGCTCCTCGTCCTCCGGATCGACGAACTCCACCCACGCCCGCGCGAAATCGAGCCCCTTCTCGTCGTCCTCGGGAAGGGGGTACGTGCCCGGCCCGGCCGCCACCGCGACGGCCACCTCGCCCGCACCGTCCTCCGGCGAGGCGGTCCGCAGCTCGCGCGCGAGCAACGCGGCCCGCTTCGCGCTCTGCTTCGCGCTCCGCTTGTCCGCCTGCTTCTCGCCCTGCTTGCGCTTCCGCTTGTCCTGCTTCTGCTGCTGCGGCACCTCGGGGGCCCCTTCGGACGGCGGCATTTCCGGGGACTTCGCCTTTTTCGTCTTCGGCACGGGCCCAGCGTAAGCGCGTCGCCCCGCCGACCGGGAACGTCACACCCGCGTCCCCCCACCAGGTCACACCGCGTTCCGCGACGAGCACGCCGCGCCCCTCCGCCGCCGCTGCGCCGCCCCGCCCCGCGACGCCGCGCCGCCCACCCCGCGTCCCCGCGAGGTCGCACACCCGCCGCCCCGCGCGCGCCCTCCGCCTCGGCTGTCCGCCTCCACCCACGGCCGCCCGCGCCCCGTACGCCCCGGTACACCGGGCGGTACTCCGCCCGCGCGCCCGGAGCGGCGCAGTAGCGTGTGCGGCCATGAGGCTCGGAGTACTCGACGTCGGCTCGAACACGGTGCATCTGCTCGTCGTCGACGCCCACCACGGCGCGCGGCCCCTGCCCGCGCACTCGCACAAGGCCGAACTGCGCCTGGCCCAGCTCCTCGACGCGGACGGCGCGATCGGCGAACGCGGCGTGACCGCGCTCGTCGCCACCCTCCGCGCGGCGCTCCAGGCCGCCGAGGACAAGGGCGTCGAGGAACTGCTCCCCTTCGCGACCTCCGCCGTGCGCGACGCCGTCAACGCCGACGAGGTCCTGCGCCGCGTCCGCGAGGAGACCGGCGTACGGCTCGACGTGCTCAGCGGCCCCGAGGAGGCCAGGCTCACGTTCCTCGCCGCGCGCCGCTGGTGCGGCTGGTCGGCGGGCCGGCTGCTCCTCCTCGACATCGGCGGCGGCTCGCTGGAGATCGCGTACGGCCTCGACGAGGAACCCGACGCCGCCGTCTCGCTGCCGCTCGGCGCGGGCCGCCTCACGCACGCGCGCCTGCCGGGCGATCCGCCCGCGCCCGGGGACGTCAGGGAGCTGCGCAAGTACGTACGGGCCTCGATAGCCCGCGTCGTCGGCGAGTTCAGCCGCTTCGGGCCGCCCGACCGCGTCGTCGCGACGTCCAAGACCTTCCGCCGCCTCGCCCGCGTCGGCGGCGCGGCACGCTCGTCCGAGGGCCTGTACGTGACGCGCGAGCTGAAGCGCCGCTCCCTGGAGGAGTGGGTGCCGCGCCTCGCCGCGATGACCGCCGCCGAACGCGCCGAACTCCCCGGCATCCCCGAGGACCGCGCCGACCAGCTCCTCGCGGGCGCGATCGTCGCCGAGGGCGCCTTCGACCTCTTCGACATCGAGCGCGCGGAGATCTGCCCCTGGGCCCTCCGCGAGGGCGTCATCCTCCGCCGACTCGACCGCCTCGACCGCGCCGAGGGCGGTCGCGGAACGGTCACCGACGCCATCGTCACGCGATCCCCACGGGGCTGAGTCAGGACCCGGCCGCCCTCCACGCACCGCACCTGCGCCGCCGCCGATACGGGGGCAAGCGTCACCGTCACGAGAAGAGGCAGAACCGCCGGGGACTCCGCCGTCACCATCCCCTCGTCGCCCGGGGAACCGGCCGAGCGAGCGACGCCACCCGCAGGCGGCCCGCACCGCACCCCGCCCGGCACCCTGCCTCTCACCCCTGGAGCGCCTTATCGCCGCCGCCCGCAAGGCCGATCGCACCGCTCCGTCTCCGCCCGTCGCCCCTCCTCCCGCCCCTCGTGGTGAAGCGCACACTCTCCGCCACCGCGCAGGTCGAGCCGGGCGGGAGCGCGTCCCGCGCGGCCCGGCGTGGCTTCCGCCCGGACGTCCGCGCGCCGCCGCCCCGTAGGCTGTGGGGGTGGTTGAAGCAGCGGTCCGCGTTCCGGGGGCGAAGGTCGCCCTGTCGACGGCCTCGGTCTATCCCGAGTCGACGGCGACGGCCTTCGAGATCGCCGCGCGCCTCGGTTACGACGGCGTCGAGGTCATGGTGTGGACCGACCCGGTCAGCCAGGACATCGACGCCCTGCGCAGGCTCTCCGACTTCCACCGCGTCCCCGTCCTCGCCGTCCACGCCCCCTGTCTGCTCATCACACAACGGGTGTGGACAACGGACCCCTGGACCAAGCTCCAGCGCGCCCGCAGCGCCGCCGAGCGCCTCGGCGCCTCCGCCGTCGTCGTCCACCCGCCCTTCCGCTGGCAGCGCCAGTACGCGCGCGACTTCGTCGACGGCATCTGGCGCATGGCGAACGAGACGGACGTGCGCTTCGCCGTCGAGAACATGTACCCCTGGCGCTACCGCGAGCGGGAACTCCTCGCCTACGCCCCCGACTGGGACGTCACGCACGACGACTACCGGCACTTCACCGTCGACCTCTCGCACACCGCGACGGCCCGCACCGACGCGACCGCGATGATCGACCGCATGGGCGACCGCCTCGCCCACGTGCACCTCGCCGACGGCTCGGGCTCCGGCAAGGACGAGCACCTCGTGCCGGGGCGCGGCACCCAGCCGTGCGCCGAGACGCTGGAACGCCTCGCCGCGAGCAGCTTCACGGGCCACGTCGTCATCGAGGTCAACACGCGGCGCGCGATGTCCAACGCCGAACGCGAGGCGGACCTCGCCGAAGCCCTCGCCTACACGCGCCTCCACCTGGCCGCCCCGCTCTCCCCGCCCCACCCCGAAAGCACCGGGGCCGCCGGGGCCGCTGAAGCCACGGAAGCCGCCGGGGCCGCCGGAGCCCCGCGCACCGAGCCCGGCCCCACCACCCCCTCGCCCGCGAGGTCCCCCCGCCCCTGACCAGGAACGCGGGCGGGCGGCCCGGCAACGGGCACACGAAACGGGCGGACGGTACGGGAAGACGGCACGGGCACGGCAGCGGGAAGGCGGTACGGATGGCGGACGACGAGACGGAGCGGGAACCCCGCCGACGCCGCGGCCGGCCCCCCAAGGCCCTCGCCGCGAACGGCCCCGGCGCCAGGGAACGCATCCTCGACGCCGCCAGGACCGCCTTCGCCGCGCACGGCTACGACCGCACCCCGGTACGCGCCGTCGCACAGCTCGCCGGGGTCGACGCCTCCCTCGTGCACCACTACTTCGGCACGAAGGACGCCCTGTTCGCAGCAGCCGTCGAGGCGCACTTCGCACCGACCGAAGGGCTCGCCGACGTGATCGGCGCGGGCGCGGACGGCGTCGGCGAACGCCTCGCCACGTACTTCTTCGGCATCTGGGAGAACCCCGCCTCCCGCGCCCCGCTGCTCGCCCTCGTCCGCTCCGCGCTCACCCACGAGGCCGCCGCCGGAGTCCTGCGCTCGCTCGTCCTCAGCCGCCTCCTGGAGCGCATCGCCCAGCGACTCGACGTCCCCGAGCCCCGCCTGCGCGCCGAACTCGCCGCCTCGCACCTCGTCGGCATCGCCCTGCTGCGGTACGTGCTCGGGGTCGAACCCATCGCCTCCGAACCGGCCCCCCGCCTCGTCGCCGCCGTCGCCCCCACCCTCCAGCGCTACCTGACCGACCCGGACCCGAGCGCCGCGGGCGAACCACCGCCCGGCCACCCCTAGGCCCGGCGCCCGGAGAGGCCCGTCCGCGAGAGGCCCGGCCCGGAGACCAGGCGGTCAGCCCACCCCGGCCCCTGGGAACAGTCCCCACGCCAACACCCCGCCCCGCCCCCGCCGGTAGGCCCGCGGACACCGCCCGACCCTCGCCCCACCGCGCACATACGTCCCGTATTCCGGACACCCTGTCCAGATCTTGGAGCACGGGCGTACGCTCGACCGCAAGCCTTACGCGTCGAAGGCGGCCCCCCGGCCGCGCCCGGCGCGCATCACCACCCTGTACGACGAGGAGCGAGCGACGATGCCCGAGCTGAGGTCCCGCACTGTCACCCACGGCCGCAACATGGCGGGCGCCCGCGCCCTTATGCGCGCGTCGGGCGTAGCCAGTGCGGACATCGGCAAGCCGATCGTCGCCATCGCGAACTCGTTCACCGAGTTCGTGCCCGGCCACACCCACCTCCAGCCGGTCGGCCGGATCGTCTCCGAGGCGGTCAAGGCGGCGGGCGCCGTGCCCCGCGAGTTCAACACGATCGCCGTCGACGACGGCATCGCGATGGGCCACGGCGGGATGCTCTACTCGCTGCCCTCGCGCGACCTGATCGCCGACTCCGTCGAGTACATGGTCGAGGCGCACTGCGCCGACGCGCTCATCTGCATCTCGAACTGCGACAAGATCACGCCCGGCATGCTGATGGCCGCCCTGCGCCTCAACATCCCGACGGTCTTCGTCTCCGGCGGCCCGATGGAGGCCGGCAAGGCGACGCTGGTCGACGGCACCGTCCGCAAGCTCGACCTGATCAACGCGATCAGCGACGCGGTCAACGAGTCGGTCTCGGACGAGGACATCCTCCGGATCGAGGAGAACGCCTGCCCCACCTGCGGCTCCTGCTCCGGCATGTTCACCGCCAACTCGATGAACTGCCTCACCGAGGCGATCGGCCTCTCGCTCCCGGGCAACGGCTCGGTCCTCGCGACGCACACCGCCCGCCGCGCGCTCTACGAGAAGGCCGGCGAGACCGTCGTCGAACTGACCCGCCGCTACTACGAGCAGGACGACGACAGCGTCCTGCCGCGCAACATCGCCACGCACGCGGCCTTCGAGAACGCCATGGCGCTCGACATCGCCATGGGCGGCTCGACGAACACGATCCTGCACCTGCTCGCGGCCGCCCAGGAGGCGGGCGCGGACTACGACCTGCACGACATCAACGACGTCTCGCGCCGCGTCCCCTGCCTCGCGAAGGTCGCGCCGAACGTGGCCGGCTCGACCACGTACTACATGGAGGACGTGCACCGCGCGGGCGGCATCCCGGCGATCCTCGGCGAGCTGTACCGGGGCGGGCTGCTCAACGAGGACGTGCACACGATCCACTCGTCCTCCGTCAAGGACTGGCTGGAGACGTGGGACGTGCGCGGCGGCACGGCGAGCGGGGAGGCCGTCGAGCTGTGGCACGCGGCGCCCGGCTGCCGCCGCAGCGCGGAGGCGTTCTCGCAGTCGGAGCGCTGGGACACGCTCGACACGGACGCGGCGGGCGGCTGCATCCGCGACGTCGCGCACGCCTACTCGGCGGACGGCGGCCTCGCGGTCCTGCGCGGCAACCTCGCCGTGGACGGCGCCGTCGTGAAGACCGCGGGCGTCGACGAGTCGATCTGGACCTTCGAGGGCCCCGCCGTCGTCTGCGAGTCGCAGGAGGAGGCCGTCGAGAAGATCCTCGCGAAGAAGGTCACGCCCGGCGACGTCGTCGTCATCCGCTACGAGGGCCCCAAGGGCGGCCCCGGCATGCAGGAGATGCTCTACCCGACGTCCTTCCTCAAGGGGCGCGGGCTCGGCAAGGTGTGCGCACTCGTCACCGACGGCCGCTTCTCCGGCGGCACCTCCGGCCTCTCCATCGGCCACGCCTCGCCCGAGGCCGCCGCCGGGGGCACGATCGCGCTCGTCGAGGACGGCGACCGCATCCGCATCGACATCCCGAACCGCTCGATGGAACTCCTCGTCGACGAGGAGACCCTCGCGGCACGCCGCGAGGCGCTCGGCGGGGTCTACGCGCCGAAGAACCGCGAACGGGCCGTCTCGGCCGCACTGCGGGCGTACGCGGCGATGGCGACCAGCGCCGACAAGGGCGCCGTGCGCGACGTGACCCTGCTCGGGGGCTGAGCCCCCGCCGTGCTCCGCGCCCGCGATAATCGCCGGGTGACCGAGAACGCGCACGAGACCCCCGGCCGCCCCCCGTCCCCCCGGGAACCGGCCGCCAGGACACCGGCCCCGGCACCCGGGACACCGGGCGAGCCGGGGCCCCTCCCCGAACCGCTGCGCTTCTTCGGCACGACGTGGCTCGCCCACGACGGCGGCTACGGCGCCCGCCGCGCCGCCGTCGGCCTCGGCTCGCTGCTCTGCGCGGCGGCCGGGGCCTTCGTGCTGAAATTCGCCTACGAGGGCATCGCGCTCGCCGACGTGGGCGGCCTCGTGAACATCCTGCTCGTCGTGATGTTCACGCTGTGCACGGCGATGGCCTTCGCCCGTACGTGGCAGAACTTCACCCGCCGCCCCGACCCCGCGGCCCAGCAGTCCGTGCGCGGCCTCCTGGCCATCGGCTTCCTCGGCACCCTCCTCGCCCACGCGGTCCGCTGCCTGAGCGAGGCCCCGGGCGAGTCCCTCGTACGGAGGGAGTACGAGGAAGCGCGGGCGCGGTACGAGAAGCGCCGCGCCAAAGGCGGCCCGAAACCGGGCGCGAAGGGCCGCGGGAAGCCGAAACGCCGCTGACCGGAGCCGAGGCGGCCCGGGACGGGGCCCGGCGCCGGGGGCACTTGACCCGCCGCCCGGCGGTCCGCGCAGGATGACCCCATGGACGCTGCCACGCACACCCGCAGAGCACACTCCTTCAACGCCGCCGCGGGTTCCTACGCCGCCTACCGGCCCTCCTACCCCGACGCCCTCTTCGACGCCGTCGAGGACCTCGCCGGACGCCCCCTGAGCGGCGCCCGCGTCATCGACGTCGGCGCCGGAACCGGCATCGCGAGCGCCCGGCTCG
This sequence comes from Streptomyces sp. Tu6071, assembly GCF_000213055.1. Taxonomy (NCBI): domain Bacteria; kingdom Bacillati; phylum Actinomycetota; class Actinomycetes; order Kitasatosporales; family Streptomycetaceae; genus Streptomyces; species Streptomyces sp. Tu6071. Next base: position 3,271,072 of record NZ_CM001165.1, on the reverse strand, counting down.
CCGCCCGCGGCGCCCACGTCCTCGGCGTCGAACCCGGCGCGGGCATGGCCGCCCAGTACCGCCTCGACCACCCCGGACTCCCCGTCGTGCGCGGCGACGGCAACGCGCTCCCGCTCCGCGACGCCTGCGCCGACTTCGTCACCTACGCCCAGTCCTGGCACTGGACCGACCCCGAGCGCGCGCTCCCCGAGGCCCTGCGCGTCCTGCGTCCGGGCGGCGCGCTCGCCGCGTGGTGGAACATCTCCGACCCGGAGGAGGAGTGGGTCGCCGCCCAAGGGGCCCGCCTGCGCGAGTGGTTCGGCGCCGGGGCCCAGGCGCACGGAGCCCCCGGAGCGCGGGCCGCGCACACGCTCCAGCAGACGCCGGAGCCCGCCCAGGACCCCCGCTACGGCCATGCGAGAAGCCGCGTGCTCGCCGAAAAGACCGACTCCGCCTCGCGCACCGTGCGATGGAGCCGCCGCATCCCGCTCGACCACCACCTCGCGAACCTCGCAAGCCACTCCATCCTCCTCGTTCACGACGAATCCACCCGGAACAACTTCTTGGCAGCCGAACGCGCGGCGCTTCTCGCGGTGTTCCCGGACGCCACGATCGAGGAGAAATACATCGTCGAGTTGACGCTCACGCGCCACCCGGCACGCTGACCCGATCTGGCGCCGCGTCACCCCTGACCTGCGACGCCGCCCCACCCCGTACCGCCGAAGGCCCCCGTACCCCGGGGGCCTTCGCGCGTCAACACGCGGACACGGCCCGGACTGGCACGCGCGGCCCGCCCCACCCCTAGTACCCGCAGGCCCTTGACGGCAGGGACACCGCGCCCAAGAATTAACCGAGCGATTAATTAATCGCATGGCACCCGCACCGCCCACCCGCCCCGCACGACCGACCGGATCGCGCGCCACCGGCCGAGACCCGCACCACCCACCGCCTCCCGCACGAAAACCACGGAAACCACGGAGAACCCATGCCCCCCAGCCGTCCCGCCCCGCCCGCCCCCGACCCCGCGCCCCCGGACGCCGTCCGCGTCTCCCGTCTCACCGTCCACCGCGGCCACCGCACCGTCCTCGACGACCTCGCCTTCACCGTCCCCACCGGCCGCGTCACCGGGCTGCTCGGCCCCTCCGGCTGCGGGAAGTCGACCCTCATGCGCGCCGTCGTCGGCACCCAGCGCGCGGTCACGGGCGAGCTGACCGTCCTGGGCGCGCCCGCCGGAACCCCGGCCCTGCGCCCCCGCGTCGGCTACGTGACACAGGCCCCCTCCGTCTACGACGACCTGAGCGTGCGCCAGAACCTCGCCTACTTCGCCGCCGTGCTCGACCCGGGCCGCCGCGCGGCGCACCGCCGCACCGCCGCGGTCGACGCCGCCCTCGAAGCCGTCGACCTCACCCGGCACTCCGAGGCCCGCGCGGGCGCCCTCTCCGGCGGCCAGCGCAGCCGCGTCTCGCTCGCCGTGGCCCTCCTCGGCAGCCCCGAACTCCTCGTACTCGACGAACCCACGGTCGGCCTCGACCCCGTCCTCCGCCGCGAGCTGTGGGCCCTCTTCCACCGCCTCGCCCGCGAGAACGGCACGAGCCTGCTCATCTCCTCGCACGTCATGGACGAGGCCGAACGCTGCGACCACCTCCTCCTGCTCCGCGAGGGCACCCTCCTCGCCGCGGGCAGCCCCGGGGAACTGCGCACCCGCACCACGACCGACTCCGTCGAGGCCGCGTTTCTCGCCCTCGTGGACACCGCGGCCCAGGAGGACCGATGAGCCCCGCCCGCACCCTCGCCACCGCCGCGCGCGTCCTGCGCCAGCTCCGCAACGACCCCCGGACCGTCGCGCTGCTCCTCGTCGTCCCCTGCCTGATGATCTTCCTGCTGCGGTACGTGTTCGACGCGAGCCCGCGCACCTTCGACCAGATCGGCGCCTCCCTGCTCGGGATCTTCCCGCTCATCACGATGTTCCTGGTCGCCTCGATCTCGACCCTGCGCGAACGCACCTCGGGCACCCTCGAACGCCTCCTCGCGCTCCCCCTCGCGAAGGCCGACCTCATCGGCGGTTACGCCCTCGCCTTCGGTGCCCTCGCCGTCCTCCAGGCGGCCCTCGCGACCGGCCTCTCGGTGTGGGCTCTCGGCCTCGACGTGACCGGTTCTCCCTGGCTCCTGCTCCTGGTCGCGCTCCTCGACGCCCTCCTCGGCACCGCGCTCGGCCTCTTCGTCTCGGCCTTCGCCGCCTCCGAGTTCCAGGCCGTGCAGTTCATGCCGGCGGTGATCTTCCCGCAGCTCCTCCTGTGCGGCCTCTTCACCCCGCGCGACCGCATGCAGCCCGTCCTGGAGGCGATCTCGAACGTCCTCCCCATGTCCTACGCGGTCGACGGCATGAACGAGATCCAGCGCCACACGGGCGTCACGGGCGATTTCGTCCGCGACGTCCTCGTCGTCGCCGGCTGCGCCCTCCTCGTCCTGTCCCTGGGAGCGGCGACACTGCGCCGCCGTACGAACTGACGGTACGAACGTCGTACGAGCCGACGCACTGCCCGTCGTACAAGTCCGCGACGCCCCTCCCGCACACACGCCCGCCCGCGCCCGTGCGCCCGTGCGCCCGCCCGCCCGTACCGCCCACCGGACAGCCCCGCCCGCGAGCGCCGCCCGGTGCGAGACTGGCCGGCGGACGACGACCCCGCCCGGAGGGTGAACACGATGACGCTCAAAGTCGCCGTACTCGGCACCGGAAAGATCGGCGAGGCGCTGCTCAGCGGCATGCTGCGGGCCGGCTGGGCGCCGGAGGACCTGCTCGTGACCGCGCGCCGCCCCGAGCGCGCCGAGGAACTGCGCGCGCGCCACGGCGTGAGCCCCGTGGGCAACGCGGAGGCGGCGAAGAGCGCGGACATCCTCATCCTCACGGTGAAACCGCAGGACATGGGCGCGCTGCTCGACGAACTGGCCCCGCACCTGCCCGCCGACCGCCTCGTGATCAGCGGCGCGGCGGGCATCCCGACCGCCTTCTTCGAGGACCGCCTCGCCCCCGGCACGCCGGTCGTACGGGTCATGACGAACACCCCGGCGCTCGTCGACGAGGCGATGTCGGTGATCTCGGCGGGCACGCACGCCACGGAGGAGCACCTCGCGCACGCGGAGACGATCTTCGGCGGCGTCGGCAAGACCCTGCGGGTCCCGGAGAGTCAGCAGGACGCGGCGACCGCGCTCTCGGGCTCGGGCCCGGCGTACTTCTACTTCCTCGTCGAGGCGATGACGGACGCGGGCATCCTGCTCGGCCTCCCGCGCGACAAGGCCCACGAGCTGATCGTGCAGGCCGCGATCGGCGCCGCCGTGATGCTCCGCGACTCGGGCGAGCACCCGGTCAAGCTCCGCGAGAACGTCACGTCCCCGGCGGGTACGACGATCAACGCGATCCGCGAGCTGGAGAACCACGGCGTCCGCGCCGCCCTGATCGCGGCCCTCGAAGCGGCCCGCGACCGCAGCCGCGAGCTGGCGGCCGGGGCCTGAGACGGGCCGGGCCGGCGGGCGGGGCCTGAGCCGGGCCCGGGACCCGGCCGCCGCTCGGCCGTTCAGGACAGCGCGCGGATCGTGTTCCAGCTCCGCAGGCCCACCGTCGTACGGGGCCCGTCCGTCGGCTCGCCGCTCGCGGAGGTGCCGCCGGAGTAGAAGAGCAGGGTGCCGGTGCCCTCGCTCGTCGTGGCCCAGAGGTCCGCGCGGCCGTCCCGGTCGGCGTCCGCCGCCCCGGCGAGCAGGGGCCGGGCGGCGGTGGTCCAGCCGTGCCCGTACTCGGTCCGCGCGCCGACGCCTCCACCGGCGAGACCGCGGTACAGCCACAGCGTGCCGTCCCGCGTGTCGCGGGCGAGCAGGTCGGGACGGCCGTCGTGGTCCGCGTCCCCGGGCGCGGTCAGGGTCATGGGCGACCAGCCACCGGTGCCGATCAGCCGGGGTTCCCGCACGGCGGGCCGGTGCGTCCAGTCGTTCTCGTACAGCCACAGCTTGCCGCCGGTCGACACGACGAGGTCCGTGCGGCCGTCGCCGGTCGCGTCGCCGATCGCGACGAGCCGCGCGTCGGAGGCGAGACCGGTGCGGAGGCGGACGGGGGAGCCGAGCGTGCCGCCGACGCGTCCGGGATAGACGCGCAACTCG
>NZ_CM001165.1:2669444-2899444 GCF_000213055.1 Streptomyces sp. Tu6071 | reverse complement strand
AAAGCGAGTCCGAACAGGGCGCTGTAGTAGCACGCTCAAGACCCGAAGCGGAGTGATCTAGCCATGGGCAGGTTGAAGCGGCTGTAAGAGGTCGTGGAGGACCGAACCCACCAGGGTTGAAAACCTGGGGGATGACCTGTGGTTAGGGGTGAAAGGCCAATCAAACTCCGTGATAGCTGGTTCTCCCCGAAATGCATTTAGGTGCAGCGTCGTGTGTTTCTTGCCGGAGGTAGAGCACTGGATAGGCGATGGGCCTTACCGGGTTACTGACCTTAGCCAAACTCCGAATGCCGGTAAGTGAGAGCACGGCAGTGAGACTGTGGGGGATAAGCTCCATGGTCGAGAGGGAAACAGCCCAGAGCATCGACTAAGGCCCCTAAGCGTACGCTAAGTGGGAAAGGATGTGGAGTCGCAGAGACAACCAGGAGGTTGGCTTAGAAGCAGCCACCCTTGAAAGAGTGCGTAATAGCTCACTGGTCTAGTGATTCCGCGCCGACAATGTAGCGGGGCTCAAGCGTACCGCCGAAGTCGTGTCATTGCAGCGTGAACGTCCCCAACGGAGGCTGTGATGGGTAGGGGAGCGTCGTGTGCCGGGTGAAGCTGCCGCGTAAGCGAGTGGTGGACGGTTCACGAGTGAGAATGCAGGCATGAGTAGCGATTCACACGTGAGAAACGTGTGCGCCGATTGACTAAGGGTTCCTGGGTCAAGCTGATCTGCCCAGGGTAAGTCGGGACCTAAGGCGAGGCCGACAGGCGTAGTCGATGGATAACCGGTTGATATTCCGGTACCCGCTGTGAAGCGTCAAACATTGAATCCAGTGATGCTAAGCCCGTGAAGCCGCCCTGATCTCTTCGGAGTTGAGGGGAGTGGTGGAGCCGGTGACCCAGGCTGGTAGTAGGTGAGTGATGGGGTGACGCAGGAAGGTAGTCCATCCCGGGCGGTGGTTGTCCCGGGGTAAGGGTGTAGGACGTTGGGTAGGTAAATCCGCCTGGCACATAGTCTGAGACCTGATGCCGAGCCGATTGTGGTGAAGTGGATGATCCTATGCTGTCGAGAAAAGCCTCTAGCGAGTTTCATGGCGGCCCGTACCCTAAACCGACTCAGGTGGTCTGGTAGAGAATACCGAGGCGTTCGGGTGAACTATGGTTAAGGAACTCGGCAAAATGCCCCCGTAACTTCGGGAGAAGGGGGGCCACGCTTGGTGATCACTTTTGCAGTGTGAGCTGGGGGTGGCCGCAGAGACCAGCGAGAAGCGACTGTTTACTAAAAACACAGGTCCGTGCGAAGCCGTAAGGCGATGTATACGGACTGACGCCTGCCCGGTGCTGGAACGTTAAGGGGACCGGTTAGCTGACTTTCGGGTTGGCGAAGCTGAGAACTTAAGCGCCAGTAAACGGCGGTGGTAACTATAACCATCCTAAGGTAGCGAAATTCCTTGTCGGGTAAGTTCCGACCTGCACGAATGGCGTAACGACTTCTCGACTGTCTCAACCATAGGCCCGGTGAAATTGCATTACGAGTAAAGATGCTCGTTTCGCGCAGCAGGACGGAAAGACCCCGGGACCTTTACTACAGTTTGATATTGGTGTTCGGTTCGGCTTGTGTAGGATAGGTGGGAGACTGTGAAGCGGCCACGCCAGTGGTTGTGGAGTCGTTGTTGAAATACCACTCTGGTCGTGCTGGATGTCTAACCCGGGTCCGTGATCCGGATCGGGGACAGTGTCTGATGGGTAGTTTAACTGGGGCGGTTGCCTCCTAAAGAGTAACGGAGGCGCCCAAAGGTTCCCTCAGCCTGGTTGGTAATCAGGTGGTGAGTGTAAGTGCACAAGGGAGCTTGACTGTGAGACCGACGGGTCGAGCAGGGACGAAAGTCGGGACTAGTGATCCGGCGGTGGCTTGTGGAAGCGCCGTCGCTCAACGGATAAAAGGTACCCCGGGGATAACAGGCTGATCTTCCCCAAGAGTCCATATCGACGGGATGGTTTGGCACCTCGATGTCGGCTCGTCGCATCCTGGGGCTGGAGTCGGTCCCAAGGGTTGGGCTGTTCGCCCATTAAAGCGGTACGCGAGCTGGGTTTAGAACGTCGTGAGACAGTTCGGTCCCTATCCGCTGTGCGCGTAGGAATATTGAGAAGGGCTGTCCCTAGTACGAGAGGACCGGGACGGACGAACCTCTGGTGTGCCAGTTGTTCTGCCAAGGGCATGGCTGGTTGGCTACGTTCGGGAGGGATAACCGCTGAAAGCATCTAAGCGGGAAGCCTGCTTCGAGATGAGTATTCCCACCTCCTTGAGAGGGTAAGGCTCCCAGTAGACGACTGGGTTGATAGGCCGGATATGGAAGCCCTGTAAGGGGTGGAGTTGACCGGTACTAATAGGCCGAGGGCTTGTCCTCAGTTGCTCGCGTCCACTGTGTTGGTTCTGAAACCACGAACAACCACACACTGCCCCCGCCTTTTGTGCGGTGTGGCGGGGTGGTTGACGGTTTTATAGTGTTTCGGTGGTCATAGCGCGTGGGAAACGCCCGGTTACATTCCGAACCCGGAAGCTAAGCTGCGTAGCGCCGATGGTACTGCAAGGGGGACCTTGTGGGAGAGTAGGACGCCGCCGAACAATTATTGTGGGGAAGCCCCGCACCATTCACTTGGTGCGGGGCTTTTCCGCGTTTACAGGCAGGTCCTGGCAGGCGTTACGGCGCGGCGGGAGAATTCTCTCCGCCGCGCCATGACGCCGCTTGCTCAGAAGGTCTCCTGCTCGATGTGTTCCAGGAAGCTGCCCGGCTTCGTGTCACGCTTGTAGGTCAGCTTGTGTATGAAGGACTGGTCGAGCAGTTCCTGGAGGCGCTCTTCGGTGAACGGGTCGTGCATGGCACGCTGCAGGGCGTGCGGGGGGTGCGAGCTGATGTCGGGGGTGCGGTCCCAGACCTGGGTGAACTCGGGGTCCAGGTAGTAGAGGGACTCGAAGAGGTGGTGGTTGAAGTAGTAGTTGACGTCGATGTCCCTGCGCCGCCAGTACTCGCACAGTCCCTGGTAGACCATGCCCGTGATGTAGTTCCCGGGCTTGGAGGCAATGAACCAGTTCGATATGAGGGCGTCGTGGTAGCGGAACGCGAAGAAACCCGAGTTCAGTAGCTCGGGCAGGCGGTCGGTCACCGACTCGGTCACCAGGCAGGTCGCGTCCAGCCAGGCCCCGCCGTAACGGTGGAGCAGTGCGAAGCGGGCGACGTCCGCGAAGTGCGCGCGGTTCTTGGAGGCGTGCGCGTAGACCTCGTGCGGAAGGTCCACCAGCTTGCGCAGCCCGCTGAGATCGAGGTCCACGATCTCGCCTGCGTGCATCTTCTCCAGCCTGCGTCGGCAGGAACGCACGACGGGCGGGGCGTCGTCGAAGCCCTGCTCCCAGAAGACGAAGAGCTTCGGTGCCCCTTCGGTCTCCACAGGTCCCATCGTCCGCACCCGGCGCTTCAGCTCGGGCAGGTGGTCGTTCACGAAGCGGGCCATGATCCGCCGGTGCTTGAACCGTTGCGGTTCCGAGTTCACGAGCTGCCGGTCCACCGGGAGAGCGGTGGGATCGTGGGCGATGGCCTGGAGGTACACCCACGAGGCGTGCTTCAGCTCCCGGTGCTTCTCCAGGGCCTCGCCGACTTCGTAGAGGCGGTGAACATCCAGGCCCGGCCTGCGGGGATCGAGCCCCAGCGTGGCCGGCTCGGCTGCAGCGGGGGGAGTGGGACGGCGAAGAATTGGGCGCATGACAACAATTATGGGCCATGTGTGAAAGTCACACCGGGGCACGGGGTCTCCGGGCTACGTAGGACCCGCCGCTCCGCACATACCCCAGGGACCTTGACGGTCACGGTAGTTGAGGCCCTTCAGAGGCGCCCGGGGGCCGCCGGACGGTGTGTGCTCGCGGCGGTCAGGTCGAGGTCGAGGGACTCGCGGCGGATGCGTTGGTCGACGTAGAGGAGCACCGTGACGCCGGCGGTGAGGGGGAAGGCGAAGGTGGTGGAGGCGATCATGCCGACGCCCACGAAGAGCGAGAAGGCGAGGCCGCCGGTCGAACTGCTCCCTTCCGAATCCGTGAAACCGACCAGCAGGCCGAGGACATCGAAAGGGAGCGCGATGACGAACTGGGCCACCGAAGCGATGACCCCGGTCAGCAGCAGGATGCCGAACGTACGCCACCAGGCGCCGTCGACCAGTTTCGCCGAGCGACGCATCGCGTCCACGATGCCCTGACGCTCCAGGACGAGCGCGGCCGTGCTGAACGACAGCCGGATGTACAGCCATACCGCGAGGACCACCCCGGCGATGACGCCGAGGATCGTGAGGCCGTCGCCGCCTCCCGCCGTGTTCACGAGGAGACCCGGGACCAGGCATACGAGGACCGCCGCCGCCATGACGAGGGCCACCAGCACCGTCAGCCCGAGCAGCTTCCAGAAGCGCGGACGCGCCTCGCGCCAGGCACCCTTCAGACTCAGGGGGCGGCCGAGTACCGCGTGGCTCGCCACCGACGTCAGCATCCCCACCGCCAGCGTCGAGCCGAGGAGCGAGACGAGCTGGGCGGGGAGCGAGCTGAGGCCGTAGGTGCCCGCGGTGGCGTCGGACGTCGTTTCCCGCACAGCGAGGGTGACGCCCGTGACGAGGACCGCGGTGCCGAGCGAGATGCCCAGCACCGCCCGCCAGTGCGAGCGCATCATGCGGAAGGCACCGCCGAGGATGTCCCCGAGGTCGAGCGGGCGCAAGGGGATGATCCCGGGGCGCGGCGCGAGAGGCGGACCGCCCCACCCGGGCCCGCCCCACCCAGGCCCGCCACCCCACCGGGGACCACCGCCCCCACCGGGACCGCCCGGCCCCGGGCCGCCCCAGCCCGGTCCGCCCGCCTCCGCGCCCCCGTGGTCCCACCTGCTGGGCCCCGCCCCGTGCGCCCCGCCCCGGCCCCGCTGCCCCGGTATCGCGTCGGGCCGGGCGCCCGGCCCGGCGCCGGGGCTCTCCGGCCGCTCCTGGCCCGTACCGTCCTGGCTCGGTGGAGGTGCCGAGCGCTCGTGCGGGGGTGGGGCGGGGGCCGGGGAGCCCGGTGGGGGGTTTTCGGGCAGGGCGGGGTCAGGGGTGTCCGTCATCGACGCTCCTTCGTGGGTGGTGCCGGGTCCGCTCAGGGACGGTGGCGTGGCCACATCGTGTCACGCGAACAGGTGAGTCGACGGGGCTGGCGAGCGGGCGGAAAGGGTGGTCTCCGGCGGCTTCTGCCGGGCCCGTCGAGGAGGGCAGACTGGGGGAATGGCCGAAGAGTCCCCCGTACCGCAGGCACCACCGTCCCCGCGATCCGAGCAGTCACCCTCCGTGCTGCGCTGGTCCGAGCCGCCCGAGGGGCCCGTCGTGGTGCTGCTCGACCAGCGGCGGCTGCCGGAGGAGGAGGCCGAACTCGTGTGCACCGACGCGCCCGCGCTCGTCGAGGCCATCCGCTCGCTCGCCGTGCGCGGGGCCCCGCTGCTGGGGATCGCCGGGGCGTACGGCGTCGCGCTCGCCGCCGCGCGCGGCTTCGACGTGGACGAGGCGGCCGACGCGCTCGCCTCGGCGCGGCCCACGGCGGTGAACCTGGCGCGGGGTGCACGGCGGGCGCAGCGCGCCTTTCGTGCCGCGCGGGCGGCGGGAGCGGACCGTGCCGCCGCGGCCGGTGCGACGCTCGCCGAGGCGCGGGCGCTGCACGCGGAGGACGCCGCGGCCTCGGCGGCGATGGCCGCGCACGGCGCGGAGCTGCTCGACGGGCTGCTCCCGGGCGGCGGCCACCGGCTGCTCACGCACTGCAACACCGGGGCGCTCGTCTCCGGGGGCGAGGGCACGGCCTTCGCCGTGGCGCTCGCCGCGCACCGCGCGGGGCGGCTGCGCAGGCTGTGGGTGGACGAGACGCGGCCCCTGTGGCAGGGGGCGAGGCTGACCGCGTGGGAGGCGGCGCGGCGCCAAATGGCGTATACCTTGCTCGCGGACAACGCAGCCGGTTCGCTCTTCGCGGCCGGTGAGGTGGATGCCGTGCTGATCGGGGCGGACCGGATCGCGGCGGACGGGGCGGTGGCGAACAAGGTGGGCAGTTATCCGCTCGCTGTGCTCGCGCACCACCACCGGGTGCCGTTCGTCGTCGTCGCACCGCTGTCCACGGTGGATCTCGCCACGGAGAACGGGGCGGCGATCGAGGTGGAGCAGCGGGCCGGGCACGAGGTGACCGAGGTGCGGGGGCGCGGGGGTCTCGCGGTGCCGCTGGCGCCGCTCGGGACGCGGGCGTACAACCCCGCGTTCGATGTCACACCGCCCGGACTGATCAGCGCGATTGTCACGGAGGCCGGGGTCGTGACCCCGGTGACGGCGGAGGGACTGGCGGCTCTGTGTGCCAGTTCACGTCAGGCAACGATGAGCTAATGGGATGATGTCAGTCATGAAGGGACGAGTCCTTGTCGTCGACGACGACACCGCACTGGCCGAGATGCTCGGCATCGTGCTGCGTGGTGAAGGTTTCGAGCCGTCGTTCGTCGCGGACGGCGACAAGGCGCTGGCCGCCTTCCGCGACACCAAGCCCGATCTGGTGCTGCTCGACCTGATGCTGCCCGGCAGGGACGGCATCGAGGTCTGCCGGCTGATCCGCGCCGAGTCCGGCGTCCCGGTGGTCATGCTCACGGCGAAGAGCGACACGGTGGACGTCGTGGTCGGCCTGGAGTCGGGCGCCGACGACTACATCGTCAAGCCGTTCAAGCCCAAGGAGCTGGTGGCCCGTATCCGGGCCAGGCTCCGCAGGTCGGAGGAGCCGGCGCCCGAGCAGCTCACCATCGGTGACCTCGTCATCGATGTCGCGGGGCACTCGGTCAAGCGCGAGGGCCAGTCGATCGCGCTGACGCCGCTGGAGTTCGACCTGCTCGTCGCGCTCGCGCGCAAGCCGTGGCAGGTCTTCACCCGCGAGGTGCTCCTCGAACAGGTCTGGGGCTACCGCCACGCCGCCGACACGCGGCTGGTCAACGTGCACGTCCAGCGGCTGCGCTCCAAGGTCGAGCGCGACCCCGAGCGTCCCGAGATCGTCGTGACGGTGCGCGGCGTCGGCTACAAGGCCGGACCGAACTGACATGGCCGGGGACTGACATGACCAGGGGAAGCGCCGCACGATCCGCAGAGCCCGGCAGGTTCGGCCGGATCGTCGCCCAGGGCCGTGCCCTCGGCGGGGGCGTGGGTGCCAACGGCAGCCCGTTCCTGCGGCTCTTCTCACGGTGGGTGCGGCGGCCGTTGCTGCCCGTGGCCCGGCTGTGGCGCCGCAATCTCCAGCTGAAGATCGTCGCGACGACGCTGCTCATGTCGGTCGGCGTCGTGCTGCTGCTCGGCTTCGTCGTCGTCGGGCAGGTCCGCAACGGGCTGCTCGACGCGAAGGAGAAGGCGGCGCAGAGCCAGGCCAGCGGTGGCTTCCTCGTCGCGCAGCAGAAGGCGAACGCGGAGGGTCCCGCGACGGGCGCGGCGGCCGACGGCACCTCGCGGGGCGACGCGCAGGAATCGGGGACGGACGGCCGGCAGAACGCCAGCAGCTGGATGTCCGAACTCGTCACGCAGCTCGCCAGCGGCGGCCAGGGCTCCTTCGACGTCGTCGCGCTCGGCGCGGGCCCCGACACCGACACGACCGCGCGCAGCCCGCGCTCCTCGGGGCAGGTCCTGCCGCTGGAGAGCGTGCCCGCCTCGCTGCGGCAGGAGGTCGCGCACGGCACGGGCGCGTACCGCTCGTACACCCGCATCGTGTACGAGGCGGGCGCCCCCCGCTCCGCGCTCATCATCGGGCGCCAGGTCAACGACCTCTACGGCCAGCCCTACCAGCTCTACTACCTCTTCTCGCTCGACCAGGAGGCGAAGACCCTCAGCCTGGTCAAGACGACGCTCGCCACGGCCGGGATGTTCGTCGTGGTGCTGCTCGGCGCCATCGCGTGGCTCGTCGTGCGGCAGGTCGTCACGCCCGTGCGGATGGCCGCCTCGGTCGCCGAGCGGCTGTCGGCGGGCAAGCTCCAGGAGCGGATGAAGGTCACCGGCGAGGACGACATCGCGCGCCTCGGCGAAGCCTTCAACAAGATGGCGCAGAGCCTCCAGCTCAAGATCAGGCAGCTCGAGGAGCTGTCCCGCATGCAGCGCCGCTTCGTCAGCGACGTCTCGCACGAGCTGCGCACGCCGCTCACCACGGTGCGGATGGCGGCCGACGTGATCCACGAGGCGCGCGCCGACTTCGACCCCGTCACCGCGCGCTCCGCCGAACTCCTCGCCGATCAGCTCGACCGCTTCGAGTCGCTCCTCGCCGACCTCCTGGAGATCAGCCGCTTCGACGCGGGCGCCGCGGCGCTGGACGCGGACGCGGTGGACCTGCGCCTCGTGGTGCGGCGGGTCGTGGACGGCGCGCTGCCGCTCGCGGACCGCAAGGGCAGCCGGGTGCTCGTCGTGGGCGACGAACAGCCCGTCGTCGCCGAGGCCGACGTGCGCCGCGTGGAGCGGGTGCTGCGCAACCTCGTCGTGAACGCCGTCGAGCACGGCGAGGGCCGCGACGTCGTCGTACGGCTCGGAGCGGCGGGCGGCGCGGTCGCGGTGGCGGTACGGGACTACGGCGTGGGCCTGAAGCCGGGCGAGGCCACCCGGGTCTTCAGCCGCTTCTGGCGCGCGGACCCGGCGCGGGCGCGGACGACGGGCGGTACGGGCCTCGGCCTGTCGATCGCCCTGGAGGACGCGCGGCTGCACGGCGGCTGGCTCCAGGCGTGGGGCGAGCCGGGCGGCGGCTCGCAGTTCCGCCTCACGCTGCCGCGCACGGCGGACGAGCCGCTGCGGGGTTCGCCGATACCGCTGGAGCCGGAGGACTCGCGGGCCGCCGCCGCGCGCAGGGCCGCGGACGGGGCTCCCGCTGCGGAGCCGGGCCGGCGCACCGCCGCCCCGGTGGAGCCGCCCGCGCTGCCCTCGGCGGTACGGGCCCCCGCCACGCGGCGCGGTCCCGTCGCGGCCGACCCGACGGCGCTGCCGGGAAGCGGCGCGCGCGTGGTGACGCGGGCGCGGCGCGCGGAGGACGCGACGCGAGGGGGCGGGAGCGCGGCGGAGCGGGACGCGGAGTCCCCACGGGAGCGCGGCGACGAGGGAGTACGGGGGACGGACGCCGCGCGGGAGACGGATTCCGTACGGGAGACGGATGCGCGGCGGGAGACGGGCTCCGCGCCGGAGACGGGTGCCGTGCGGGACGACGGTGATCCCGTGCGGGACGGGAGCGAGAGGGAGGCCGAGGTGCGTCATGCGCGGTGAACGGGATCGTCGGACGGCTGCCGTCCCCACGCCCTCCGGCCACTCCGCCCCGCCCGCCCCGGCCGTGCCCGGTCCCCGCCGTCGCTGGGGTGGCGGACTCGTGCTCGCCACCGTCGGGGCGCTCGTCGCCGGGTGTGCCTCGATGCCGGACCACGGGGACGTGCAGCCGGTGGACTCCTCGACGCGCAACGACCCGCGCGTGCGGGTCTTCGGCGTCGCGCCGAGGGATGGGGCGCGACCGATCGAGGTCGTCGACGGCTTCCTCGAAGCGCTCACGAGCGAGGACAGGGACTACGCCGTCGCGCGCAAGTACCTCACCGAGAAGGCGTCCGAGGACTGGCACCCGGGCAGCGGCACGACGGTCCTCACCGACAGCGCCCTGGCGAACCCCTCGCGCGGGACGCCCCCGAACGAGGCCGACGACGCGGAGCGGGCGACGAGTTACACGTACGTCCTGACCGGCAAGAAGGTCGCGACGGTGGACGACCGGCTCTCGTACCACCCGAGTGATGCCACGTACCAGGAGACCGTGCGGCTCGTGCGGACGGGCAAGGACAAGAAGGAGTGGCGCATCGACCGTCCTCCGACCGGCGTCGTGCTCGGCAAGAACGACTTCCAGCGGCTGTACTGGCCCGTCAACAAGTACTACTTCGCCGCGCGCGGCGAGGCGGGCCGCCAGCCCCTCGTCGCCGACCCCGTGTACATCCGCTCGTGGGAGGACTCGGTCACGCAGACGGTCAGGGCGGTGCTCGACGGCCCCTCGGGGTGGCTCGGCGGCGTCGCGCGGAGCAGCTTCCCCGACGGGGTCGCGCTGCGCCGCGGCACGACCGCGCTCGTGCCCGACGACGACAACCGGCTCACCGTGCCGCTCGACGTGAACCGCGGCGACGTGAGTGCCGCCGAGTGCCGGAAGATGGCGACGCAACTGCTGTACTCGCTGCGTGACTTGGCGTCCACCAGCGTCAAGATGGTCGAACTGCGCGCGCGCAAGGGCTCGTTGTGCACGCTCGACGAGGACGAGGCCGACGCGGTGGTCCGGCAGGGCGGCGGCAAGTCGGGGCAGCCCGGCCAGTACTACCTGGACAAGGACCACCGGCTCGTGAACTTCGACGACGCCGACGACGACGGCGTGCCCGGCGGGGTGCCGGGCCCGCTCGGCACGGGCGACCAGGAGCTGCGCTCGGCCGCCGTCTCGCGCGACGAGAAGTACGCGGCCGGGGTCTCCCTCAACGGCGACCGGCTCTTCGTCTCGGCCCTCGCGGGGACGGGTGAACTGCGCTTCACGGGCGTGCGGAGCAAGGCCGCCGACGAGAAGGACCGTCTCTCGACGCCCAGTTGGGACGGCTTCGGCGACCTGTGGGTGGCCGACACGGACCCGGGGAACCCGCGCCTGATGTGGGTGCGCAAGGGCTCGGCCGATCCCGTCGAGGTGAAGGTCGCGGGGCTCGGCGAGGGGGACCGGATCGAGGCGGTGCGGGCCTCGTCGGACGGGGTGCGGATCGCGCTGCTCGTCCGCGAGGGCAAGCAGACGACCTTGCGGATAGGGCGCGTCGAACGCGTCGGCGAGGGCGAGGCGACGAAGATCTCGATCGGCGGACTGCGCGCCGCCGCACCGCAGTTGGAGGAGGTCACCGCGATGTCCTGGGCGGGTGGCAGCCGCCTCGTCGTCGCGGGCCGCGAGGAGGGCGGGGTGCGGCAGCTCCAGTACGTGCTGAGCGACGGCTCCGTCCCGCCGAAGTCGACCCTGCCCGGCCTCAACGGCGTCACCGACATCGCCGCGGCGGACGACCCGAGCCTGCCGCTCATCGCCCACTCCTCGGACGGCATCGTGCGGCTCCCGGCGGGGATGAACTGGGAGACGGTGTCGAAGCAGGGGACGGGGCCTTTCTACCCGGGGTGAGGTGAGGAGGCGGCGTGCCGCCCTGTGCGGGCGAGCGCCTGGACCCCTGGCCGCCCTCCCGGGGCCCCCGCGCCTCCCCGCCTCTGCCGCGCCTTCCGGGTCCGGGGCCGCCGCGCCCGTAGGCTCGCTGCATGAGCGCTCACGGCCCCCTCCTCGTCCACCATCTCGGCGTGTTCGTCACCGATTTCGCGGCGGCGGAAGAGTTCTGGACGGCGGCACTCGCCCCGCTCGGCATCGTCCCCGGCTACCGCGCGGACGGCCTGGCCGAGTACTGGCACGACGGCCACGACACGCCCTCGCTCGCGTTGCAGCACGTCACGGAACCGGCCGCCGAGACCCGCGGCCTCCACCTCGCCTTCGCCGCGAGGACCCACACCCAGGTCGACGCCTTCCACCGCGCGGCCCTCGCCCACGGCGGCGCGGACCGGTACGCGCCGCGGCACTGGGAGGAGTACCGGGCGTACTGCGCCTTCGTGAGCGACCCGGTGGGCAACAACGTGGAGGCGCTGGTGAAGGACGAGCGCGGGTAGCGGGGCCGAGGCGGCGGGGGTGCGGCGGGATCAGCGCGTACGGTCGGCGACGGCGCCCCGGCCGGGGAAGAGCCGCGCGGCCTTCTCGCCGGCCTGGTAGTCCTCGCGCACCCCTTCGACCGAGAGGATCAACGAGTCGGCGTGCGCGGTGCGCAGCGGAAGGATCTCGCGGTACTCCGGCGAGTCGTACCACTCCCGCGCCCTGACGAGGTCGGGGAACTCCAGGATCACGAGGTCGCCGTCCCACGAGCCCTCGTGGACGGTGGCGCGCCCGCCGTGCACCAGGAAGCGACCGCCGTACGGTGCCATCGTGGAGTCGATCCGCTCCATGTACTCGGCGATGTCGGGGCAGACCTCGACGTTCCGCAGGTGGCCGATCATGTAGGCGCGCGGCGCGTCGACTCCGCTGTCCTGCCGGGGCGTTCGGGTGTGGTGCGTCATGGTCGTCTCCCTCGTGTTCCGGGCGGGTCCCTCCCGCTCGGGCCTGTGCCCCGATCCTGGCCGCGCCCGTCCGGCGCCGCCATGACCTCACAGGTCAAGACGGCCCGGGGGTCCGTACACTCGCGGGCATGAGCGTCCGAGCCGAAGCCAGCCCGGTGGGCGCGCTGTTGCGCACCTGGCGCGAGCGACGCCGTTACAGCCAGCAGGAGTTGTCGGACCGCTCCGGCGTCTCGACGCGGCACCTGAGCCGGGTGGAGACGGGCAAGGCGCGCCCGACGCCGGAGATGCTGGTCCACCTCAGCGAGAACCTGGACCTGCCCCTGCGCGAGCGCAACCGCCTGTTGCTGGCCGGGGGTTACGCGCCGCGCTACCGGGACCGCCACCTGACCGACGCGTCGAGCGCCGCCGTCATGGACGGCCTGCGCGCCCTCCTCGACGCCCACCGCCCGTACCCCGCGCTGCTCCTGGACGAGTACTGGGACATCGTGGACGCCAACGCCGCCGTCGACCGCCTGCTCACCGGCTGCGCGCCCGCGCTCCTGGAGCCGCCCGTCAACGTGGTGAGGCTCGCCCTGCACCCGGACGGGCTCGCCGGGCGGATCGCCGATCCGGCGGAGTGGGGCGGGCACCTGCTGCGTCAGATCGACCACCGCGCCGAACGCACCCACGACGCGAGGCACCACGCGCTGGCGGCGGAGATCGCCGGATACCTGGAGGCCGTCCCGGGCGGACGGAGCGGCGACGGGGACGCGAGCCGGGGCGCCGCCGCGCCGGCCGGACCCGTGCTGAGCCTCGACCTCACCCTGGACGGCACGCCGCTCCGCTTCTTCAGCACCTCGGCGACCCTGACCACCGCGACGGACGCCGCCCTGGCGGGACTGCACCTGGAAACGTTCCTGCCGGTGGACGGGACGACCAGGCGGTGGCTGGAGACCCCGGCGGGGGAGGGGGTGTAGGCGGGGGCGGGGGTGCCGGGGGCCGCGCGGCGTCGCCGTCCGCACCGTGGGCGATGCCGCGCGCCCATCCCTTGGCGGCGCCCCGTCCACATCGGGAACGGCCTCCGTTCACACCGTGAGTCTGACCGCCTCGATCCATGAGTCGTTGTCGTGGGTGCCCGCGTAGGTGAAGTCGAAGCCGGCGCCCGGTTGGTCGCAGGCGAGGCCGAGCCAGGTGTCGTCGTGGACGTAGGAGGACTGGCAGACGGCGCCCTTGCCGCGGTCGACGCTGACGGCGAAGCCCAGCATGGCGGGGGCGTCCTCCTCGGTGCTGCCGACGTAGTCGTCCTCGCCGTCCACGGCGTTCACGAAGGGGTCGGGGAAGGTGCCCTCGCCGTTGGTCGACGCCGGGTCGTGGACGAAGACGCGGCCGGTGGTGCCGTTGGTCCCGGCGACGGCGAGGTCGGCGGCCGTGAGCGGTGTCCCGGAACCCGGCGTACCGGCTGTCTCGCCGTCGCACACCGGGTCGGTCCAGCCCTTGCCCCGCACATGGACCCGGTAGCAGATGTGCCGTCCGCCCGGGTCCTTCGCCGCCAGTTCCCGTACGGCCGTCGCCGCGGTCCTCTCGGGTGCCTTCTCCGGCGCCTTCGACTCCTTCTCGCCGGAACCGCCGCCCGTCCCGGTCTCCTGTCGCGGCTCGGTGGCTGCGGGGGGAGCGGAGGAGGCGGCGGGCGGGGCCTTCGGCGCCTCCGGGGTCGGCGACGGGGAGGGCGGCAGGGTGCTGACGCCCGCCTGCTGGAGCTGCTCGGTGGCGGCGGTGAGGACCTGGGGCTTGTAGGCCATCCACAGCATCACGAAGGTGATCGCCAGCGCGACGAGGACGCCGAGGCAGGCCGCCAGCCAGCGCGGCGCGACGGCCCGCTGCACGTACGTGCCCTCCACGTCGAGCGGCGCCACGCCCGAGCGCCGCACCGCCAGCGTGAAGGGGCGGCGCTCGGCCGAGCCGAACCACGTGGTCTGCCGGGGCCTGAGCGTCGTCTCGATGAAGGCCGCACGGCCCGGCTCGATCTGTACGTTGCCCGGACGGATGTCGTACGAGAGCTGGTCGCCGTTGTCGCTGCCGTTCACCGACGCGGTCAGCTTGACGTTGCCGAGATTGTCCACGGCGAGTCGCGGACGGCCCCGGAACCGGCCCTTCACGGTCGGCGGGACCAGCTCGGCCCGCACCTCCTCGAACGGCGTGACCGTGATGTTCCCCTCGGGGACCGTCGCCGCCTCCGGGTGCTCCGTCGGCGTGATCCGCACCGCGTACGGGTGGGGTCCCGCCGCCGCGTCGGGCGTGCGCGGCGGGGCGAAGTCCAGACGTACCGTCCCCGTCGTGCCCGGGTACAACCGCAGCGACGGCGGTTCCACGACGGTCCAGGGCGCGAGCGCGCCCACCGCCTCGAAGCGGTACTCGTCCACCACGTCACCGGTGTTGCGCAGGCGCAGGCGCACGGTCGTACTGCCACCCGGGTCCACAGTCGCGGAGGCGGGATCGAGGGAAGTCCACAGGCTCACTCCCGGACTCTACGGGCGGCGCCGACGCGCCGTCAGGTGCCCCGGGGGCAAGGTGCGTGCCCGAAGAGGCGGACCGTATGCCGCCTGCTGCGCACGGGCGTTGGCGCGGGGACCGTACGCGCGCGGGCTGATGATCCGGCTTCGCCTGTGGACAACTCGGCGGTTTCTGTAACGGCGCTCACTCTTCCGGGTGGGGCGTGTGACGGGTTTCGGGAGTCTGTCCACAGATCTGCTGTGGTGGGGGTTCGGGGGGTGCGGGCGGGGGATCGTGGGGGGTGTGGACGGGTGGTGGAGCGTGGTGGCCGAGCTGATGCTGCCCGCGGAGTGCTTCGGGTGCGGCTCGGCCGGGGCGCTCGCGTGCGGTGGGTGCCGGGAGGTGCTGGACGGGACGGAGGTGCGAAGGGTGCGGCCCGAGCCGTCGCCGCCCGGCTTGCCGGGGGTGAGCGCGGCGGTCGCTTACGAGGGAGTGGTGCGGACGTTGTTGCTCGCGTACAAGGAGCGGGGCGCCCTGGGGCTCGCCGGGCCGCTCGGCGGCGCGCTCGCCGCGGCGGTGCGGCACGGGGTGACGCGTGCGGACCGGGGCGCGGGCCCGGTCGTGCTCGTGCCGGTGCCCTCGGCGGCTCGGGCGGTACGGGCCAGGGGGCACGACCACGTGCTGCGGCTCGCGCGGGTCGCCGCGGGGCGGCTGCGGGCCGAGGGGTGCGCGGCGCGCGTCGTCCCCGCGCTCGCCCTGGGCCGGGAGGTACGGGACCAGGCGGGGCTCGGCGCGCGGGAGCGGCGGGCCAATCTCGCGGGGGCGGTACGCGTGCGGGCCGGGGCCGTTCGGCTCTTGCGCGAGGTCCCCGGCCGTACGACGGTCGTGCTGGTCGACGACCTCATGACGACCGGTTCGACGATTGCCGAGGCCGCGCGCGCATTACGCGCGGCAGACGTGGAAGGAGTGCAGCGAGGAGATCGTTCGATCCGTCCCGGAGGGGCGGGAGAAAGGATCACGGGGGCCGTCCGGGCGGCCGTCGTCGCGGTTTCTCCGCGCGCCTTCGAAATAAACCGGAAGTGAGCGAGAATTTAGGTTTTCGCAGGCGGGGAGGGGCGTAATTCGCCTGAACGGAGGTATCACCCGGCAGCGGGTGCCGTTTGGCCACCGGGCGAGATATGTTCGGAGGTGGGAAGGCCACCGGCCGTACGGCCGAAGGTTCTCCCGTGCGAGATGTCGCCCCTCGTCAAGAAGGCGTGGCCCTGGTGGGAACGAGTCACCGGGGTGGAGGAGGTGGAGGTTCACCGTGTCCGGGGCTTCCGGGAATTCCGGGGGCCTGGTGCAAGTGGGAGTTTCTCCGCAACGGGCGGAGTGAATCCGGGAACGGAGTTCTGCGTGGACATCGACATCGTCGTCAAGGGTCGCAAGACCGAGGTGCCCGAGCGGTTCCGCAAGCATGTGGCCGAAAAGCTGAATGTGGAGAAGATCCAGAAGCTCGACGGCAAAGTGATGAGCCTGGACGTCGAGGTGTCCAAGGAACACAATCCGCGGCAGGCCGACCGCTGCGACCGCGTGGAGATCACGCTGCGCTCGCGCGGTCCGGTGATCCGCGCCGAGGCGTGCGCCGCCGATCCGTACGCGGCCCTCGACCTCGCGGTCGCGAAGCTCGCCGCCCGGATGCGCAAGGAGCACGACAAGCGCCGTACGCGGCGCGGCAGCGAGCGGCTGACCGCGGCCGAGGTCGCCGAGCGCGTGCCGGGCACCGCGGGGCTCAACGAGGACGGCAGCTTCGCCGAGCCGGAGCCCGAGAGCGACGGCGGCGTGCCGACGAAGAAGGTCGGCTCCCTGGAGGTCCAGGGCGACGGGCCGCTCGTGGTCCGCGAGAAGACGCACCTGGCGGCCCCGATGTCGCTCGACCAGGCGCTCTACGAGATGGAACTGGTGGGTCACGACTTCTACCTCTTCGTCGACGCGGAGACGAAGGAGCCGAGCGTGGTCTACCGGCGGCACGCCTACGACTACGGCGTCATCCACCTGTCGAGCGACCCCATGGTGGCCAAGGCCCCTGAGCCGGCCGGCGCGGGTGGCGCGCTGGGCGGCCAGGAGAGCTGAGCCGCCGCGCGCGAGCCCTCGGGGTGCGAACCCCCCGGCGGGCGGGCGTCCTTCGGCGGGCCGGAGTCCCGCGACCGTTGACCGGTCGCGGGACTCCCGCGTGTGCGGGCACGGGCGGCGGGGTGCGTGGTGAGCGCCCGCGCGCTGCCGGGACTCCCGCGTGTGCGGGCACGGGCGGGCGTGGAGCGCGCGGGGGCGCGGGCGGGCGCGAGGGCTACGTTCCGTACGCCGGTTCTGGTCGATGCCCCTGGTGTGCGCTGATGCGCCCCCAGGGCTTCAAGCCAGGGTCCGGAGCGGCCCACGGGGAGGGCGGGACGTGGAATCATTGGCCGGACCGGCCAACCGGCCCGCAGCCGCACCCGGTTGAGTCGGCCCATTCAGTCGTGGCTTCAGGGGGAAGAGACGATGGCGGACAGCTTCGGGCCGAGGCGGGACGCGGAAGCCGGGGGTGCCTCCGGCGGCTTCCGGCCCGACGAGGACGAACCGAGGCCCCGCGCCGAACCGATCCGGGTCCTGGTCGTCGACGACCACGCGCTCTTCCGGCGCGGTCTGGAGATCGTGCTCGCCACGGAGGAGGACATCGAGGTCGTCGGCGAGGCCGGGGACGGCTCCGAGGCCGTGGAGAAGGCGACCGACCTGCTGCCCGACATCGTGCTCATGGACGTCCGGATGCCCAAGCGCGGCGGTATCGAGGCGTGCACGGCGATCAAGGAGGTCGCCCCCAGCGCGAAGATCATCATGCTGACGATCAGCGACGAGGAAGCGGACCTCTACGACGCCATCAAGGCCGGGGCGACGGGCTACCTCCTCAAGGAGATCTCCACGGACGAGGTCGCCACCGCGATCCGCGCCGTCGCGGACGGGCAGTCGCAGATCAGCCCCTCGATGGCGTCGAAGCTGCTCAGCGAGTTCAAGTCGATGATCCAGCGCACCGACGAGCGCCGTCTCGTCCCCGCCCCCCGGCTCACCGACCGCGAGATGGAAGTCCTCAAGCTCGTCGCGACCGGGATGAACAACAAGGACATCGCCAAGGAACTCTTCATCAGCGAGAACACGGTGAAGAACCACGTGCGGAACATCCTGGAGAAGCTGCAACTGCACTCGCGGATGGAAGCGGTGGTGTACGCGATGCGGGAGAAGATCCTCGAAATCCGCTGAGGGCGCCCGCGTTCGCCGATGGAGGTCTCCTCCGCCGCGTGCGCCCCGTCCGTCGACGGCCTTCCCTCAGCCCGCCTCGGGGGATCAAGTACCGGTGAGGTCGAGGGTCACCCCGGACAGCGGGCAACTGACGCACGCCAGTACCTGGCCCGCCGCCCGCTGCTCCGGCGTGAGGCAGGTGTGGTCGGGCTGCGCGACCTCGCCGCCGCGCACGCGCACCACGCACTCGCCGCACGAGCCAACCGTGCACGAGTACGGCAGGGGCAGCCCCGCCGCGAGACCGGCGTCGAGCAGGGTCTGGCCGGGTTCGACCACGGCGGTCCCGACGACGTTCCCGTCCCTCTCGACCCTCAACTCCTGGGGTGCCGCCGTGGGCGCGGTGGTGACGCTGCCGCTGAAGCGCTCCCGGTGCACCCGCTCGTCCGGCACGCCGAGTTGGCGCAGCACCTCCCGCGCGGTGTCCATGAGGGCTTCCGGGCCGCAGGCGAAGTGGTGGGCGGTGTCCGTCAGCGGCAGGCCGGTCAGCCAGTGGTGGAGGCGCCCGGCGTCGAGCCGTCCCTCGCGGCCTGTGAGGACGTGGGTGACGGCCAGCCGGTCCGGGTGCTCCTTCTCCAAGCGGGTCAAGTCGGCCTCGAAGACGACCTCTTCGAGGCTGCGGCTGCTGTAGAGCAGATCGATCCTGCCGGGCGACGCGGGATCGGACAGCCGGGCGCGGATCATGCTCATCATGGGCGTGATGCCGCTGCCCGCCGCGAGGAGCACCAGGTGTGCGGGGGCCCGCTCCGGGGCGTGGAAGGCACCGGAGGGGCCGCGCAGCGCGAGGTGGTCGCCGGGGCGCAGCTCGCGGTGGGCGTGCGTGGAGAACCGCCCGCCCTCGACGTGCTTGACGGTGAGCTCCAGCCGGGTGGCGCCCGGCGCCGAGGAGGCCGAGTAGGCGCGCCGTACGGGGTGGCCCGCGAGGTCCGTGACCACGGTGAAGAACTGCCCGGGGCGGAAGTCGAACGGGCGGGGCTCGTCGGCGGCGTCCTCCAGCACCAGGGTGCGGACGGTGGGGGTCTCCTGCCGGATCTCGCGGACGCGGACGGGCCGCGGCGGGCTCTCCGCCGTGCCGCCGTCCCCCGGTTCGCCGCGGCGGGCGACGGCGGGGGCGCGGGCCTCGTCGTAGCCCTCCTTGCGCAGCCCGGACACGTACGCCCGGTCCATCACCTTCCGCATGAGCCTGCTCAGGCCGGGGAGGGCGGTGACGAGTTCGAGCAGTCGTGCCGAGCGCCCGGACTCGGCCGCGTTGGCGGCCAGGTGGGCGCTGCCCAGGGCCATCATGTCGGGTGCCGCGGCGCCGCTCAGGCGGGCGTCGGGGCTCCACAGGCGGGCACGCGAGACGGCGTCGTTGCCGCGCACCTCCGCCTCGTCCACGTCGACGAGGAGGGCGAGGTGCGGGGGCAGGCCGCGCAGCGCCAGGGTCTCCAGCAGCTCCGCGTCGTCGGTGATCGCCGCGCGCCCGCTGAGGTGCAGGACGCCGGTGCGGCCGGGGACGAGGGCGGCGAGTGCGAGCCGGTCGTCGCGCAGCAGGTTGTGCAGGGTGTCCGCGCGTTTGTTGCCCTTGCGGTCGGCCAGCACCAGGGTGTGTCCGTCCA
The DNA here is from genome assembly GCF_000213055.1 of Streptomyces sp. Tu6071. Classification (NCBI taxonomy): domain Bacteria; kingdom Bacillati; phylum Actinomycetota; class Actinomycetes; order Kitasatosporales; family Streptomycetaceae; genus Streptomyces; species Streptomyces sp. Tu6071. Next base: position 2,879,918 of record NZ_CM001165.1, on the reverse strand, counting down.
GGACGCGCGCCACCGTGTGCCGGTCGCCGCGCGGGCTGGTGTCGCTGCCGCCCTTCCTGTCCCAGGTGGAGACGGCCAGGAAGGGCGAGGCGGCGAGGAAGTCGCCGACGCCCGGACCGGCCAGGGGCCCCTCGCCGGGGACCCGCCCCACGGCGGGGGAGGGCGCGCGGGGCGGCTCCCACAGGCCGGAGCGGATGACGGCCTGCGCGCAGTGCACGTACGCCTCGGCGACGTCCACGGCCGTCTCCCCGTTCCTGAGCGTCGACGCCGTGCCGTTGACGCGCAGCACCTCGCCGACGCCGGGCAGCAGGAAGAACAGCGAGACGGGGCCGGGTGCGACGGCCGCCCCGGGGACGGGGAGGGAGAACCGCCGCGCGGAGTGGACGCGGGCGAAGCCGGGGGTGCCCCCGACGAACGTGGTGCGGGCGGTGCCGTCCGCGTCGCGGAAGCCGAGGGCCGCCACGGGGCTGCGGGCGAGGACGGTGCGGCATCCCGCGTCCAGGGCGCTGATCTGCTTCTTCGTGATCAGCGCGGCCGGGCGGCCGAGGACCGCCTCGACCTCCGTCACGGAGGTGAGCCGGTGCCTCGCGTCCGGCTCGGAGCTGTGCTGTCGCATGAGACCTCTCTCAGCCGGGGGTCGACCGGCCCAGTCGCCAGTAGCCGCAGAAGGTGACGTCCCGCTTGGGTATGCCGCGCTCGCCCACCAGGTGCCGCCGGACGCCCGTGGCGAGCCGGGACTCGCCCGCCACCCACGCGTAGAGGGGCCCCTCGGGCAGTGCGGCGGCGCGGACCGCCTCCAGGACGCGGGCACCGGGGCTCTCGCCGTCGCGGCTGAGCCAGTGGACGCGCACCCCGGGTGGCGTGGACACGGACCGGATGTCGTGTGCGGCGGCCACCTCCACGAAGACCTCGGCGGGTGAAAGGCCCGGGTCGCTCTCCAGGATCGACAGGACGGCCGGGAGCGCGCTCTCGTCGCCCACCAGGAGCCGCCCCCGGGCGTGCGCGGGCGGCCGGTACATCGTGCCGAGGTCGAAGATCCCGGCGAGATCGCCCGGCCGGACCCGGCGCACCCACGAGGTCATGGGCGAGCCGCCGTGGAGGGCGAACTCGATGTCGAGTTCGTCCTCCTCGGGCCGCAGGCTCCGGATGGTCAGGTTGCGCACCCACGGACGGGACGCCTTCGGCATCAGCAGGACCTGCGCCATCCACCGCTCGCTCGACGCGGTCGGCATCCTCAGCTCGCTCTGTCCCTCCCGGGGGAAGAAGAGCCGGACGGCCTGGTCGGCCCCCGCCGGCACGAGGTGCCGTACGCCGGGACCGCCCAGGGTGACGCGGGCGAAGCCGGGCGAGACCGGTTGGCACCCTCGTACCTCCAGGGTGATCATCCTGCGCTCCTCGGGGAGGCTCACCCGGGGGATCACAGCGGCGCTCCCGGGACGAGGTTCCTCTTGTTTCCGCAGCTCATGACAGTATTCTGAGCAAAAGCTCAGCTATTCGCTACTCGCTTTTCCCCGGTCAGAAAGGGCAAGGGATGGCTCCCCCCGACCGCCGCCTCACCCCACGTCGCAAGCCCCGGCAGGTGCGCGCCGAGCTGACGCGCGAGCGCATCCTCGGCGCGGCTGCTCACGTTTTCGCCGAGTACGGGTACGCCGCCGGCACCACCAACCGGATCGCCGAGCACGCCCGCATGTCCATCGGCTCGCTGTACCAGTACTTCCCGAACAAGGACGCGATCCTCGCCGAGCTGCTGGTCCGGCACATCGACCGCGGCGCGTGGGCGGGGGCCGAGGAGCCGGACACGACCTCCGGCAGCCTGGAGGACGTGGTCCGGTCCCTCGTCCGCGACGCGATCGACCACCATCGCGACGGCCCGCAGCTCCTGCGGATCATGATCGAGGAGGCGCCCGTCTCCCCCGCCCTGAGCGAAGCGATCGAGCGGCACGGCGCGGCCCGGGTGGCCCAGGTGCGCGAGGTCTTCGCCCGCCACCCGGACGTCCGCGTGCGGGATCTCGACATGGCGGCGGAACTCGTCATCGGGGCGGTGGAGTTGAACACCCACATGCTCATGGCGGCCCCGAACCCCCCGCAGGTCGAGAGGCTGGAGGCGGAGCTGGTCGCCATGATCACCCGCTACCTGGGCGGGGACCGGTCAACGGAGGAGGAGCGGGGGAGCGACCCCCGGTAGGGCCGGTGTCCTCGGGAGACCCGGTGGCGCGGGTCGTCCGGTCGTTCCGGAGCGGAGGTTGTTCCGCCGGGCCGCCCTACTCCGGCGCGGTGCGCAGCCGCGTCGCCGTGCGGACCAGGGCGGCCAGGGGGCGGGAGCGGCTGGGGGCGGGCCAGGCGATCACCGTGGTGATGGGCGGGGCGTCGAGGACCGGGACGGCGACGTGCTCGGGCCACTGCCAGGCGCGGCTCGACGCGGGGATGACGAGCAAGGTCATGCCGAGGGCGACGAGCTGGGCGAGCTGGGACTGGGTGCGGACCTCCGGTCCCGGGCCGTCCGGGTACGTCCCGTCGAGCCGCGGCCAGCGGGCCATCGGGAGGCCGGGGACGTCACTGACCTCCGCGAGCGTGAGGTGGGGGCGGGCCGCGAGGGGGTGCGTCGCCGGGAGGATCGCGACCTGGCCCTCGGTGTGCAGGTCCTCCGTGTCGAAGCCGGTGAGGTCGTCGACCGGGCGGTGCATGAGCGCGGCGTCCGCACGGCCGGTACGGAGCAGCCGGGCCTGTTCGCCGACCTCGCACAGCTGGACCTCGACCGGGGGGACATCCGGCTCACGCTCCGCCGCGTCCAGCAGCGCGCGCAGCACGTCGTGCGAGGCCCCCGCCTTCGTCGCGAGCACGAGGCCCTGCTCCGCGGCCCCCGCCCTGCGGGTACGGCGCGCCGCCGCCGCGACCGCGTCGAGCGCCGCCCCCGCCTCCGTACGCAGCACCTCGCCCGCCGCCGTGAGGGTCACGCCGTGGCGGTCCCGGTCGAGCAGGCGGACGCCGAGGCGGTGTTCGAGCTGCCGGATCGCGCGGGAGAGCGGGGGCTGCGTGATGCCGAGCCGCTCGGCGGCTCGCCCGAAGTGCAGTTCCCCGGCCACGGCGAGGAAGTACCTCAGCTCGCGGACCTCCACGTCCCCGGCGGCGTCGTCCATGCGGACAGCCTAGGCGGACGGTGATACCGGGCGGGTATCACGGCTGGCCGAAGCGGTATTGGACGCGCTCGCGCGGCCCGTCGAGCATGGGGTGCATGAGCGAATCGACGAAGACCGCGCTGGTCACCGGCGCGAACAAGGGAATCGGCCTGGCGATCGCGCGGGGCCTCGCGGACCTCGGCTTCACGGTCGCCGTGGGGGCGCGGGACGAGGCGCGGGGAGCGGCGGCGGCGGAGTCGCTGCGGGCCGAGGGAGCGCGCGCCTTCGCGGTCGCGCTCGACGTCACCTCCGAGGAGAGCGTCGCCGCCGCCGCGCGGACCGTGGCGGAGGAGGCCGGGCGGCTCGACGTCCTCGTCAACAACGCGGGGATCAGCGGCAGTACCGAGGACGGCGCGCAGGACCCGACGACACTCGACCTCGACGTGGTCCGCACGGTCCTCGACACGAACGTCTTCGGCGTGGTCAGGGTGACCAACGCGCTGCTCCCGCTGCTCCGGCGCGCGCCGTCGCCGCGCATCGTCAACGTGTCGAGCACCATGGGCTCGCTGAGCCTGCGCACCGGCCCCGTCCTGGCCGCGTACGCGCCCTCGAAGACGATGCTCAACGCCCTCACGACGCAGTACGCGCGCCGCCTCGCCGATACCCCGGTTCTCGTCAACGCCTGCTGCCCCGGCTGGGTGGCCACTGATTTCACCGGCCACGAGCCGGACCGCACCCCGCGGGAGGGCGCCGCGATCGCCCTCCGCCTCGCGACGCTCCCGGACGACGGGCCGCGCGGGGGCTTCTTCGACGACGGGGGAGTGGTGCCGTGGTGACGGGACGGGGCGCCTCAGGCGCCGGGCCCGGCCGACCGGCTCCGCGTGCCCGGCCTGCCCGGTTCCGCCTGCTCGGCTCACACGGCCTGCACGGCTCGGCCCATCCGCCCCGCCAGGGCTGTCCGGTTCACCCGCCCCGTCCAGCTCCGCCTGCCCGTCCGCGCCGTGCCCGTGCCGCTGCCGCTCAGACCTCCGCCCCCTCCAGCCGTGCCGTGAGCGCCCGCGTCGCCTCCCGCTCCAGCGGCTCCCGCAGCTCCGGCGGGTCCACGCGGTCCACGCGGACGCGGGTGCAGCCGACCCACGTGGCCGCCTCCGCCAGGGCCTTCGCCGTGCCCTCGACGGCCTTGCGCGGGGTCGCCGTGCCCGGGACGTCGCCGCCCAGGGTGACCTGGCGGGCGACGAGGGTCGTGCCCTCGCGGGCCGGGTCGACGCGGGCGATCAGCCGGCCGCCGGAGAGGACCGGCATGGCGAAGTAGCCGTGGACGCGCTTCGGCTTCGGCACGTACGCCTCCAGGCGGTGCGAGAAGCCGAACAGGCGCTCCGCGCGGGCGCGTTCCCAGATCAGCGAGTCGAAGGGGGACAGGAGCGTCGTGCGGTGGCGCCCGCGCGGGCTCGACTCCAGGGCCTCCGGGTCGGCCCACGCGGGCTTCCCCCAGCCCTCGACCCGTACGCGCACCAGGCCGCAGTCCTCGATCACCGCGTCGAACTGCTCGGTCTTCAGGCGGTGGTAGTCGGCGAGGTCGGAGCGGGTGCCGACGCCGAGCGAGCGGGCCGCGAGGCGGATCAGGCGGCGCACGCACTCCAGGTCGTCCAGGTCGTCGTGGAGCAGCTCGGCGGGGATCGCCCGCTCCGGCAGGTCGTAGACCCGGCGCCAGCCCGTACGCCGCACGCAGACGACGTCCCCGTACGTGAGCGCGCGCTCGACCGCGACCTTGGAGCCCGACCAGTCCCACCACTCGCCGCCGTTCTTCGCGCCGCCCAGCTCCGTCGCCGTGAGCGGGCCCTCGTCGCGGAGCTGTGCGAGGACCTTCTCGTACGCGCCGGGCGGCACCTCGTGCCCCCACAGCGGGCGGTCGCGGTAGGCGCGGCGGCGGAAGGCGAAGTGCGGCCACTCCTCGACGGGCAGCACGCAGGCCGCGTGCGACCAGTACTCGAAGGCGTGCGCGGGGGCCTCGGGCGGCGCCCAGTACGCGGACTCGACGGCCTGGCGGCCGATCGCGCCGAGGCGCGCGTACGGGACCAGCTCGTGCGAGCGGGCGAGCACCGAGATCGTGTCGAGCTGCACCGCGCCGAGGTGCCGCAGCACACCTCGCGCGCCCGCGCGCCGGTCGGGGGCGCCGAGGAGGCCCTGGGCGCGCAGCGCGATGCGGCGGGCCTCGTCGGCGGAGAGGGGGAGCGGCTGCGTCGTCATGCCGTGCAGCCTAGGACGGGGGACCGACACCGGGGCACCGGCGCGAAGGCCGCCCCGGGACCGCCGCGCGGGGGCGCCGGCGCCGCGTACCGTCTCCCCGGTGTTCCCTCGCACAGGCCGGGCAGGGATACTGCGCTGCGGTGCGTACCGCTCACCTCACCGAAGGTGGCGGAGGACGCCCCGGCACCTTCCGAGGGCCTCACGCGTTGACTGTCTTGGCAGACCTCCCGGCGCGGGCGGGTCCTCGCATACGATGGCCGTTGCCCGAAGACTTGACCGTGCCAGGCCCCGACCGGCAAGGAGACCAACCCTCGTGTCCGTCCTCTCGAAGATCATGCGTGCAGGCGAAGGCAAGATCCTGCGCAAGCTGCACCGCATCGCGGACCAGGTCAACTCCATCGAAGAGGACTTCGTCAGCCTCTCCGACGCCGAGCTGCGCGCGCTCACCGACGAGTACAAGCAGCGCGTCGCGGACGGGGAGTCCCTGGACGACCTGATGCCCGAGGCTTTCGCCACCGTGCGCGAGGCCGCCAAGCGCGTCCTCGGCCAGCGCCACTACGACGTGCAGATCATGGGCGGCGCCGCCCTGCACATGGGATACGTCGCCGAGATGAAGACCGGTGAGGGCAAGACCCTCGTCGGCACCCTCCCCGCGTACCTCAACGCGCTCTCGGGCAAGGGCGTGCACCTCATCACGGTCAACGACTACCTCGCCGAGCGCGACTCCGAGCTGACCGGCCGGGTGCACAAGTTCCTGGGCCTGAGCATCGGCTGCATCCTCGCCAACATGACCCCGGCCGAGCGCCGCGAGCAGTACGGCCGCGACATCACGTACGGCACGAACAACGAGTTCGGCTTCGACTACCTGCGCGACAACATGGCCTGGTCGCAGGACGAGCTGGTGCAGCGCGGCCACAACTTCGCGATCGTCGACGAGGTCGACTCGATCCTCGTGGACGAGGCCCGTACGCCGCTCATCATCTCCGGCCCCGCCGACCAGGCGACCAAGTGGTACGGCGACTTCGCCCGCCTCGTGAAGCGCCTGGAGCGCGGTGAGCCGGGCAACCAGCTCAAGGGCATCGAGGAGACCGGCGACTACGAGGTCGACGAGAAGAAGCGCACCGTCGCGATCCACGAGCCGGGCGTCGCGAAGGTCGAGGACTGGCTCGGCATCGACAACCTCTACGAGTCCGTGAACACCCCCCTGGTCGGTTACCTCAACAACGCGATCAAGGCCAAGGAGCTGTTCAAGAAGGACAAGGACTACGTCGTCATCGACGGCGAGGTCATGATCGTCGACGAGCACACCGGCCGCATCCTCGCGGGCCGCCGCTACAACGAGGGCATGCACCAGGCGATCGAGGCGAAGGAAGGGGTGGACATCAAGGACGAGAACCAGACGCTCGCCACGATCACCCTCCAGAACTTCTTCCGCCTGTACGACAAGCTCTCCGGCATGACCGGTACGGCGATGACCGAGGCCGCCGAGTTCCACCAGATCTACAAGCTCGGCGTCGTGCCGATCCCGACGAACAAGCCGATGGTCCGCATGGACCAGTCGGACCTCATCTACCGCACCGAGGTCGCCAAGTTCGACGCGGTCGTGGACGACATCGTCGAGAAGCACGAGAAGGGGCAGCCGATCCTCGTCGGCACCACCTCCGTCGAGAAGTCCGAGTACCTCTCGCAGCAGCTCGCCAAGCGCGGCGTGCAGCACGAGGTGCTCAACGCCAAGCAGCACGACCGGGAGGCGACGATCGTCGCCCAGGCCGGGCGCAAGGGCGCGGTCACGGTCGCCACCAACATGGCCGGTCGCGGTACGGACATCAAGCTCGGCGGGAACCCGGACGACCTCGCCGAGGCCGAGCTGCGCCAGCGCGGTCTCGACCCGGTCGAGCACGTCGAGGAGTGGGCCGCCGCGCTCCCGGCCGCCCTGGAGCGCGCCGAGGCCGCCGTGAAGGCGGAGTTCGAGGAGGTCAAGGACCTCGGCGGGCTCTACGTCCTCGGCACCGAGCGGCACGAGTCGCGCCGTATCGACAACCAGCTCCGCGGTCGCTCGGGCCGTCAGGGCGACCCGGGCGAGTCCCGCTTCTACCTCTCGCTCGGCGACGACCTCATGCGGCTCTTCAAGGCGCAGATGGTCGAGCGCGTCATGTCGATGGCGAACGTGCCCGACGACATGCCGATCGAGAACAAGATGGTCACCCGCGCCATCGCCTCGGCCCAGTCCCAGGTCGAGCAGCAGAACTTCGAGACCCGCAAGAACGTCCTCAAGTACGACGAGGTCCTCAACCGGCAGCGCGAGGTCATCTACGGCGAGCGCCGCCGCGTCCTGGAGGGCGAGGACCTCCAGGACCAGGTCATCCACTTCATGGACGACACGATCGACGCGTACGTCGCCGCCGAGACCGCCGAGGGCTTCGCCGAGGAGTGGGACCTCGACCGGCTGTGGAACGCCTTCCGCCAGCTCTACCCCGTGCGCGTCACGGTCGAGGAGCTGGAGGACGAGGCCGGGGACCGCGCCGGGCTCACCGCCGAGTACATCGCCGAGGCGATCAAGCAGGACATCCACGAGCAGTACGACAAGCGCGAGGAGCAGCTCGGCTCCGAGATCATGCGCGAGCTGGAGCGCCGCGTCGTCCTCTCCGTCCTCGACCGCAAGTGGCGCGAGCACCTCTACGAGATGGACTACCTCCAGGAGGGCATCGGCCTGCGCGCCATGGCGCAGAAGGACCCCCTGGTCGAGTACCAGCGCGAGGGCTTCGACATGTTCAACGCCATGATGGACGGCATCAAGGAGGAGTCCGTCGGCTACCTGTTCAACCTGGAGGTCCAGGTCGAGCAGCAGGTCGAGGAGGTTGAGGTCCAGGACGAGGCCCCGCAGGACGCCGTACCGGCCCCCGCCGGACGCCCGGAGATCCGCGCGAAGGGGCTCGACGCCCCGCAGCGCGCCGACCGCCTCCACTTCTCCGCCCCGACCGTGGACGGCGAGGGCGGCGTGGTCGAGGGCGAGTTCGCCTCGGAGCCGGGCGAGCCGGTGGTCGCGGGCGACGGGATGACCCGCGCGGAGCGCCGCAAGGCCCAGAAGGGGCGGCGGCGCAAGAAGTAACCCCTACTGGCCGTGGGCCCGGCGGGAGTTGGCCGGGACCGGTGACGTGTGGGGTTCGCCTTGCGAGCGTGAGCTGTGGTGAGCTGTGGGTGTCGGCTCCATTGCCTTCGGGCGGTGGGGCCGATGGCCTTTTCCGGGGGATCTTCTGGTGGCAGGGCGGGGGAGCCGGGCCGTGCGGGGGAGGCGGGCCGTGCGGGGGTGAACACGGGGCTGGATGTTCACTCGATGGGGGACATCGGGATCGGCTCCTTCCGGGGCGAGAGTTGACGGGCGGGACCGGCGGGCAGGGGGGTGGGGCTCGGTGTTGTGGGGGCGTGGGCGGGGGGCTGCGAGAGGGGGCCCCCGCCTGGGCGGGGGTGGTCCCGGGTGGCCCGAGGAGGCCCTCCTTCGGGCGCTGCGCTCCCCGCCCCCCCGGTGGGGACGGCCCCACGGATGGCCCAGCTCCTCAAAGACGGCCGTCCCCACCCCGTACCCCCCACGCCGACAGGCCCCGGACCGTCCAGCGGTCCGGGGCCTGTCGGCGCGTCAGGCGGCGCGTAGGCGCTACGGCGCCAGTTCCAGCGCCGTGCATCTCCAGACGCCGTCGCCCCGGTCCTCCAGCCGGAAGGCGATCGCGTGGACGCGGCCGTCCGCCTCCAGGGTCGCGCTCGCCTCCAGGATTCCCGGGCCGACCTGGGTGGCCCGGGTGGTGCGCAGGACCGGGGTCGCGGTGCGGTAGGGCGGGGCCGCGGTGGTCAGGTGGTGGAGGGCCGTGCCGGTGGCGAGGCCCCAGAGGTCCTGCGGGGTGCGGTGGCCGGTGAGGGCGGCCAGGAGGCGGCGGGCCCACTCGTCCTGCGGCGGTCCGGGACGGACCGGCCCGCGGCGGCGGCCGGCCGGGGCGCGGCCCGCCGGGCCCGAGGGGCCGCGGGTGGCTCCGCGCCGACGGCGGCGCTGGGCGGGGACGCGCGGGGATTCGTCACTCTCGGTCGTGGGCATCGGGCACCTCTCTCCGGGAAAACGCGGTTGTTACTGGTTGGTAGGTGGAGAGTTCGGGAATCCGGCGATGCGACTCGTCACCGTCCGTGTGTGATGACCTCGGCCGCAGGTTCACCGATCCGGGTGAGCCCCACGCGCCCCACGTATCCTTGCCGCACCGGCGAAAGGATGCGGTTGCCATGCGTGTGTACGTCCCGCTCACTCTCAGTGCGCTCGCGCGGGCCCATGAGGGGGGCGAGCTGGGGGTGGCTTCTTTCACGGCGTACGCCGTGACGCCCGCTCTGCGCGAGTGGTACGTGTCCGACGACATCGAGGAGCTGGAGTACGCGGCGCTCAGCCGCGCCGCCGCCGCCTCGCTGCGGCTCCTCGCCGTCGACCCCGCCGAGGCCCGCCGCCGGGTCGTGCTCGCGATCGACGTGGCGGACAGCGCGGCCCGTACCGACCCCGACCACGGGATGGACCCGGACTCCGTCGGCGAGGTGCGGCTCGCGGGCCCCCTCCGGCTCGCGAAGGCCGCCGCCGTGCACGCGGACGGCGAGGAGGCCGTCAAGGACGTGACCGCGGCGGCGGAGGCGCTCGGCGCGGCCGACCAGGGCGACGCGGACGCACGGTTCGTCGTGGACGGGGCGGAGGACCACGAGCTGCTGTGGTTCGCGACGCAGGAGATCCCGTACCTCATCGCCCCGACCGCCGAGGAGCGCTGAGTGGGCGGCGCGATACCCGCCCAGCACCTCGTGTGGGACTGGAACGGCACGCTGTTCCACGACATGGACGCCGTGCTCGGCGCCACCAACGCGGCCTTCGCCGAACTCGCCCTGCCGGGCCTGCGCTCGCTCACGCTGGAGCGGTACCGCGAGCTGTACCAGGTGCCCGTCACGGAGTTCTACGAGGCGCTGATGGGGCGGGCGCCCACGCCCGCGGAGTGGGAGCTGATGGACGGTACGTTCCAGCGCCACTACGCGCGCGAGAGCGTGCGGTGCGGGCTCACGGCGGGGGCCGTGGACGTGCTCGACGGGTGGCGCGACTCCGGCCGCAGCCAGTCGCTCCTGAGCATGTACGGGCACGAGGACCTCGTCCCGCTCGTCGAGGGCTTCGGCATCGCGGACCGCTTCGTACGGGTCCAGGGGCGGACCGGGCCCTCCGGCGGGAGCAAGGCCGAGCACCTCGTACGGCACCTGGCGGCGCTCGCCGACGACGTCGCCCCGGCCCGTACGGTCGTCATCGGCGACGCGGCGGACGACGGCCACGCGGCCCGCGCCGCCGGAGCCCGCGCCGTCCTCTACACCGGCGGCTCCCACAGCCGCGCGAGCCTCGCCCGCACGGGCTTCCCGGTCGCCGACTCGCTCGCGGAGGCGGTCGGGATGGCGGCGGCGGGAGTCTGAGCCCGGCCCGGGGCGCGCGCATCGCCGAGCCCCGGCCACCCCCACGCACGGGCTTCCGCATCCCCGAGTCCCGGCCACCTCCGGCCCTCGGCCAGGGCTCCCGCATCCGCGTACCCCCGGCCCCGGGCTCCCGCATCCGCGTACCCCCGGCCACCCCGTCTCCGCCCCCGTCTCCGCCCCGCCTCCGCTCATCCCCCTCACCCTCCGCACCCCCATGCGTACGCTGGGACGCGATCAGGCGGTGTCTGCCGGTGGCAGTTCGGGCTTCAGGGGACGGGGGCGGGGCGTGCGCGGTGGGTTCGGGCAGGGGCGGCGGGGTGGGTTGCCGGTCGAGGTGACCCGGTTCGTGGGGCGGGAGCGCGAGGTCGCCGAGCTGGGCGATGTGCTCGGCGGGGTACGGCTGTTGACCGTCATCGGGCCCGGTGGCGTGGGGAAGAGCCGGACCGCCCTGCGCGTCGCCGCCGCGGCGCGGGAGCGGTATCCCGACGGGGTGTGGCTCGCCGAGCTGTCGGCCCTGCGCGATCCCGAACTGCTGCCCGCGACGCTCGCCGCCGTGCTCGGGCTGCCGGAGTCCAGTGCGCAGGAGGGGCCCGCCTCGGCCCCGTACGGGCCCTCGGGGCGGCCCGCGCTCGACGCCGTCGTCGCACACCTGCGCGAGCGTCAGGCGCTCGTCGTCCTCGACACCTGCGAACACCTGCTCGACGCCTGCGCGGCGCTCGCCGACCTCGTGCTCCGCGAGGCGCCCGGCGTGAGCGTGCTCGCGACGAGCCGCCAGCCCCTCGACGTCCCCGGCGAGCACTGCCGCGCGCTCGCGCCGCTCGACGAGGACGACGCCGTGGCGCTCTTCGCCCAGCGCGCCGCCGACGCCGCGCCCGGGTTCGCCGCGCGCGGGGCAGACGCCGCGCGGGTGCGGGCGCTCGTGCGGCGCCTCGACGGCATCCCGCTCGCGCTCGAACTCGCCGCCGTGCGCCTGCGCGCCGCCCCGCTCGACCAGCTCCTCGACCGCGTGGACGACCGCTTCCACGTCCTCACCGGCGGGCGCCGCACCGCGCTGACCCGGCACCAGACGCTCCGTACCGCCGTCGACTGGTCGTACGAGCTGTGCACCCCGGCGGAGCGGCTGCTGTGGGCGCGGCTCTCGGTCTTCGACGGGCCCTTCACGCCGGAGGCGGCCGAGGCGGTGTGCGGGGACACGGGCGGCGAGCTGCCCGCGCGGGACGTGTTCCGGCACCTCATCGGGCTCGTCGACAAGTCCGTCGTACAGCGCCCCGGGGCGGGCGGCGGCCGGTACCGGATGCTCGACACGCTGCGCGAGTACGGGGCCGGGCGGCTCGCCGAGACGCCCGGGGCCGAGGCGGTGCGGGACCGTTTCCTCACGTACTACGCGGCCCTCGCCGCCCGGCTGCACACGCGGCTCCTCAGCTCCGAGCAGCCGGCGCTGCACCGCGCGGTGCACGAGGAGATCCCGCACCTGCGCGCCGCCCTCGGCCTCTCCCTCACGAGCGACAGCCCGGAGCGCGCGAGCGCCGGGCTGCTGCTCGCCGCGCACCTGTGGCCGTACTGGCGGGCACGCGCCGCGATCTCCGAGGGGCACTACTGGCTCGACAAGGGCCTCGCGCTCGTCCCCGAGGACCCGCCGGGGCCGGTGGGCAGGGAGGCGCGCGCCTGGGCGCTGCTCGGCTCGGGCTCCTTCGGCCTGTGGACCGGCGACCTCCCGCTCGCGGCCGAGCGGCTGACGCGGTGTCTCGCCGAGGCGCGCCGGTACGGGTACGAGGACGTCGCCCGGTACGCGGAGGGGCACCTCGCGGGGACGCGGCTGCTGAGCGGGGACGCGGAGGGGACGCTGGAGACGATGGCGCGGCTGCGCGGCGAGTTCGACGCGCGCGGGGACGGCCTCGGGATCGCGATGATCTACCACGAGGAGGCGATCGTGTGGGCCGTGCTCGGCGAGACGGAGCGGGCCCGCGCGATGTGCGACCACATCCTCGGGCACCTCGCCGCGCACGCACCCGGCGAGTGCCAGTTGCGGGCCGCCGCGCTGGTCGTACGGGGAGCCGCGCACTGGCTCGCCGAGCAGGGCGACGCCGAGGGGGAGCGGGTGGCACCGGGGGCCGGGGTCGGGGCGGCGGAGGCGGACTGGCTCGCGGCGCTCGACGCGTGCGCGGAGATCGGGGAGGCGCAGCTCTCGGGGATAGCGGGGATGGGGCTGACCTGGGTCGCCGTGCGGCGGGGGCGGTGGGTGCGGGCGGCGTGGCTGCTCGGGTGGAGCGAGGGGGCGCGGAAGGTGGGCGGCGACCCCGTCTCCGTACTGCCGCCGCTCCAGGCGTGGCACGAGGCGAGCCGGGCCGCGCTCCGCGCGGAGCTGGACGAGGAGGCGTACCGGAGCGGGTACGAGGCGGGCGGGCGGCTCACCGCGGGCGAGGTGCTCGACGCGCTCCGCGCGGACGCGGACCTCCCGGGCGCCGGGCGCCGCCGCTCGCCACGCGGCGCGGACGCGCTGACGCGACGGGAACGGGAGGTGGCTGGCCTGGTGGCCGAGGGCCTGTCGAACCGCGAGATCGCGGAGCGCCTGGTGATCTCGAAGCGCACGGCGGACGCCCACGTGGAACACATCCTGGCGAAGCTGGGAGTGGGCTCACGGGGCGAGGTGGGGGCGGCGCTGGCGGGGGCGTGAGGGGGACGGACCCGGCGAGTGGGAGGGCCGTGTCCCCTCCGGGCGAACCGGGCGGGGCGGACGCCGCGCGTACGTATACCTAAAACCCCCTCCGCCCTACCTATTTCCTCCCGTACCGGTCCGGTCTGTCTTTCCGCGCGGGAAGAATCGTGGGGCGTCGCCGGACGGACCGGGAGGGTCCGGGGGTGGGGGCGGGGCGATCCGGTTCCCCCGTTCCGTGCTCCGCTTCCGGGGTCTCCTCCGGTGGGCGCGCGTGGCCGGCTGTCCTCGTCGGTGGGGCAGCCGGCCCCTCGGCGCGCGAGGAGCGCGTGTCTTTCGCGTCACACTCGGCGGGCTTGTGTGTCGGGGCGGTAAGAAGCGCGCAAATTCGTGGGACGCCCTGGTCGGGGCCCTGCTGAGGCATACGGGAGGGCAGTGGCCTTACGTGACAAGGGAGATGCGGCGCGCTGTGCGTTCCGTCAAAGTCCACCGCTGTGATTTGTACACATACGGCTCATGACGCGGCCCCGGCGGGGAGCGTTAGCCTGGGTCCGTGATCAGCGCGATAGGCCGTGCGGGCATCGAGGCCCCCGCCCTTCGCCCGGCGCACGCACTCCGTGCCCCGGGCGCCGCTGAACGACCGCGCGGGTACGGCGCGCAGCCGGAGGTGGCCGCCCCGGCCGCCGAGGGCACGGATACCGGCAGAGGCGGCACCGCAGGAACGTGCCGCCGCCACCTTCCTTCTACGTCACGCAACGGCGCGCGACAGGAGCCAGAGGATCATGCGGACCAAGCTGGACGATGCCAAGGACGAGCTGCTCGAACGGGCGGCCCGACTCGCTGAGAACCCGACGACGGGCGGCCACCCGCCGATCTCCGTTCCGGCCGGCATCTCGCCGGGAACCCCCGGTTTCGAGAGCGCCCGTGTTCTCCCCTACCTCCAGCGCTACTACCGGCACACCGCCCCCGAGGACGTCGAGGGCCGTGAGCCCGACGACCTCTACGGCGCGGCGATGGCCCACCTCAAGCTCGCGGCCGAACGCCCGCAGGGCACGGCGAAGGTGCGGGTGCACACCCCGACCGTCGACGAGAACGGCTGGTCGTCCCCGCACTCGGTGGTCGAGGTCGTCACCGACGACATGCCCTTCCTCGTGGACTCCGTGACCAACGAGCTGTCCCGGCAGGGCCGCGGCATCCACGCCGTCGTGCACCCCCAGCTCGCGGTCCGCCGCGACCTGACGGGCAAGCTCATCGAGGTCTTCCCCGAGCCGCCCGCCGACGCCGCGCACGACCGGCTCACCGAGTCGTGGATCCACGTCGAGATCGACCGCGAGAGCGACCGCGACGACCTCGAACAGATCACCACCGACCTGCTCCGTGTCCTCTCCGACGTCCGCGAGGCCGTCGAGGACTGGGACAAGATGCGCGACTCCGCGCTCCGCGTCGCCGATCACCTCCCCGACGAGTTCCCCAAGGGCCCCGCGTCCGCCGGGCTCAGGGACCAGGAGGTCCAGGAGGCCCGCGAACTGCTCCGCTGGCTCTCCGCCGACCACTTCACCTTCCTCGGCTACCGCGAGTACGACCTCGTCGCCGACGACGCCCTCGCCCCCGTGCCCGGCACCGGCCTCGGCATCCTGCGCGCCGACCCGCACCACGACACGACCGAGGAACACCCGGTCAGCCCGAGCTTCGGCCGCCTGCCCGCCGACGCGCGCGCCAAGGCCCGCGAGCACACGCTCCTCGTCCTCACCAAGGCGAACAGCCGCGCGACGGTCCACCGCCGCAGCTACCTCGACTACGTGGGCGTCAAGAAGTTCGACGAGAACGGCGAGGTCGTCGGCGAGCGCCGCTTCCTCGGTCTCTTCTCCTCGGCCGCCTACACCGAGTCCGTCAAGCGCGTCCCCGTCGTCCGCCGCAAGGTCGACGAGGTCCTGCGTGCCGCCGGGGTCACCCCGAACAGCCACGACGGCCGCGACCTGCTGCAGATCCTGGAGACGTACCCGCGCGACGAGCTGTTCCAGACGACCCCGGAGGAACTCCTCCCCGTCGTCACCTCCGTGCTCTACCTCCAGGAGCGCCGCCGCCTGCGGCTCTACCTGCGCAAGGACGTCTACGGGCGCTACTACTCCGCGCTCGTCTACCTGCCCCGCGACCTCTACACGACCGAGGTCCGGCTGCGGATCATCGACATCCTCAAGGAGGAACTGGGCGGCGAGACCGTCGACTTCACCGCCTGGAACACCGAATCCGTCCTCTCCAGGCTGCACTTCGTCGTCCGCGTCGCGCCCGGCACCGAGGTCCCCGACCTCAGCGACGGCGAGGCCGCGCGCATCGAGCAGCGGCTCATCGACGCGACGCGCTCGTGGCACGACGGCTTCGGCGAGGCGCTGCGCGAGGAGTTCGGCGAGGAACGCGCCGCCGCACTGCTCCGTACGTACGGGGACGCCTTCCCCGAGGGCTACAAGGCCGACCACTCGCCGCGCGCGGCCGTCGCCGACCTCGCCCACCTGGAGGGGCTGCGCGGCGGCGAGGGCACGGAGGACTCCGCCCTCTCGCTCTACGAGCCGCTCGGCGCCGCCCCGCGCCAGAAGCGCTTCAAGATCTACCGGCTCGGCGGCGAGATCTCGCTCTCCTCGGTGCTCCCCGTGCTGACCCGCCTCGGCGTCGAGGTGGTCGACGAGCGCCCGTACGAGCTGCGCTGCGCGGACCGTACGACTGCCTGGATCTACGACTTCGGCCTGCGGATGCCCGACGGCAGCAGCGACCCGATCGGCGAGGACGCGCGCGAGCGCTTCCAGCAGGCGTTCGGCGCGGTGTGGAGCGGCAAGGCGGAGAACGACGGCTTCAACGCCCTCGTCCTCGGCGCCGGGCTCACCTGGCGGCAGGCGATGGTGCTGCGCGCGTACGCGAAGTACCTGCGGCAGGCGGGCGCGACGTTCAGCCAGGACTACATGGAGGACACCCTCCGCACCAACATCCACACGACCCGCCTGCTCGTCTCGCTCTTCGAGGCGCGCCTGTCGCCCGAGCGCCTGAGCGCGGGGACCGAGCTGACGGACGGGCTCCTCGAAGAGCTGGACGGCGCGCTCGACTCGGTCGCCTCGCTCGACGAGGACCGCATCCTGCGCAGCTTCCTCACCGTCATCAAGGCGACGCTCAGGACGAACTACTTCCAGCGCAAGGGGACGGACGGGGAGCCGCACGCCTACGTGTCGATGAAGTTCGACCCGCAGGCCATCCCCGACCTGCCCGCCCCGCGTCCCGCGTACGAGATCTGGGTGTACTCGCCGCGCGTCGAGGGCGTCCACCTGCGCTTCGGGAAGGTCGCGCGCGGCGGCCTTCGCTGGTCGGACCGGCGCGAGGACTTCCGTACGGAGATCCTCGGGCTCGTCAAGGCGCAGATGGTCAAGAACACCGTCATCGTGCCCGTGGGCGCCAAGGGCGGCTTCGTCGCCAAGCAGCTGCCCGACCCGGCCCAGGACCGCGACGCGTGGATGGCCGAGGGCGTCGCCGCGTACAAGACCTTCATCTCGGCGCTGCTCGACATCACCGACAACCTCGTCGGCGGCAAGGTCGTCCCACCGGAGCGCGTCGTGCGGCACGACGGTGACGACACGTACCTCGTCGTCGCGGCCGACAAGGGCACCGCGACCTTCTCGGACATCGCCAACGGCGTCGCCGAGTCCTACGGCTTCTGGCTGGGCGACGCCTTCGCGTCCGGCGGCTCGGCCGGGTACGACCACAAGGGCATGGGCATCACGGCGCGCGGCGCCTGGGAGTCCGTCAAGCGGCACTTCCGCGAGCTGGGCCACGACACCCAGACCGAGGACTTCCGCGTCGTCGGCGTCGGCGACATGTCCGGCGACGTCTTCGGCAACGGGATGCTGCTCTCCGAGCACATCCGCCTCGTCGCCGCCTTCGACCACCGGCACATCTTCATCGACCCCGAGCCCGACGCCGCGACCTCCTACGCCGAGCGCCGCCGCCTCTTCGAGCTGCCCCGCTCCTCCTGGGCCGACTACGACACGCAGCTGCTCTCCACGGGCGGCGGCGTCTTCCCCCGTACCGCCAAGTCGATCCCCGTCAACGCGCACATCCGGCGCGCCCTCGGCATTGACGACGGCGTCTCGAAGCTCACCCCCGCCGAGCTGATGCGGGCCATCCTCCGGGCCCCCGTGGACCTGCTGTGGAACGGCGGCATCGGCACGTACGTCAAGGCGAGCACCGAGACGGACGCGGAGGTCGGCGACAAGGCGAACGACGCGATCCGCGTCAACGGCGCCGACGTGCGCGCGCAGGTCGTCGGCGAGGGCGGCAACCTCGGGCTCACGCAGCTCGGCCGCATCGAGTTCGCGCGCCTCGGCAACGGCGGCGGTGGCGGCAGGATCAACACCGACGCGATCGACAACAGCGCCGGTGTGGACACCTCCGACCACGAGGTGAACATCAAGATCCTGCTCAACGCCGTCGTCCAGAGCGGCGACATGACCGTCAAGCAGCGCAACGAACTCCTCGCGAGCATGACCGACGAGGTCGGCCGGCTCGTGCTGCGCAACAACTACGCGCAGAACGTCGCGCTCGCCAACGCCGAGGCCGAGGCGCCGAGCCTGCTCCACGCCCACCAGCGCCTCATGCGTCGTCTCGTCAAGGACGGCCACCTGGACCGGGCGCTGGAGTTCCTGCCCGGCGACCGGCAGGTGCGCGAGCTGCTCAACTCCGGCCGCGGGCTCGCCCAGCCGGAGCTGGCCGTGCTCCTCGCGTACACGAAGATCACCGCCGCGCAGGAACTCATCGGCACCTCGCTGCCCGACGACCCCCACCTGCGCCAGCTCCTCTTCGCGTACTTCCCCGAGGAGGTCCGCGAGGAGTACGCGGAGCAGATCGGCGCGCACGCGCTGCACCGCGAGATCATCACGACCGTCCTCGTCAACGACACCGTGAACTCCGGCGGCATCTCCCTCCTGCACCGCCTGCGCGAGGAGACCGGCGCCTCGCTGGAGGAGATCGTGCGGGCGCAGCTCGTCGCGCGCGAGATCTTCGGCCTCGGCGCCGTGTGGGACGCGGTCGAGCGGCTCGACAACGAGGTGCCCGCCGCCGTCCTCACCCGCATCCGGCTGCACTGCCGCCGCCTCGTCGAGCGCGGCACGCGCTGGCTGCTCAACAACCGGCCGCAGCCGCTCCAGCTCGCCGGGACCGTCGAGGCGTTCCGCGACGACGTGCGCGCGGTCTGGGCCCGCCTGCCCGAACTGCTGCGCGGCGCGGACGCCGAGTGGTACGGGTCGATCCTGAAGGAGCTGACCGACGAGGGCGTGCCCGAGGAACTGGCCGCGCGCGTCGCGGGCTTCTCCTCGGTCTTCCCCGCGCTCGACATCGTCGCCGTCGCCGAGCGCACGGGCAGCGAGCCGTTCGCCGTCGCCGAGGTCTTCTACGACGTCGCCGACCGGCTCGGGGTCACGCAGCTCATGGACCGCATCATCGAGCTGCCGCGCGCGGACCGCTGGCAGTCCATGGCGCGCGCCTCGATCCGCGAGGACCTGTACGCGGCCCACGCGGGCCTCACGCAGGACATCCTCGCGGCGGGCGAGCCCGGCGACAGCCCGGAGCGGCGCTTCGAGGTGTGGGCCGGGAAGAACGCGCCGATCCTGACGCGTGCGCGGGCGACCCTCGAGGAGATCCAGAGCAGCGACAGCTTCGACCTGGCGAACCTGTCGGTGGCCATGCGGACGATGCGCACGCTGCTGCGCGCGCACGGCTGAGGTGACCCGGTAGGACCTGGCCGGGGGCGGGCTCTCGTGGAGAGCCCGCCCCCGGCCGTCCCGCGTGTCAGCGCAGTGCCCCCCGGATCACCTTCGCCGCCCGGGACACCACCGACCGGCTCAGCCGCCCCGCCAGGGGGCCGAGCTTCGCCGTGGGGCCCGCGGGGCGCCAGCGGACCTCGATCCGCGCCGTCCCCGCCGCCTCGGGCGAGACCGTCACGACGTGCTCGACGGTGCCGCCGTACGCGCGGGGGCGCGAGGAGACCGGGGGGAAGACGAGCGGGCCCAGGAGCGGCGCGGTGTGGCGGCCCCGCCCCTGCCGCAGTTCGACCACGGGGTGGCGCACGCCGTCGAAGCCCTGGACGGGCAGTGGCGCCTGCCCCGGGTCGAAGCGCACCCGGCCCTCGAAGACCCCGGGGAGCACGGGGTCGCTGCGGAACGCGACCTCGTACCGCCTGCCCCCGGGCGCGAGCACGAGCCGCGCGACCTGCGGGCCGACCGGGAGCCGCAGGAGCGGGTCGTACGTGCGCACCGTGCACCGCAGGACCGTGCCGGGCCCCGTCTCCAGGTCGCGCACCTCGTGCCGGAAGAGCGCCGCCGAGAGCGGGCCCGCCTCGACGCCCTCCTCGCTCAGGTCCAGCTCCGTGCGCGCCTCCCGCGACTGCGGCAGCGGCTCGCCCCAGTACACGTGCCCCCGCTCGTCGTGGCTCACGTGCCGGGGGCCGACGGGCAGGCCGAGCCCGCGCGCGGCGCGCCGGGCCTCTTCGAGGCGTCCGTCCCGGACGAGCCGCAGGACGACGCGCTCGGTGCGCGCCAGCCGCGCGTACGCCTCGGGGGCGAGCGTGTCGAGGTAGGGGGTGACCAACTCGGCGAAGCCCGCGAGCCATTCCGGATCGCGGCGCGGCAGGTCCCCCGCGTACATCCGGAAGTCGTGCTTGAGGAACTTGTAGTCCTTCTCCGGGCGGATCGCGCCGTGCCCGCTCTCCTCCAGGAACGCGTCGATGAGCCGCTGGACGTGGATGCGGTCGGCGACGTTCTCCAGGCGGTCGCGCTGGTTGGAGATCGACGCGCTCCCGGTGGCCGCGTACGGCTCGATGTACCACACGTACACCGGCTCGGGGATGACCGTGAAGGCGCGCGCGAGGCAGTACGCCTGCGCGGAGAAGAGCTGGTCCTCGTAGTGGATGCCCTCGGGGAAGCGGAGCCCGGCCCGGTCGAGGAAGGCGCGCGCGTACATCTTCGACGTGGACAGGTGCTCGAAGAGGAGTTCCGGCTCCTGGTCGATGCCCTCGACCGTGCGCCGCTCGGTCACCAAATGGGGCATCCACAAAGATGACTTGCCCGTGTCGACCCGGACCCTGCGCACCGCGCCCATCACGAAGTCGACCTCCCGCGCCCGGTGCGCGGCCAGGAGCTTCGCGACGGCGTCGGGCGGGAGCTCGTCGTCGCTGTCGAGGAACATCACGTACGGGGCCGTCGCGACATCGAGCGCGCGGTTGCGCGGGACGCTGCACCCCCCGCTGTTCTCGGGCAGGCGCAGGTGGCGCACGCGCGGGTCGGCGGCGGCGAGGGAGCGCGCGACCTCGGGGGTCGCGTCGGTGGAGTGGTCGTCGCTGATGACGACTTCGAGGGCGCGATGGGTCTGCGCGAGGACGCTGCGCACGGCGCGCGGGAGGCGGTCGGCGTCGTTGTAGGCGATGACGACGACGGTGACGTCCGGGGGCGGGGGCGTCGCCGCCGACGTCGCGGCCGTGGAAGGGGTGTTCTTCTGGTCGGTCGTCGGAGTCGCGGTCATGCGGACACGGCCTCCTCGGGCGTGGGGGCGGGGGTGCGCTCCGCGAGCGGGAGCACGGGCGGGAGTTCGGCGTCCGGGGTGCCCAGGAACACGCGCCGGACGACGCGTTCGGCGGCGCGCCCGTCGTCGAAGGCGCAGAACCGCTCCCGGAAGGCGGCGCGCGCCGTCCGCGCGGCGGTGTCGCGCCACGCGTCGCCCGCGAGGATCTCCGTCAGCTCGTCCTCGGTGCGGGCGACCGCGCCCGGGGGCCGCTCCATGAGGTCGAAGTAGACGCCGCGCGTGGCCTGGTAGATCTCCCAGTCGTCGGCGTAGACCACGATCGGGCGGTCCAGGTGCGCGTAGTCGAACATGATCGACGAGTAGTCCGTGACGAGGGCGTCGGCCGCGAGGGCCAGTTCCTCCACGGGCTCGTACGCGGAGACGTCGAGCACCCGGCGGGTCGCGCGCAGCCCGGCCAGCTCGCTCGGGCTCGACGAGTAGAAGTAGTGTCCGCGCACGAGCAACACCGTGTCGGGGCCCAGGCGTTCGGTGAGGCGTGCGAGGTCGAGCCGGGGGTGCCACTCGCTCTCGTAGTCGCGGTGCGTCGGCGCGTAGAGCACGGCCCGTACCCCGGGCGCGATGCCGAGCCGCGTCCGCACCGCCCGCACCAGGTCCGGACCGGCCGTGTAGTACACGTCGTTGCGCGGGTAGCCGTGCTCCAGCTCGGTGTACCCGGAGGGGTAGGCGTGGCGCCACATGAGCGTCGAGTGCCGGTTCGAGGTGAGGCTGTAGTCCCACTTGTCGATGCGGCGCAGCAACTGCCGGAAGTCCAGCCCGTGCGCGGCGGCCGGGTAGGGCATCTGGTCCAGGCCCATGCGCTTGAGCGGGGTGCCGTGGTGGGTCTGGAGGTGGAGCTGGCCGGGCCGCTTCACCCAACCGGTCGGGAAGTTGACGTTGTTGACGAGGTACGTGGCGCGGGCCATCGCCTCCTGGTAGCGGGGCGTGCCCGGCACGACGTGCTCGGTCCCCGGCGGGAGCAGCGGCACGCGTGCCCGGCCGCTGACCCACACGGGCTTGATGTGCGGGGCGATCTCGGCGAGCTTCGTGGCGATCGCGCCCGGGTTGCAGGTCACGCCCCTGTTCCAGTACGCGGTGAAGACGGCGAGGTCCGGGTCGAGCGGCGCCTTGCGGGCCGCGCGGCCCCGGCGCGCGCGGACCTTCGCGCCGAGCGCCCGCTTCTGCTTCCGCGCGAGTGAACGCCAGTGCCTGCGCCGGTCGTTGAACTCGGCGAGCCGCAGGTACCGCTCGTACGAGCCCGCTTCGAGGAGCTTCTGCCGCACCCCGTCGACGCCCTCGGGCGCCCGGTGCCCCTCCGGCTTGCAGGCCCGCGCGGCCTCGGCCGCCGCGAGGAAGAAACCCCGGTCGTGGCCACGCTGTTCGCGCGCGATGATGTGCAGCCAGTCCTCGGTCATGAGGTCGTAGAGCGTGCGGCGCAGCGGCGCGGTCGCGGGGCCCGGCTCCAGGAGGCGGTACGCGGCCACGTACGGCTCGACGCGCCCTTCGGGGCCGTCCGCGACCGGCGGCGGGAGCGTCGCGGCGCGCTGCGTGCGCGCGTCGAGCGCGAGCTGGTCACTGCACGCGACGCGGTCGGCGAGGAGCGGCAGCGCGTACGCCGTGTACAGCGCGTTTCCCGCCGTCAGCACCTCCTCGTGCGCCCGCCAGAACGAGGCCCGCACGAGGCGCGTGCCGAGCAGCGGCGCGAGGCGGAGCAGCCCGGGGAGCGTCACGAGCGGGAGGGGGCTGTGCCCGGCCTTGTCCAGGAGGGGGCCGTCGGGGGAGGGGGCGCCGTCGGTCGACCACGTCGAGCGCGTGTGGTTGAGGAGGATCACGTCGGCGTGGTGGCGGCCCGCCGGGACCGAGCAGAGCTGGATCGCGCCCGTCAGCGCGTGCAGACTCCCCGCCGGGAGCCGGTCCCGGCCCGCGACGAACTGCAGCCACTCGCCGCCGGCCCGCCGCGCCCCCGCGACACGCGCCTCCGCCTCCGGAGTGCCGTCGGGCACCTCGACGACGACGAGCCGCCCGTCCTTCGCCACCGCCCGCGCGCTCGCCTCGCGCGCCTCCGCGTCGGTCGGCACCACGACGACCTCGGCCTCGGGCTCCCGGCCGCCCTCGCGCCCGTGCCCGCCGTGGCTCTTGTTCCCGCCGCGGCCCTTGCTCCCGCTGTGTCCGCCGCGCTTGCCGTGTCCGGCGTGCCCGGCGTGCCCGGCGTGTCCTGCGTGCCCGCCGTGTCCGTCGTTCCCGGGCGGCGGGAGCTGGCGCAGCACCCCGGCCAGGCACTCGGCGAAGGAGCCCCGGACGTCGGGTCCGTGGACGATGACGGTGACACGTGGCGGCACGGTGGGGCCCCTTTCCCTCGGCACTGGTCAGTGTGCGTCCGGAAAGGGGCGGTTTCCTGCGGTGTGGGCTGTTCGGGTGGCGCGACGACGGGGGACACCGGACGCGAGCGTGGGGCGTGACGGGGGCCCGGTCCGGCCCCGCCGGGGTCAGCGGGCCGAGAACTTCTCGTACTCCCGCAGGACCTCCGCCGTGGGCCCGTCCATCCGCAGCTCCCCGTGCTCCAGCCACAGCGCCCGCTCGCACGTGTCGCGGATCGACTTGTTGCTGTGGCTCACGAGGAACACCGTCCCCGCCTGCTCGCGAAGCTGCCTGATCCGCGCCTCGGAGCGCTTGCGGAAGCTCGCGTCGCCCGTCGCGAGCGCCTCGTCGACGAGGAGTACGTCGTGGTCCTTGACGGCCGCGATCGAGAACCGCAGCCGCGCCGCCATCCCCGAGGAGTACGTGCGCATCGGCAGGCTCGCGAAGTCGCCCTTCTCGTTGATCCCCGAGAACTCCACGATCTGCGGGGCGCGCTCGCGCACCTCCGCGCGGCTCATGCCCATCGCGAGGCCACCGAGCTCGATGTTCCGCTCGCCGGTGAGGTCGTTCATGAGCGCGGCGTTGACGCCGAGGAGCGAGGGCTGCCCGTCCGTGTAGATCCGCCCCGACTCGACGGGCAGCAGCCCGGCGATGGCCTTGAGCAGCGTCGACTTCCCCGAGCCGTTGCTCCCGATGAGCCCGATCGCCTCGCCGCGCCACGCCGTGAACGACACGTTCCGCACGGCGTGCACCTGCCGCCCGCCGGGCCCCTGGCGCCGTACGAGCCGGCTCAGCGCGGCGGTCGCGGAGCCGCGCCCGCCCTTGGCGCCGTTGACGCGGTAGACGATGTCGACGTTCTCGGCGATGACGGTGGGGCGCCGCTCACCGGCGGCGGGGGCGGTGGCCGCGGTGGCCGGGCTCCCGGCGGGTGCGGGGCTCCCGGGGGTCTTCTCCGTCGTGCGGGTCTCAGCCACGTCCGTACCTCTCCTCGGCCTTCCAGAAGTAGACGAAGCCGCCGACGCCGCTCAGCAGCGCCCAGCCGAGGGCGATGGCCCACACGTGGGGCGGGAGCTGGTCGGAGTGGAAGCTGTCGATGAGCGCGAAGCGCATGAGATCGATGAAGACGGCCGGGGGATTGCACTGGAGGACCGTGTGCACCCAGCTCGGCAGGTCGTGCTTGGCGAGCATGTGGGGAAGGCTGAACATCACGCCGGAGGTGTACATCCAGGTGCGCGTGATGAACGGCATGAGCTGCGCGACGTCCGGGGTCTTCGCGCCGACGCGCGCCAGGATCAGCGCGAGCCCCGTGTTGAAGACGAACTGGAGCAGCAGCGCGGGCACCACGAGCACCCACGACGGCTGCGGCCACACGCCGAAGGCGAAGAGGATCACGACGAGCGCGATCATCGAGTACAGGAGCTGCTGGAGCTGCTGGAGCGTGAACGAGATCGGCAGCGAGGCGCGCGGGAAGTGCAGCGCGCGCACGAGGCCGAGGTTCCCGGCGATCGCGCGGGTCCCGGCCATGGCGCAGGACTGCGTGAACGTGAAGATGAAGACGCCGGTGACGAGGAACGGCACGAAGTCCGGCACACCCCGGCTGGTGCCGAGCAGCAGCCCGAAGATCAGCAGGTAGACGCCCGCGTTGAGGAGCGGGGTCATGACCTGCCAGAGCTGGCCGAGCTTCGCCTGGCTGTACTGCGCGGTCAGCTTCGCCGTCGAGAAGGCGAGGATGAAGTGCCGCCTGCCCCACAGCTGCCGCACGTACTCCGCGAGCGGGGGCCGCGCGCCGCTGACCGAGAGGCCGTACCGGGCGGCGAGCTGGGCGCCGCTGAGATGCGTGTCGGGACCGCCGGTGGCCGCGGGGGCTGTCCCGGCGCCCGGCGTGGGGTCCTGCCATGGGGGGAGGGGATCGAGAACCTGGCTCACACGCGCCGCCTTCACTGGGGGACGTCGGTACGTCGTGGGTACGCCGTCACGTCGGAACGCAACCGTATCGTCGTTGCGCAGCCTAGGCCGGGAGGACGTCGCAACGCAACCGTTTCGTCGTGGCCCGCCTATGCTGAACGGCATGGCGAGTGGCGCGAAGGAAGACGACGGGGAAACGGGCGGGGCGGAGGCGGGGCCCGGCCGCGGTACGGGCACGGGTGGCGCCGGGGGGCCGGGCGGCGCTGGGGGGCCGGGTGGCGCGGCGGCCTCCCCGGGCAAGGCGCGGCGGGCCCCGGCCGGTGCCGCCGTGCTGCGCGAGGACGTCACCGAGGCGATCCGTGCCGCCGTCTTCGCCGAGCTGGCCGCCGTCGGCTACGGGCGCATGTCGATCGAGGGCGTGGCGCGCCGCGCGGGCGTCGGCAAGACGGCCGTCTACCGCCGCTGGCGCTCGAAGCTGCACCTCGTGCTCGACCTGGTCTCCGCGATAGCCCTCCAGGGGCTGCCCGCGCCCGACACGGGCTCGCTCGAAACGGACCTGCACCTGCTCTACGAGGTCGCTTCGCGCGCCCTGCGCCACCCGGCGGCCTCCCAGATCGTCCCCGACCTCTTCGCCGAGGCGGCCCGCAACCCGGACCTCCAGGAAGCCCTGGAGAAGGCCCTGCGCGAGGCGCAGCGGAGCGTGGCCCAGGGCGTCCTGGACGCGGCGGCGGCGCGCGGCGAGGTCCGCGCGGCCCTGGACCGCGACCTCGCCCTCGACCTGATCACGGGCCCGCTGTACTGGCGCGTCCTCGTCGTCCGCACCAAGACGCACCGCGGCTACCCGGCGGCCCTGGCGAAGACGGTCGCGGCGGGGCTGCGGGGGGCGTGAGCGCCACGACGCCGGACCTGTGGCGCCGCCACCTGGGCACCGTCCCGCCCGAGGTCGTCGTGCTGCCGCCCGACGGGCCCCGCCGACCGCGTCCGGTGCGGGAACGCCTCCCGGCTACTGCGGCTTGAAGGACCGGATCTGGTAGTTGCCCTGGAGGTTGCCCTTGCCGTTCTTCGGGGTGGAGCCGACGCGATTCTTGTAGTTGGTCTGGGTGTAGTACTGGACGCGGTGGCCGGTGCGGTTGAAGACGGAGCGGACGTTCGCGCCGCGCTGGATGAACGAGCAGTTGTCGGCGGTGTTGGCCAGCTTCGACTGGGACCACTGGCACCGGGTCCCGGTCCCGTTCCAGCCGTCGTAGACGCAGAAGTACCCGGGGCCGCAGCTGTAGGCGGCCGGGCTCTGCCGGGGCGCGGCGGCAGCCGCGGGGACCGCGCCGAGCGCCGCCACGCTCAGGGCGACGACGGAGACGGCGAACGAAGGGGTACGGCGCATAAGGCGCTCCTCTTGCTGGTCGGAAGGCTCTCTCCCTGCCGCGGACAGCCTCGCCGCGCCGCCTCCCGCGAAAACGCCCCACCGCCCCAGCACACACCACCGACCCGTCCCCCGACCGCCCGCGAGTCCCCCGCCGCGCCCCCTCACCCCGCTCCCACCCACCTCCCCACCTTCCGCCGCACCACGTCCCCCATCCCCCGCGCCCCCGGCGCGACCCGCAGCGCCAGCGCGGCGGAGTGCGTGGCGTAGGGGTGGACCAGGACGAGGCCGTGGCGGCGGCTCGGAATGGCGGAGCGGCGGAGCCGGCCCGAGGAGGGGAGGGCGCGGGGCCGGGTCGTGCGCGTCGTGCCGTCCGCGAAGGCGAGCATGAGCCACACGTCCCACGTGCCCGCCTCCAGCTCCGTCAGGTGCAGGCGGAGCGAGGCCGTCCAGGTGCCGGGGGTCGGCCCCGGGGCCAGGCTCGCGCTGCGGCGCTGCACGATACGGCCCGTGTCGCGGTGGACCAGCGCCGCCTGGACCGCGACCGGACTCGCTTCCGCGACGCGCCCGTACAGCTCGTGCAGGCGCAGCCGCAGGCGGCTGCCGCGCGCGGACGGCTTGAGGATCGCGTCCACCGCGAGCGGAAGGCGGTCCATCGGGGTGTGCTCCAGGCGGGCGAGCGAGACGCCGGGCAGGTCCGCTGCCCACACCGGGGCACCCGCCGCGTCACGCGCGTACGGGGGCAGGAGCCGCGACGGCTTCGAGACGAGGTCGCGCAGGCGGCCCAGGTCGCGCGGCGCAGGGGCGCCGCGCACCACCGCCGCCGCCGTGCGCGCCGGGGCGACCGCCGCGGCGACGTCCGCGGGCGAGAAGGCCGTCAGGTAGGCGCGCGTCAGGTCCCACCACGCGCGCTGGTACGAGGGGTCGTGGCGCGGCAACTCCCGTACGTACATGCGCAGTCCACGGTCCAGGAACCCGGCGCGCGCCGCCCGTACGAGGCGCGGCTGCCCGGACAGCTCGGCCACCGCCTGCCGGTGTGCCCGCACCCGCGCGCGCCAGTTCTCCACGCCGTCCCGGTCGAGCGAGAGCGAGCGGCGCTGCCCCTCGCGCCGTACGTGCCAGACGTAGACCCGGTCCGGTACGAGTGCCATGCGCGGGCGGGCCGCGAGGACCCGCGCCGTGAAGACGAAGTCCTCGTAGAGGTAGCGCCCCGGCGGGAAGCGGATCGCGTGGGCGCGCAGGAAGTCCGTGCGGTACAGCTTGTTCACGCAGAGCGTGTCGGCGGCGATCCGGGGGAGCGCCGAGGGCTCGTCGAGCGTGCGCTCCCTCTCGTACAGCCGCCGCTGCCAGGGGAGTTCGCGTCCGCCGGGCAGCTCGCGCCGTACGCACAGGCCGCCCGCCACGTCCGCGTCGTGCGCCCGCGCCGCCCGCAGGAGGGCGCGCACCGCGCCGGGCGGGAGCACGTCGTCGCTGTCCAGGAAGAGGACATACGGTGACGTCGCGCGCTCCAGGCCCTCGTTGCGCGGGGTCCCGCAGCCGCCGCTGTTGGCGGTGCGCCGCACGACGCGCAGGCGCGGCTCGCGCGCGGCGAGACGGTCGAGCAGGCGTGGGCTGTCGTCCGTCGAGCAGTCGTCGACAGCGATCACCTCACGGACGCACTCGCCCTGTTCGCAGGCCGAGTTGACGGCATCGGTGAGGTGCGCGGCGTCGTTGTAGCCGATCACGACGACGGTGACGCCATCAGTGCCCGTCATCGCGAACTCCCCTTCCGATCCGGGAGTTTCGCGAGCACTTCGCCCGTCTCGCGGCTGAAGTCCAGCACTTTCGCCTCCTTCGGGACCCGCTGCCACCGCGAGAGCAGCAGCCACCGGATGTCGTACCGTCGTGCGATCTCCGCGCGCCGCGCCGTCCCCGCCCGCCCCGACAGGTACGAGTGCGTCGCCCGCCAGCGCGCCCGCCGTTCCTTCTCGGGCAGCGCGGGGTCCGACCACACGGGCGCGACCGTGTCGATCCCGAAGCCGGGCAGGCTCCGCACCGCCTCGCGCTGGTCGGTCAGGACCGGCTCCCCCGGGCGGACCGACGAGGCGGCCCACGCGTAGGAGTGCCACGCGGGCAGCCGCCGCGTCTGCGGCGGCGTCCATTGTTCGGGCAGTACGGCGCCGGACTGCGCGAAGACGAAGCCCGTGCCCGCCGCCGCCACGACCGCGAGCCCCTTGAGCGCCCGCGCCCGCCCGGCCCGCGTCACCTCCACGGCCACCGCGACCTGCGCGGGCAGCACGGCGAGGCCGAGGACCCGCCCGTACGTGTAGTGACCCGACACCCAGCCGTACGCGGCGACGGCGACGCACGCCGCGCACATCCAGGTGAGCGCGTCGCGCGGGTCGCGGCGCAGGCGCAGCCCGAAGGCGGGGAGCGCGACGAGGCCGAGGAGCCAGAAGCGCGCGAGGACATCGGTGTAGAGCGCGGCGTGCGTGGGGTCGAGCACGGCGGAGTCGGCGCCGAGCGCGAAGACGTCGAACCACGGGAACCAGGCGAGCGCGGTCAGGAGGGCGCCGAGGGGGACGGGCCACCAGGCGGCCCAGGCGCGGAGCGTGGCGCGGGCGGGAACGGGACCATGTACGGGCCTGTCGGCAGCGCTGCGTACGGGGCCGGTGTCCCGGGCGGGCGCCGCGCCCTCTCTCGCGCGCACTCCGTCTCCTGCGGGCACTCCGTCCCCTGCGGGCGTCGCGTCCTCCCCGGCAAGCGCCCCGCCCCCGCCCCGTACCCGCGCCAGCACCAGCACCGCCGCCCCGAGCACCCCGGCGACCCCGCTCACCGGGTGCACGAGCAGCAGCACCCCGCACAGCGCCCCGAGCCCGCCGCGCGCCCACCGCGAGGGCGGGTCCGCGCGCTCCGGATCGGTCAGTTGTGCCGCGTACGCCCAGGTCAGGAGGGCGAGGCCGAGCGCGAACGTACTCGGGTAGCCGGCCACGACCGGGAGCGAGACGAGTCCGGCGAAGCCGCTCCACGCGAGCGGTTCCGTGCCCCACAGCGTCACCAGGAGCAGGAGGGCGACGGTCGAGGCCCAGCGGTTCGCGGTGAAACGCTTCACGAAGGCGTTGAGCCCGAGCAGCACCACGAGCAGGTTCACGGGCGCGGCGAGCCGCACCGTCTCCCAGCCGCTGAGCCCGAAGAGCCGCGCGAGCACCCCCTCGGCGAGCGCGTACGGCGAGTAGTACGGGCTGCCCGCGCCCGGCAGGTCCGCCGCCGGGTGGTGCGGGTGGAGCAGGCTCGCGCGCAGCCGCTCGACGACCGCCGCGTGCTGCCCGAGGTCGCAGCACGCCTGCACCGAGAGCGCGAGGAGGCTGACACCGATCCAGAAGAGACCGCCGAAGACGAAGAAGGGTGTCGGCCGCCAGCGGCCGAGCGCGCGGGTCGCGGTGGCGCCCGGCGGATTGCGGCGACGGTGGAGACGGGGCGGCGACGGGGGCGGGACGGGGGTCTGGGGGGCCCGCGCGTCGGTGGAGTCCACGGCGAACGGGGTTCCTCTCGTGGGACGGCGCCCGTACGGGCAGGTCAGGAGATCCGTCCCACGAGGAGGGGGTGCAAAGCACCTAAAAGCGTATTAATTGGTCAATATGAAGTACGGCGTCATAGGGGAGGAGCAGGGCCCTCGCCTCACGCGGGGGCGACCGTCTGTTCCAGCAAGGCCTGGAGGGCGCGCTGTTGCTCGGGTGTCAGGGCGGCCAGGGGTGATTCCCGGGTGAGGAGGCCGAGGAGCCGGTCCCGCAGCGCGGTGCCCTCGGCGGTGAGGACGAGGTGCTTGGCGCGGCGATCGGTGGGGTGGGGGCGGCGTTCGACCAACCCCCGCTTTTCGAGCTTGTCGACGACGAACGTCGCGTTGGAGGGCTCGCAGGTCATGCGTTCGGCCAGTTCGCGCATGGTCATCGGCCCGGTCATCTCCCGCAGTGCGGTCGCCTGGGCGGCGGTGAGTCCCAGCGGGACCGCCTGTCGGCGCACGTGATCGGCGATCCGGTGGGCCAGTCCGTTCACCAGGCCGCACAGCTCGCGCTCGGCGACGGCCCGCGCCTCCGGGGGTGTCGTCGCCTCCGGGGAGGTCGTCGCTTCCTGGCGTGTCGTCATGGCTCCAGCCTAGCGACTCCATCAAGTCGACATAATTCAAGCAAGAATATTTCTAACTTGATGCTTATGCTGGGGCGGTCATCGCCGGGGAAGCCTCCGGCGAGGACTCCACGCGAAGAGGACGAGGCACGAGGGGGCGGAACGCATGGTGAACTCATCGGCGCACCGGGACGAGCGGCTGCGACGACCCGCGACGGGCGGTTCGGTGCTGCTGGGCGGGACGAAGGTCTCGTACGTGCCGGACGGGGTGCTGCTCGGGCGGCCGAGGGCCTGGCTGCCGGACACCACGGAGCGGACCTGGGCGGAGCACCCCGAGTACCTGGACGCCTCCGGCTACCTGGTGGCCAGTGTCGGCGGCCTCCTCGTCGAGCAGGGCGACCGCGCGCTCCTGATCGACGCGGGCCTCGGCCCGTACGCGATGCCCGGCGATCCGGCGACACCGAACGGCCCCGTGCGCGGGGGCGCGCTCCTCGACAGCCTCGCCGCGCTGGGCCGCGCCCCGGAGCACATCGAGGCGGTGGCCCTCACCCACCTGCACCCCGACCACACCGGCTGGGCCGCCCACGTCGCCCCCGGTGCCGCGCGCCCCGCCTTCACCCGCGCCACGTACCTGGTGCCCGCGCCGGAGTGGGCGCGGTACGGATCGCCGACGCCGGACGGCGCGGCGGAGGAGCCCGCCGCCGCGCTCGCCCCGCAGGTCCGCACGGTGGCCGACGGCGAGGAGGTCTTCCCCGGCGTACGGGCCAGGTTCGCCCCGGGGCACACGACCGGGCACACCGAGTACGTGATCACCGGGGGCGGGCGCCGCCTGATCGCCTTCGGCGACTCCCTGCACGCGCCGATCCAGGTGGACCACCCGGAGTGGACGTGCGTGTGGGACGACGACCCCGCCGCTGCCGCCGGGCACCGCCGCCGCCTCGTGGCCGAGCTGGCGGAGCCCGGCACGCTCGGCTTCGGCGTCCACTTCGCCGACGTCGTGTTCGGCCGGGTCCGGCGCGGGGGCCCGGGTCCGGCCTGGCGCCCCCTGGACGCCGGGGAGTGAGGTCACCCCGTCGTGGTGGGGGCGGGGGAGGGCGGTGCGGAGGCTCCGGACGGCGTGCGCGCCGGCCGCTCCACCTCGGCCGGGAGCTTCCCGTCGGCGCGGCGGGCCGCGACGAGGTACGCGGCGCCGTCGCCCTCGGGGCGGACCGCGAGGCCCACCGCCGGGTCGGGGCCGCGTACGCGGTACGCCGTGTGGGGGACCTCCTCGCTCTCGGCGGGGCCTCCGCACGGGGGTTGCACGGCGGGCCCGAGGCGCTCCGCGAGCGCGAGGGGAACGCCGGGCGGGGCGCTCCCGTACGCGTGCCCGTCGAAGCGGATGACGAGCGGGCGGGGGGCCGCGCACGCGACGGGCCGCGCACGCGAAGAAGCCGCGCACGCGGAAGGGGCCGCTGTTCCTCGTACGCGCCGGCCGACGCGTACGAGGAACAGCGGCCCCGTCCGTCTACTTGACCGCTCCCGCCATCACCCCCGACACGAACTGCCGCTGGAAGGCGAAGAAGACGACGAGCGGGATGAGCATCGACAGGAAGGCGCCCGGGGCGAGGATGTCCACGTTGTTGCCGAACTGCCGTACCTGCTGCTGGAGCGCGACGGTGATCGGCGGGCTGCCGGAGTCCGCGAAGATCAGCGCGATGAGCATGTCGTTCCAGACCCACAGGAACTGGAAGATGCCGAGCGAGGCGATCGCCGGGCCCGCGAGCGGCATCACGACCCTGGTGAACAGGCGGAGTTCGCCCGCGCCGTCGAGCCGTGCCGCTTCGAGGAGCTCGCGCGGGATCTCCGCGAAGAAGTTCCGCAGCAGGAAGACCGCGAAGGGCAGCCCGAAGGCGACGTGGAAGAGGATCACGCCGATCGTGGACTCGAAGATCCCTATCCAGCCGAAGAGTTCGGACACCGGCAGCAGCGCGACCTGCACGGGCACGACCAACAGCCCCACCACGAGCAGGAACCAGCCGTCCCGGCCCGGGAAGTCCATCCAGGCGAAGGCGTATCCGGCGAGCGAGCCGATGACGACCACGAGAAGTGTGGACGGCACGGTGATGAGGACCGTCGACCACAGGCTGTGCGTGATCGCGCTGTTGTCGAGCAGATTGCCGTAGTTCTCGATCGTGAGCTGGGCGGGGCTCGTGAAGACCTTCCACCAGCCGTCGTCCGCGATGTCGGAGGGCGAGCGGAGCGAGGAGATCAGGAGCCCGATCGTCGGCACGAGCCAGAACACGGCGACGGCGAGGAGGAAGATCCGCAGCACGCCGCCCGCCGCGACGCGCGCGGCGCGGGCGGCGAAGGACTCGCCCTTGCCGGGGCGTTCGCGGGGGGCGGTGCTCGTGGCCCCGGGCTCCGGGACCGTCCCGGGTACGGCGGCGGTCATCGGCGTTCCTCCTTGCGTTCCCTGCGCAGCCTGCGGATGTTGAGCAGCATCACCGGCACCACCAGGATGAACAGGAAGATCGAGATGGCGCTCGCGACGCCCGCGTCCCCGTCCACGAAGGCCGTGTTGTACAGCTCGACGGCCAGGACGTTCGCGTCGTCCCGCGCGGAGCCCGGCGGGATCACGTAGACGAGGTCGAAGATCTTCAGGACGTTGATCATGAGCGTGACGAGCACGACGCCGAGCACGGGCGCGAGCAGCGGCACCGTGACGCGGCGGAAGACCTGCCACTCCCCGGCCCCGTCGACCCGTGCCGCTTCGAGGAGTTCGCGCGGCAGGCCCGCGAGTCCCGCGCCGATGAGGACCATCGCGAACCCGGCCCACATCCACACGTACGCGCCGATGACCGACCACGTGACGAGCGAGGGCCCGAGCCAGTCGATGCCGCCGTACGGCTCGCGGAAGTTGTCGGCGGGGAGGCGGAGCCGGGCGCCGTCCGCCTTCGCGGGGAGTGTGAAGCGGCCGTCGGCGCCTGCCTTCGCCGAGGCGACGACCTCGCCGTCCTTCACGGCCTCGATCCGCATCCCCGGGTAGCCGAGTTCCTTCGGGTCGACCTTGTCGAGCGTGCCGCCGCCGCCCTTCGTGAAGTCCTGCCACACCGTGCCCGCGATCCCGCCGTCCTTGCCGGGCGCGGCGGGTGCGGCGGCGGGCCGCGCGCTGTCGGGCATGACGTCGGGGGCGACACCGACGAGGGGGAGGAGAACGGTCGTTCCGCTCCGTACCGGCTCCCTGGTCAGGAACGCGCCGCCCTTGGCGGCCTCCAGCGCCGAGCGCGGGCGCGGGTGCGCCTTGGGGAAGGCGGAGGACTCCGCGAACGTGTCGTGCACGGTCACGGCGACCGCGTTCGCGACGCCCCGGTCGGGGTCCTGCTCGTACACGAGCCGGAAGATGATCCCCGAGGCGAGCATCGAGATCGCCATCGGCATGAACACGAGCAGCTTGAACGCCGTGCCCCACTTGATGCGTTCGGTGAGGACGGCGAGCACGAGCCCGAGCGCCGTCGCGACGGTCGGCGCCACGACGAGCCAGATCGCGTTGTTCTTGATCGCCGTCCGGATGTTCGGGTCCGAGAACATCTCGCGGTAGTTCCCGAGGCCGACGAAGCCGTCCCCGGAGGAGTCGAAGAGACTCCGTACGACGTTCCACACGATCGGGTAGAGGACGAGCGCGCCGAGCAGCACGAGCGCGGGGAGCAGGAAGAGGACCGCGAGGGAACGGCGGGTACGGGTGACGGAGGCGGGGCCCATGTCCCGCGAGGACTTCGGGGACTCGGGCGACGTACGGGGCGCGGGCACGCCCCCGCTGGGGGACGCGGGGGGCACCGGTACGCGACCGGCACCCCCCGCCGCTTCGGCGGCCATCCCGTCAGTCCTTGTACGCCTTGGCCGCGTCCCGCTCCAGCCGCTGCTGGATCGCGGCGACGTCCTTCGGCTTCGCGAGGAAGTCCTGAAGCGCCTTCCACTCGCCCTTGTTGGGCGAACCGCCGAAGGACTGCGGCATCTGGTCCGACATGTCGTAGCGGATGTCGTCCCCGGCCTTGATCAGCGCCTCGGCGATGCCGCGCTGCACGTCGTTGGGGTACGCGGACGTGTCGAGCGCCTTGTTCGGCGAGATGAAGCCGCCCGTCTTCGCCCAGATCGCCGCGGCCTCGGGTGAGGCGAGGTACGTGAGCAGCGCCTGCGCGCCCTCGGAGTCCTTGAGCGCGACGGCCGCGTCGCCGCCGACCACGGCGGGAGCCTTCCCGGAGCCCACGGCCGGGAAGGGGAAGACCTTGGCGTCGGAGCCGATCTTCGCGTCCGTCTCGGCGATGTTGATGCCGACGAAGTCCGCCTCGAAGACCATCCCGGCCTTCGGCTGGTCGCCGCCCGTGAAGGTCTGGGTGACCGAGGCGGGGAACTCGGTGGCGAGCGCGCCCTTCGCGCCGCCCGCGAGCAGATCGGGCTTGCCGAAGAGCTGCCCGAGCGTCGTGAGCGCCTGCTTCACGGAGGGGTCGGTCCACTTGATCTCGTGCCGCGCGAGCTTGTCGTACTTCTCCGGGCCCGCCTGCGAGAGGTAGATGTTCTCGAACCAGTCCGTGAGCGTCCAGCCGTCCGCGCCCGCGACCGAGACGGGGGTGACGCCGGAGTCGGCGACGGTCTGCGCGGTCTTCAGGAAGTCGGCCCAGGAGGTGGGTACTTCGGCGCCCGCGTTGTCGAAGACGGCCGTGTTGTACCAGACGAGGGACTTGTTCGCGGCCTTGAAGTAGACGCCGTACTGCTTGCCGTCCACGGCGCCGAGCTCCTGCCAGCCCTGCCCGTAGTTCTTCTTCAGCTCCGCCTGCGCCTCGGCGCCCACGGGCTTCGCCCACTTGCGCTCCACGGCCTGCTGGATCGCGCCGACCTGCGGCAGCATGGCCACGTCCGGCTGACCGCCACCGGCGATCTTCGACTCCAGGAAGCCGATGACGGGGTCCTGCGCGGCGACGTACTCCGTCTTCGCCCCGGTGCGCTTGCCGAAGTCGGCGAGCACCTTCTCGAAGGCGTCCCGCTCGGCCCCGCTCCAGACGGCGGCGATCTTCACGGTCTGCCCGTCGAGTTTGGGCAACCGGACTCCGGAGGAGGACTGCGCGGCGGACGCGGAGGGCTTCTTCGCGTCGCCGTCCTTGTCCTTGCCGCTGTCGCCGTCGCTCCCGCAGGCGGTGAGCGCGACGGCCGTCCCCGCCGCGACGGCCATGAGCGCGAGCCGGCGCGACCGCCGCCTCCCAGAGCCTCTCGGCTCGCGCGTCCGTGCATCCCGAAGAGGTGCGTGCATCATCGCCCCGTTCTCTTCCGTCTCGCTCCAACTACGGCTCTCCTCCCGGTGGTTGCCGGGAGGGGGGAACCCCTTCCCCCTCCCCGCACATCTACGCCCGCACGGTCGGGGGGACAAGAGGGCGGGAGGTGACGACCTGCACGGACACGGCCGTTCGTGATCGTGCTGTGACCCGGAAGAGGGCGCTCGGGCGCTTCGGCGGACAGCGCGACGCGCCCCGGCGAGCAGGGGCGCACGCGGAGCGACCACGAGCCCGCGAGAGAGCCACTGCGCCCGGCGCCGGTCCCGACCCCGCCACCGCCGCGGCGCCGCGAGGACGCCCCCGCGTGCCGCATCGTCCTCCACGCCCCGACCACCGCCCGCCGCGCGGGCGCCCCGGACTCGCCGATGGCGGCGATCCGCGGCTCGCGCCCCGCTACCGGGTGGCGTCGGTACAGGCGCCGCCCCACGCGGGGCCGGGTGAACTCCCGGCCCGTGAGAGGGCACTCGATCGCGCGGAGCAAGTCCGTGGCCTCGCCGCCGAAGCCGACGAAAACGGGGATATGCTCCGTTTTCAGTCGCGTCCGTCCCCGGGAGAACGTCCCATGCCCCTGCCTCGTATCGGTGTGGTCGTCGTGACGATGGGGACGCGGCCGGGGGAGCTGGACGCGCTGCTCGCCTCGGTGGCGCGGCAGGATGTGCCCGCCGCGCGGGTCGTGCTCGTCGGGAACGCGACGCCGCTCGGCGACGTCGTCACCGAGGCCACGAAGGTGCCGCTCGCGGAGAACCTCGGGTGTCCCGGCGGGCGGAACGTGGCGCTGGAGCTGTTGCGCGACTCCGGTGACGTCGATGTCGTCGTGGAACTGGACGACGACGGACTGCTTGTCGCCGACGACGTGTTCCGGCAGGTCCGGCGGCTCTTCGCCGAGGACCCCGGGCTCGGGATCGTCGGTTTCCGGGTCGCGGACGAGCACGGGCACACGGAGAGGCGCTGGGCCCTGTCGTCACATTCCCGTCGTCGCCCGGAGGGCGGCCGTGCGGCGTCAGGTGCGTGCTCTCGGCGCGCCGCCCCCAGGCCCTCGTACTGGACGTACTTGGGTCTGGGGGCGGTGCGGCGAGAGTGCGTGCATGGCGTCGCGCGGCAGACGGGAATGTGACGACAGGGCCCAAGTGCCGCGGTTGCGGGCGGGGGACCCGATGCGGGGTGGTGAGGTGACCGCGTTCCTCGGGGGCGGGCGCGCGTTGTCGATGCCGATGTTGCGGCGGATCGGGCTGTGGCCCGCCGAATTCTTTTTCGGCCACGAGGAATCCGACCTCGCCTGGCGCGCCCTCGACGACGGCTGGACGATCCGCTACGAGCCCGGCCTCGTCCTCCAGCACCCCCGCACGTCCCCGGCCCGCCACCCCGGCCACTACCGACACACCGCCCGCAACCGCGTCTGGCTCGCCCACCGCCGCCTCCCCGCCCCGCTCGTCCCCGTCTACCTCGGCGCCTGGGCTCTCCTCACCCTCCTCCGCACTCCCTCGCCCTCCGCCCTGCGCGCCTGGTGGGGCGGCTTCGCGGAGGGCGTGCGCACGCCGTGCGGCCCGCGGCGGCCGATGCGGTGGCGCACGGTGTGGCGCATGACGCGGCTGGGGCGCCCGCCGCTCCTCTGATCTCCGCGCCCGTGTCCGGTGAAGACGTCCGTCGTGGAAGCCGTCCGTGCCAACTCCTTGACGTGCGTGTTCAGTTCCGATGGCATGTGTGCGAAATCCTTTGGAAAAAGTGCGTTGTTGTTCACCTGGTCGACGACACAGGAAAATGGGACACACATGCGACGAAAAAGGTACGAGAGGTTTCGGCGCGCCGTGATCGGTGTGACGCTGTCCGCCCTCGCGAGCGGCGGACTGCTCGCGGCCACCACCGCCCCCTCCACCGCGGCCCCCACGCCCCCCACCACCGCGGCGACCCCCGCCACCACCTGGACCGTGCGCGACCCCGCCCACTCCGCCCTCACCGCCCGCCTCGCCCTCGACCCCGCCGGTGAACTGCGCCTCGCCGTCACCCGCGACGGCGCGCCCGTGCTCGCGCCGGGCCGGCTCGGCCTCCGTACCGACCGGCACGACCTGACGACCGGGCTGCGGCTGGTCGACCGCGAGGACCGCACCGTCCACGACACGTACCGCATGACCACGGGCAAGGAACTGCGCCGCTCGGCGACGGCGCGGGAGACGACGTTCGCCTTCCGCGGCGCGGACGGCGCCCGCCTCGGCGTCGTGATGCGGGTCTCGGACGACGGCGTCGCGTACCGGTACGTGCTCGACGAGCACGGGCCCGTCACCGTGACGGGGGAGGCGTCCGCCTTCGAGGTCCCGAAGGACGCGAAGGCATGGGTCCAGCCGTACGCGACGAGCTACGAGAACGAGCGCACGGAGACCACGGCGGGTGCCGCCAACGAGGCCGAGCCCAAGGAGTGCGCGGGCGACACCTGCTCCTTCGGCTACCCCGCGCTCTTCGAGACGGGCGGCACGTACGTCCTCCTGACGGAGGCCGACGTCGACGGCCGGTACTCCGGCAGCCACCTCGACCACGAGGACGGCGGCTCCGCCTACTCCGTCGCCCTCGCGGACGACGCGCCCGTCACCTCGCCCGGCCCCCTCGCGACGCCCTGGCGCACCGCGATCGTCGGCGGCCTCGACACCCTCGTCGGCTCGACCCTCGTCGACGACCTCGCCCCGCCCTCGCGCGTCGCGGACACCTCGTGGATACGTCCGGGCACGGACGACTGGTCCTGGCTGAGCGACACCTCCAGCCCCGGCGACCTCGACCGGCAGCGCGACTTCGTCGACTACGCCGCCGCACACGGCCTGGAGTACACGCTCGTGGACGCCGGGTGGAAGGCGAGCTGGGTCCCGGAACTGGTCCGCTACGCGCGGGCCCGCGGCGTCGACGTCATCCTCTGGTTCGACTGGGCCGACCTCAGGACGCAGGCGCAGCGCGACGCCTGGTTCGCGAAGATCAAGGCGTGGGGCGTCGTCGGCGTCAAGGTCGACTACATGTACTCCGACTCCCAGTCGACCTTCCAGTGGTACGACGCGATCCTGCGCGACACCGCCGAGCGGCACCTCATGATCGACTTCCACGGCGCGACGATCCCGCGCGGACTGCAACGCACCTGGCCGCAGGTCATGAGCGTGGAAGGGGTGCGCGGGGAGGAGAACGGCCAGAACCCGGCCCGGGACGTCTTCCTCGCCTTCACCCGCAACATCGTCGGCTCGATGGACTACACCCCGACGTGGTTCTCCCGCCCGAACCGGCAGAACTCCCTGGCGCACGAGCTGGCCCTGCCCGTCGTGTACGAGTCCGGCTGGACGAGCCTCGGCGACAACCCCGAGGGCTTCGCGGCCCAGCCGGTGGCCGAGCGCTACCTCGAACAACTCCCCACCGCCTGGGACGAGACGCGCCTCGTCTCCGGCGGGCCGGGCCGGACGAGCGGCGGCGAGCGGCAGGCCGTCCTCGCCCGCCGCAGCGGCGACCGCTGGTTCGTCGGCGGCATCCTCGCGGGCGCGGGCGCCACGATGAAGGCCCCGCTCGGCTTCCTCGGCAAGGGCACGTGGCGCCTGGAGACGATCGCCGACCACGACGGCCAACTGCGGCGCACGGTCAGGACGGTGACCGCGAAGGACACGCTCGCCGTCCCCGCCGTCACCGACGGCGGCTTCACCGCTCTCGCCTGCCCCGCCACCAGGGGCCGCACCGACTGCGCGCGGCCGGTGACCACCGCGCCCGCCACGACCCTCGCCACCGACCCCACGAGCGTGACGGCCGAGGCAGGCGGGAAGGCGTCGTTCGGCGCCACCTTCACGCTCCCCGAGGGCGCCGCGCTGCGCGACGTGCGGCTGACCGTGGACCGGGGGCGGCTCCCGGCCGGCTGGACCGTCACCGGCCCCGACGTGCGGGCCGCCTCGCTCCCGGCGGGCAAGGAGCTGACGGGCCACTGGACCGTGACCGTCGCCCGGGACCAGCCGGGCGGCACGGTGGAGGTGCCCGTCGTGGCCACCTACGCCCACCCGGCCGGGGGGAACGCCCCGCCGGTGCACGTGGAGGAGGTCGTACGGGTCTCCGTCCCCCTGCACGGCACGCTCTACGCGAGCGACCAGCCCTTCCTCGCCGAGAGCAACGGCTACGGGCCGGTCGAGCGCGACCAGTCCAACGGCGAGGCGGGCGGGCAGGACGGCAAGCCCCTGACGATCGGCGGAACGGTGTACGCCAAGGGACTCGGCATGAACGCGCCCGGCCAGGTGCGGATCGACCTCCAAGGCCGCTGCACCCGCTTCGAGGCGCATGTCGGGATCGACGACGAGACCAGCGGCCGGGGCAGCGTCACCTTCACGGTGCTGGGCGACGACGAGCGCCCACTCGCCACGACAGGGGTGCTCCGCGGCGGAGAGGCCGCCGTGTCCCTGACCGCCGACGTCACCGGGGTCCACACCCTGACCCTCACGGCCGACGACGGCGGCGACGGCAAGAACTACGACCACGCGGACTGGGGGCTCGCCCAACTGACCTGCGCCGACTGACGTACCGGTACCAGGCGGGCCCCGGCCGGGCGGAGCGGCCGGGGCCCGCCCTCGTCGGCGCGCGGCCGTCCTCCCCCGGGAAGCGCGTCAGCCCAACGCCCGCTCCAGACACACCAGTTCCGGACGCGACTCCCATGACGGCACCTTGTGGAAACCCACGCGTGCGTACAGGCGCAAGGCGTCCTCGCGCCAGGACCAGACCGACAGGCGCAGGGCGGGGGCGCCCGCCTCGCCGGCGAGGGCCGTCGCTGTCGCCATGAGGGCCGCGCCGATGCCCCTGCCCCGGTGGGCGGGCGAGGTCCACAGGCGTTTCAGTTCGGCCGGGGCGGACGCCGGGGCCCGTACGACCACGCAGCCCGCCGGGGCGCCGTCGTCCGTCGCGAGGAGGACCGTCGCCCCCGCGAAGGACCGCGCGGGGTCCTCGATTTCGGCCAGATACGCGGCGGGAAGGTCCGCCGGGCCCGGGACCGGAACGCCCTTCTCCTCCTCCGTGCGCAGGTGGTACGCCGTGAGGAGCGGGCGCAGACGCGGGTCCCCGGCGGGGACGGGGGTGACGCGGACGGTCACAGCAGCGGCTCCTGCGGTTTCGCCTCCGCCGCCCTCGCCGCGCGGTCCAGCGCGCTGGCCAGGAGGGCGAGGTCGGTCGGGCCGTTGCCCAGCTCGCGGACGGGACGGGCGCGTTCGGGGGCGTCGCCCATCTTCGGCCACTCCAGCGCGGTGACCGTGGGGCGCAGAGTGGCCGTACGCGGGATGCGGCCCGTCACGCGGCCCGCCTGGAAGGGGAGCGCCGCCCCGTCCTGGGTCAGGAGGCGACCGCGGCCCGGGGCCGGGTCCTCCGGGGCCGGGGACGGCGCGTCGAGCACGACCCGTACGCCCGCCGCGCGCGCCACGTACGAGGCCGCCGCCTTCTCCGTGCGCGCGCCCGCCGCGATCAGGTGCACGCCGAGACGCGCCCCGTCCCTGACCACCGCCTCCAGCGCCCGGACCACCGAACCGGCCGCCGGACGGCCCGTCGCGCCGAGCGGCGGGTCGAGCAGCGCGTCCACGTCGTCCACGAGGACCACGAGGCGCGGGAGCGGGTTCCGCGCGCCGGAGGACGTACGGGGGCGCAGGCGGAGCGTGCGGCTCGGCGGCGCCTCGATGTCGCCGCTCTCCGCGCCGCGCGACTGCGGGGGCACCGAGTTGCCCGGGTGGTCGGCGGAGTTCGCGGCCGTCGCGTCCGCCGGGTGCGGCGCCGGACGCTGGTCCGCCTCCTGGTCGTACGGGACGCGCGGGCGGCCGTACGGGCCGTGCGCGGCCCGCTCCTGCCCGTACCGCGAGCGCTCCCGCTCGTACGCGGGCCCGGACGGCGGCTGCTCCTGGTCGAACATGACCCGGGCGCGCGCCTCCTGCTCCCGTACGCGACTCGTCCGCGCCGCCACCGACACCGCCGCCGCACGCGGACCGCCCGGCCCCGCGCCCGTACCGCCGACGCCCCCCGCCGGCCCGTCACCGCCCGCCGGTCCCGACGCCGGGCCGGACCCGGGACCCGTGCCCGAACCTGTCCCGGCCCCCGGTCCCTGACCCGCGGCGCCGCGCGCCCGGACCCGCCCCGAAGGCGTGTCCCCCACGCCGCCCTGCGCCGGGACGAGGGGTTCCCCCGGCGCCGTCCCGCCGCCGTCGAGCAGCCGGGCCCGCCGCTTCAGCTCGCCCGCCAGGGCCTGCGCGAACTCGCGCATCCGCACCGGGTCCTGGGCCCGCAGCACCGTCGTCACGTGCGGCAATTCCGCGCACACGCCGAGCCCCGCGCCCTCCGGTTGGGCGCCCGCGCCGTCCACGAGGACGAGCCCGAGCCGGTCGGGCCGCTCGCCCGCCGCCAGCGAGGCCGCGAGCGCCCGCAGCAACTCCGTACGGCCGCTGCCCGCCGGACCCTCGATGATCAGGTGCGGCCCCTGGGCCCCGCCGAGGTCCACGTGCGCCGGGCCCTCGGGCCCCGCGCCGAGCACGCCGAGCACCCGCCCCTCGCGCGCCTCCTCCGCCGCGCTCGCCCAGCGCGCCAGCAGCGACGCGGGCGTGGCCCGCGCGAGCCCCAACTCGTCGAGCAGCCGCACCGCCTGGGGCAGCGGGGACGCCGTCGCGGCCGTACGGGGCGCGCCCTGCGCCGCGTCCGTCCGCAGCGGCGCGAGCGCCCGCGCGAAACGCTCCGCCCACGCCGCCGAGACCGCGTCCACGGTGCCCGTCGTGCCGTGCCCGGCGAGCCGCCCGTGCGCCGCGCGCAGCACGTGCACGGCCGTCGCGACATCGCCGCTCAGGAGCGCCACGGCCCCGCAGTCGCGGAACGCCGCGACCTGCGCGCACGCCGCCTCGAAGGTCTCGGCGACCGGCGAGGCCGGAGAGGCCGCCGCCGTCTCCGCGAGGCACACGAGGTGCACCCCCGCCGCGCGCCCCTCCGCGCTCGCGCACCACGCCGCCGCCTCGCGCAGCGCGGGCGTGCCGGGGTCGCCGTCGAGCACGACGAGCGTGCGCAGGCCCTCGTACTGGCCGGGCG
Source organism: Streptomyces sp. Tu6071 (assembly GCF_000213055.1). Classification (NCBI taxonomy): domain Bacteria; kingdom Bacillati; phylum Actinomycetota; class Actinomycetes; order Kitasatosporales; family Streptomycetaceae; genus Streptomyces; species Streptomyces sp. Tu6071. The sequence continues at coordinate 2,836,778 of NZ_CM001165.1, read as the reverse complement.
TGCGCCCGCGGACCTCGGCGAAGCGCGCGGCGGCCTGCTCGTTGTCGTACGCGAGCAGCGCGCGGCACTCCTGGCCGCGCGTCGGGCGCACGTGCGGCAGCCAGCCGAGCCAGCCCCAGCGCGCGACGCGCTCGGCGAGCGGCTGGTGGCGGTCGGTGCTGACCAGGACGATTTCGAGCGTGTCGGGGGAGTGCAGCGCCGCGTACTGCGCGAGGACCGCGCGCGCGAGCCCGGAGAGGCGCTCGCGGGGGCCCGCGAGACCGAGCGAACCGCTCTCGGCGAGGCTCACGGTGAGCGGGACGGGCAGCGCGCCGCCCTCGGGACGCGGGTGCTCGCTCGTGCCGACGCGGCAGGCCAGCGCCTCGGGGTGACCGGGACCGCGCTCCCACAGGCGCGGGCCGGGGCCGAGCGCGGTGAGCAGGAGGAGGGCGGGATCGGGCCAGGCGTCGGGGGAGCGGGCGGGGAGGGGGACGGGCGCGGGCGGGAGGGGGGCCTCCGGCGCCGGGGGCCCGGCCGTCGTGGCCTGCCCCGCCGTCGGGGCCGCCGCCTCGTCCGTACGGGCGCCGCGCCGCCGTCCCCAGCGGCCGAGCCCGCCCTTGCGCCGCGCGGTCCGGGTCTCGCCCGGGTCCTGCGGCGCGGGGGCGTCCCTCTCGGGGGCGCCGTCGAAGGGGTGCGGGCGCGCCTCGCCGGCGTCCTGGGCGTCCCGCGCCTCGTGCAGCCCGCGCAGGCCCTGGGCGGCGTGCGTCGCGTCCGCGCCGTGGGGGGACGCGGTACGGGGTCCCCCGGCGGGACGAGGTACTTCGGGCGTACGGGTACGGGGCGCCCCGGCCTCCGGACGCTCCCCGGCCTCCGGACCCCCCTCGGCCTCCCGCCACTCCCCGGCCACCGCCCGCGCGCCTTCGTCCGCCCCGGCCCGTACCCGTACGTGCCCCTCGCCGTCCGGCACCGTCGCCACCGGCGGCTGGGTGCCGCCCGCCACGACGCGCAGGACGGACTCGCCGACGCGCAGCAGGGCGCCGCGCGGGAGGGGCTGGGGGGTGCGGCCGACCGGGCGGCCCTCGATGCTCGTGCCGTTGGTCGAGCCGAGGTCGGCGACCTCCGCGCGGCCCCCGGGCCCGAGGACGACGGCGCAGTGCGCGCGCGAGACGTCGGGGTCGTCGAGCGTCACATCGGCCTCGGCGGAGCGGCCGATGCGCACCTCGCCGCCGTGCAGCACGTGCACACCGCCCGCGTCGGGGCCCGAGACGACCTGGAGCTGGGGCGCCGTCGGGTCGGGCTCGCCGCCCGGCCCCGCAGGGCCGCCGAGCGCGAGCACCGCGCCGTCCACGAGCGGCGGCTCGCCGAGCACCGCGCGGTGCGGGTCGAGGCGCGTGCCGTCCACCCACCACGAGGACGTCGTCTCGCCCGCGCGGGCGGCCTGCTTGAGCCCGGCGGCGACCGCCGAGAGCTGGGTGCCCGCCGGGGCGGTGACGAGGACGTCGCAGTCGCGTCCCGCACCCCTCCGTGCCAGGAGGCTGAGCCGAATCTGCATCCCGGTCACGCGTCCCCTCTGCGCGCGCGCACGCCGGGGAAAGGGCTTCCACCCCCGCCGCGCACGGGCACTCGGCCTGTACGTACAGACACGCATCCTCGCACTTGCCAGAGACAACCCGCCCGCCGATCGCCGTCGATTGATCTTGATTGATCTGCTCCGGTCGGAAAAGTTCCATGTCGGACGGGGGTGATCGGCCGGAACCATTCGCTCCGCGGGCCGGAGGACGGGGGCAGGGCGGAGCGGCCGAGGGGGCAATCGTCGAACACCCGGACGGTCCGCCAGGCTCGCGCACCCCCGGTACGCCCCTCCCGCGCACTACAGTGGGCGGAACTGTCCGAAGCGGCGGCCCCCGCGGCCGTCGCCCCGAACGCGGCCGGCCCGGAGCCCCCAGAGGCGCCCGGATGCGGGCGAGCCGGATGATCAGGGAGCGCATGACGTGCGGCCGGTAGGCAGCAAGTACCTCCTGGAGGAGCCGCTGGGACGCGGCGCCACGGGCACCGTCTGGCGTGCGCGCCAGACCGTCCCCGCGGGCGCCGAGGCGGCCGTGCAGGGGCAGCCGGGGGAGACCGTCGCCATCAAGGTCCTCAAGGAGGAGCTGGCGAGCGATCCGGACATCGTGATGCGCTTCCTGCGCGAGCGCTCGGTGCTGCTCCGGCTCACCCACCCCAACATCGTGCGCGTGCGCGACCTCGTCGTCGAGGGCGACCTGCTCGCGCTGGTCATGGACCTCGTCGAGGGCCCCGACCTGCACCGCTACCTCCGTGAGAACGGGCCGTTCAGCCCCGTCGCCGCGAGCCTGCTCACCGCGCAGATCGCGGACGCGCTCGTCGCGAGCCACGCGGACGGCGTCGTGCACCGCGACCTCAAGCCCGCGAACGTCCTCCTCAAGGAGGACCCCGAGGGCGGTCTGCACCCGCTCCTCACGGACTTCGGCATCGCGCGCCTCGCCGACTCCCCGGGCCTCACCCGCACGCAGGAGTTCGTCGGGACGCCCGCGTACGTCGCCCCCGAGGCCGCCGAGGGCCGCCCGCAGACCTCCGCCGTCGACATCTACGGCGCGGGCATCCTCCTCTACGAGCTGCTCACCGGCCGCCCGCCCTTCCAGGGCGACTCCGCGCTCGAAGTCCTCCACCGGCACCTGAGCGAGGAGCCGCGCCGCCCGTCGAGCGTCCCCGAGCCGCTGTGGACGGTCGTCGAGCGCTGCCTCAGCAAGAACCCCGACCGCCGCCCGAGCGCCGAGAACCTCGCGCGCGCCCTGCGCGTCGTCGCGGAGGGCGTCGGCGTGCACGCCAACTCCGCGCAGATCGCGGCGGCCGAGGGCGTCGGCGCCCTCCTCGCGCCCGACCCGGACCCGGCCCCCGTACCGGAGGTGTCCCCGGGCGCCGCCGCCCCGACCGAGGTCCTCTCGCGCGACGGCTTCCCGCAGGGCGCGTACGACCCGGCGGCGCCCACCTCCGTGCTCCCCACCACCGGACAGGGCGCCGGTACGGGCCAGGGCGGCCGTCCCGGCGAGGCCGACCCCACCGCCGTCATGCCCCCCGTACCGCCCGGTCAGCAGGGCGGCGACCCGGACGCCCCGCACCCCTGGGAGAGCCAGCTCCGCGCCGCGCGCGACCGCAACGAGCAGACGCAGATCCAGTACCTCGACCCGGACGAGGACCCCCTGCGCCGCCGCCCGCACCGGCAGCAGCCCCCGCAGCAGCAAGGCCCCGGCCCGTACGGTTACGCGCCGCAACCGGGCCCCTACGACCCGCCGCGGCCGCAACGCCCCACGTACCAGCAGGGCGGCGGCTATCAGCAGGGGCAGCAGGGCGGGCACGGCGGCTACCAGCAGCCCTACCAGCAGCAGCCCCCGCAGCCCCAGCCCCAGCAGTACGCGCCGCCGCCCGCCCCGCGCCGGCAGGCCCCGCCGCCCGCCGAGGCCCCGCCGCGCCGCGAGCCGAGGCCCCCGCGCGAGCCCCGGGAGCCGCGTCGCCGCAGCGCCAACCCGATGCGCATCCCGGGTCTCGGCTGCCTCAAGGGCTGCCTCTTCACCGTGGTGATCCTCTTCGTGGTCGGCTGGATCGTGTGGGAGGTCAGCCCGCTCCAGGACTGGATCGGGACCGGCAAGGGCTACTGGGACCAGCTCGGAAGCTGGATCAAGGAAGTCTCGGGCTGGTTCTCGAAGCTGAACGGCTGACGCCGGGCGGCACGGCGGGAGCGGGGGGCGAGTTCGGCGACAAGTCGACAATCGGCGCACGTCTTCGGCCACCGAACCCCCGCAAAACCGGACCGATCGCCGCCCCGATGTGGCGCGTAGGCCGATCCTGGGCACGGAGAACCCCAGGACGCGCGTAACTTTGCGAATCGTCGCATCGCCACGACTTTGCAAACGTCGCAACGCCACGCCCCGGGCCGTGCCGGGGCCCGACCTGTCGGAGCAGTTTTGGCACGCAAGATCGGCAGCCGGTACACCGCACACCAGCTCCTCGGGCGGGGCAGCGCGGGGAGTGTGTGGCTCGGCGACGGACCCGAGGGGCCCGTCGCGATCAAACTGCTCCGCGAGGACCTCGCGGCGGATCAGGAACTCGTCGGCCGCTTCGTCCAGGAGCGCACCGCGCTGCTGGGCCTCGAACACCCCCACATCGTCACCGTGCGCGACCTCGTGGTGGACGGCAACGACCTCGCCCTCGTCATGGACGCCGTCCGCGGCACCGACCTGCGCACGCGCCTCGACTCCGCCCACCGCCTCGCCCCGGCGGCAGCGGCGGCGATCGTCGCCGACATCGCCGACGCGCTCGCCTTCGCGCACAAGGCCGGGGTCGTGCACCGCGACGTCAAGCCCGAGAACATCCTCCTCGACATGTCGGGCACCCCGGGCCGCGCGGGCGAACACCCCGCGCTCCTCACCGACTTCGGCGTCGCCAAGCTCATCGACAGCCCCCGCTCCACCCCCACGGGCCGCAGTACGAAGATCATCGGGACGCCCGACTACTGCGCCCCCGAGATCGTCGAGGGCCTGCCGCCGCGCGCGGCCGTCGACATCTACGCGCTCGCGACGGTCCTGTACGAACTGCTCGCCGGGTTCACCCCGTTCGGCGGCGGCCACCCCGGGGCCATCCTGCGGCGGCACGTGACGGAGACGGTCGTCCCGCTGCCCGGCATCCCCGAGGAGCTGTGGCAGCTCCTCCTCCAGTGCCTCGCCAAGGCCCCCGCCTCGCGGCTGCGCGCCTCGGAACTCGCCGAGCGGCTGCGGGAGATGGCCCCGCTGCTCGACGGGCTGCCCGCCCTGGAGGTGGACGAGCCGCAACCGGAGCCCGCCGAGGAGGGCGAGGCGGCCGGCGAGGAGCCCGTGACGGGCGCGGCGCCGCGCGGCGCGGTGTCGCTGGTGCCGACGGCGCCGGGCAAGGACTCCGGGCGGGACACGCACACGAGCATGCGGGTGCCGGGGGTGGACGAGCTGTCCGGCGGCGCCCACGGGACGGCGCGCGTGCCGCGCGCGCCGGGGGCGCCGCGGCCCGGCTCCGCCCGCGCCAGGGAGGCGGCGCTGCGGCGCAGGCGGCTGCGGACGGGCGTCGGGGCCGGGGTGGCGGTGGTGATCCTCGCCGTGGCCGGGTGGCTCGTCGCGGGCGGGGACGACAGCGATTCCGGGGCCGAGCAGACGGGAACGGCGGCCGTCACCTCCGGGTGAGCCGGTTCGGGGGCGCGGCTCTCCCCGGCCCCCGCTCCTCACCCGCCCGAAGGACCGCCGAGGGGGAGCCGCCCCGGCCCCTCGCTCCTCACCTGCCGGAGGGGGCCGACGAGGGGGAGCCGCCCGGACCCCCGCTCCTCACCCGCCGGAAGGGCTGACGGCGGCCCGCACGGCGGGCGCCACCTCTTCCCCCAGCCTCCTGAGCGCCGCCTCGTCGTCCCCTCCCACGATGAAACCGCTGATGCCGTGCTCCGTGGCCAGCTCCGTGAGGAAGTCCGCGGTCGCCTGCTCCGGCTTCATGATGTTGAGGAAGCGGCGGATCTCGCGCGGGTCACGGCCCGCCTCCTCGGCCGCCTCGTCGATGCGGGCGTTCATCGCCGGGAGGGCGGCCGTGCCGCCCTTCAGGTAGTCGTACGAGGGCAGCCAGCCCGTGGCCGTACGGCCCGTGAGGGCGAGCATCCGGGGGCCGTACGCGCCGATCCAGACGCCGATGTCGTGGGCGGGGCGCGGGCCGCGCTTGGCGCCGTCGGCCGCGTAGTACGTACCCCTGTGGTGCACGCCGCCGCGCTCCTCGGTGTTCCACAGCGCGCGGATCAGGCCGATCGCCTCGGCGAGCGCGTCCACCGACTCCCCGGGCGGCAGCCCGCGACCGCCCATCGCCACGACGGCGTCGCGGAAGCCGCCCGCGCCGATGCCCAGCTCGAAACGGCCGCCGCTGAGCAGGTCGAGCGTCGCCGCGGTACGGGCGAGGACGGCGGGCGGGCGCAGCGGGAGATTTGTGACGTTCGCCGCGAGGCGCACCCGGGTGGTCCGGGCCGCGACGAAGGCGAGGAGGGCCTGCGTGTCGAGGAGCGCGGGCTGGTACGGGTGGTCCTGGAAGGTCACGAGGTCGAGGCCCGCGCGTTCGCTGGTCACCGCGAGTTCCACGACCTCGGCGGGCCGGGCCGAGGAGGGGGTGACGAAGGAGCCGAAGAGGAGGTCGTGCCCGTAATCGGTCATGCGCGCCACCCTGCCACGCGCACCCCCGCGAGGGGGCGGGCTTCGCCCCGGCCCCCGCCGCCCGGTTACCCTGATGGACGTGGCAGTCGTCGATGTATCCGAAGAGCTCAAGTCCCTCTCCTCCACCATGGAGTCGATCGAGGCCGTCCTCGACCTCGACAAAATGCGGGAGGACATCGCTTCCCTGGAGGAGCAGGCAGCGGCTCCGTCGCTGTGGGACGACCCCGATGCGGCGCAGAAGATCACCAGCAAGCTGAGCCACCTCCAGGCCGAGGTCCGCAAGGCCGAGGGCCTGCGCGGGCGCATCGACGACCTGGGTGTGCTCTTCGAGCTGGCCGCCGACGAGGGCGACGCGGACACGCAGGAGGAGGCGGAGCAGGAGCTGGCCGCCGTGCGCAAGGCGCTCGACGAGATGGAGGTACGCACCCTCCTCTCCGGCGAGTACGACTCCCGCGAGGCCGTCGTCACGATCCGCGCCGAGGCCGGTGGCGTCGACGCCTCCGACTTCGCCGAGCGCCTCCAGCGCATGTACCTGCGCTGGGCCGAGCGCCTCGGCTACAAGACGGAGCTGTACGAGACGTCCTACGCCGAAGAGGCGGGCATCAAGTCCACGACCTTCGCCGTGCACGTCCCCTACGCCTACGGCACCCTCTCCGTCGAGCAGGGCACCCACCGCCTGGTCCGCATCTCCCCCTTCGACAACCAGGGCCGCCGCCAGACCTCCTTCGCGGGGGTCGAGGTGCTGCCCGTGGTCGAGCAGACCGACCACATCGAGATCGACGAGTCCGAGCTGCGCGTCGACGTGTACCGGTCCTCGGGCCCCGGCGGCCAGGGCGTCAACACGACCGACTCGGCCGTGCGCCTGACCCACCTGCCCACCGGCATCGTCGTCTCCTGCCAGAACGAGCGCTCGCAGATCCAGAACAAGGCGAGCGCGATGAACGTCCTCCAGGCGAAGCTGCTCGAACGCCGCCGCCAGGAGGAGCAGGAGAAGATGAACGCCCTCAAGGGCGACGGCGGCAACTCCTGGGGCAACCAGATGCGCTCCTACGTCCTGCACCCCTACCAGATGGTCAAGGACCTCCGCACCGAGCACGAGGTCGGCAACCCCGAGGCCGTCTTCAACGGCGAGATCGACGGCTTCCTGGAAGCCGGCATCCGCTGGCGCAAGCAGCAGGAGCAGCAGAGCGCCTGAGCCGGGACGGGCGGCTGGCCCACCGGTGGCCTCTGTACGGGGCTGTGCGGCAACTTCCCTCTTTGTGAGGGGAGTTGCCGCATCTTTTTCTTACGGGAGTCTTCACAGGACCAAAGCGGTACGAAGGCGGGCGAGGCGCTCTTAAGGCGCTTGACGTGTCTGCGGCGGGCCGGGAGGGTGGCGGGTGGCATGCGCGTTTCTGGGGCGTGTGCGCACGGGGGCACGGTCCAGGAGGCCCCCCGTCCGCGCGACCCGTCGCGTCGTCCCATGTACGTACGTATCGCTACTGGGGGTAGTTAGCTCATGACGAACAGAATGCGGGTCCGCGTGGCGCGGGTCGCCGCGGGAGCCGCGATCGCGGCCGGGGCGTCCCTGTCCGCGGCGGGCGCCGCCCACGCCGTCGCCTTCAACGGCGACACCGGCCCGGCGGTCGAGGAGACCGACCCGAGCGACCCGGGCACGGACCCGAGCGACCCGGGTAAGGACCCGTCCGACCCGGGCACCGAGATCCCGTCCGGCGACCCGAGCGACCCGGGCACCGACCCGTCCGACCCCGGTACGGACCCGTCCGACCCGGGGACCGACCCGAGCGACCCCGGCACGGACCCGTCCGACCCGGGCACGGACCCGAGCGACCCGGGGACCGACCCGTCCGACCCCGGCACGGACCCGAGCGACCCCGGTACGGACCCCTCCGACCCGGGCACGGACCCCAGCGACCCGTCCGGCCCGAGCACCGGGCCCTCCGACCCCGGCACACAGCCGAGCGACCCGGGCACCCAGCCCTCCGGTGCGGCGTCCTCGCCCGCCGCCGGCGGCGGCAACGGGTCGACCGGCGCCGGGCCCGACAGCCTCGGGCAGCAGCCCGTGGAGCAGGGGGCGCCGAAGGACGAGCTGGCCGAGACCGGTGCGGCCGACACGACCTTCCTGGTCCTCGGCGCGGCGACCATGATCGCGGGCGGTATCGGCTTCCGCTTCCTGCCCCGCCTCACGGGCCGCGGCGGCGACGCGGCCTGACGACGGACAGCGGGGGCCGGGTGCGCACGCACCCGGCCCCCGCTTTTTCCTCACGGAATCTCCACGCGGTTCAGGCGAAGCGCCCGGCGAGCACCACCACCGCCGCGACGCACGCCACCAGCAGGGCGAGCAGCACCGGGGGGCTGAGCTGGGAGAAGGGGGACTGCCCCTGCGTCTCCTTGAGGCGCTCGCGGCTCGCGCGGCAGACCGGGCAGCGTCCCTCGCTCACCGGAGCGGCGCAGTTCGCGCACACCAGTCGGTCGTAGGTCATGCGCTTCATCCTTCCGGCCGGGCCGTACCTCTCCACTGTGCCAGGTCCCGGCCGCCGCGGCGCGGGCGCGTGCCCGCGCGCGGGCAGCCGCGCCCCTCGGGCCCGTACCTCCGCCCGCTTTGCCCGGGGTCGTGCCCGGAACGGAGGATCGTCCGCGCACGACCCCGGGACGGTGTCTGCGCGGTGCCCCCGGGGTCGCGTATGGTCACGCTCACCTACCCCCGGCGATCCGTGGTGTTTTCGTGATCCGATTCGACAACGTCTCCAAGACCTACCCCAAACAGAGCCGCCCCGCACTCAGGGATGTCTCCCTCGAAGTCGAGCGCGGCGAGTTCGTCTTCCTCGTGGGGTCCTCGGGCTCGGGGAAGTCGACCTTCCTGCGGCTGATCCTGCGCGAGGAGCGCGCGAGCCACGGACAGGTCCACGTCCTCGGCAAGGATCTCTCCCGCCTGTCGAACTGGAAGGTGCCGCAGATGCGCCGCCAGCTCGGCAACGTCTTCCAGGACTTCCGCCTGCTGCCGAACAAGACGGTCGCGCAGAACGTCGCCTTCGCGCAGGAGGTCATCGGCAAGTCGAAGGGCGACATCCGCAAGTCGGTACCGCAGGTGCTCGACCTCGTCGGGCTCGGCGGCAAGGAGGACCGGATGCCGGGCGAGCTGTCCGGTGGTGAGCAGCAGCGCGTCGCGATCGCCCGCGCCTTCGTGAACCGGCCCAAGCTCCTCATCGCCGACGAGCCCACAGGGAACCTGGACCCCCAGACCTCGGTCGGCATCATGAAGCTGCTCGACCGGATCAACCGGACCGGCACCACCGTCGTCATGGCCACGCACGACCAGCAGATCGTCGACCAGATGCGCAAGCGCGTCATCGAACTGGAGAAGGGCCGCCTCGTCCGCGACCAGTCCCGCGGCGTCTACGGCTACCAGCACTGACACCCGGCGTCCGCGGGCCGGCCGTCCCGCGGGCGCCTTGAGTTCTGAAAGGACGCCATGCGCGCCCAGTTCGTCCTGTCGGAGATCGGGGTCGGTCTCCGGCGCAATCTCACGATGACCTTCGCGGTGGTCGTCTCGGTCGCCCTCTCCCTCGCCCTCTTCGGCGCCTCGCTCCTCATGAGCGACCAGGTCGACTCGATGAAGGGCTACTGGTACGACAAGGTCAACGTGACCGTCTACCTGTGCGGCAAGAACGACGTCGGCGAGAGCCCGTCGTGCGCCAAGGGGGCCGTGACCCCCGAGCAGCGCCAGCAGATCGAGACCGACCTCAAGAAGATGCCCGCCGTCCAGACGGTCACGCACGAGACGGCCGACCAGGCGTACAAGCTGTACCAGAAGGAATTCAGCCGCTCGCCGATCGCCTCGCAGCTCACCCCGGACCTCATGCCGGAGTCCTTCCGCGTCAAGCTCAAGGACCCGAAGGACTACGACGTCATCGCGACGGCCTTCAAGGGCCGCGCGGGCGTGCAGTCGGTCCAGGACCAGAAGAGCATCCTCGACAACCTCTTCGGCCTGCTCGACGGCATGAACTGGGCGGCACGCGCGCTCATGGCACTCATGCTCGTCGTCGCGCTCATGCTGATCGTGAACACCGTCCGCGTCTCGGCGTTCAGCCGCCGCCGCGAGACCGGGATCATGCGGCTCGTCGGCGCCTCGGGCTTCTACATCCAGGCGCCGTTCATCATGGAGGCGGCGGTCGCCGGGCTCATCGGCGGCATCGTGGCCTGCGGGATGCTCGTGGGCGGCCGGTTCTTCATCATCGACGGCGGCCTCGACCTCTCCTCGAAGCTCAACCTCATCGAGTTCATCGGCTGGGGCCCGGTCATCGAGAAGCTGCCGCTCGTGCTCGCGACGAGCATCGTGATGCCCGCGCTCGCCGCGTTCTTCGCGCTGCGCAAGTACTTGAAGGTCTGAGCGGTCCTGAAGGGCTGAGCGGGCCACCGGCCCGCGGGAGTCCGGGCGCCGTACGGTCAAGGGCCGTGCGGCGCCCGTCGCGTACCCGGCGGCGCCCGCCCGTAAGCGGCACGAAGGCGCGGCGACGTGGCGGCGTGGCGGCGTGGCGGCCTGGCGGCGTTCAAGTGCTCCGTCCGGAGCGGCCCGTGCGCCACTAGACTCCCCGCCATGCCCGAGAGCCCCCGCGTGCCGAGACCCCGTGCCGGGCAGGGTTTCCCGCTCGCCGCGCCGCTGCTCCTCGCCGCCGTGCTCGCGGCCGGGCTGCGCGGGGGGTGGCTCCCGTCGTACGAGGCGCAGCAGACCCGTGCCCCCGAGGGCGCCTCCGCCGTCTCCGGTGCCCGCCTCGACGGCGCGGTGCGCTCCGCGCTCGCGCGGGGGCGGTCGGGGACCGAGGCCGCGCGAGCGCTCGTCAGCCGCTCCGGGCACCGCTGGGACGCGGTCTACGGGCCCTCGGCGTACGCGGCGTGGAGCGAGGGACTCACGGGCGCGTACGCGGGCGTGGGCCTCGCGCTCGCCCACGACGCGGACGGCGTGCTGCGGGTCTCGCGCGTGCGCCCCGGAGCGCCCGCGGCCCGTGCCGGGGTGCGCACGGGGGAGCGGCTGCTCTCGGTGGGCGGCAGGGAGGTCGCGGGACTGCCCGTGACGCGCACGGTGGGGCTGCTCCGGGGCGGGCCGGGCACGCGGGTCGCCGTGCGGCTCGTACGGGACGACGGGACGGAGCGGCGGCTCGTCCTCACGCGGGTGCGGCTCGGGGACGGGCCCGTCGTGTCCGTCGAGCGGTACGGGGACGGGGGCGCGCGGGTACTCGTGCGGGCGTTCACGCGGGGCGCGGGGGAGCGCGTGCGCGCGGCGGTGGCCGCGCTGCCGCCCCGTACCGCCGTCGTGCTCGACCTGCGCGGGAACCCCGGCGGGCTGCTGGACGAGGCCGCGCGGGCGGCGGGTGCCTTCCTCGACGGCGGAGTGGTCGCGACGTACGAGGACGGCGGCTCACGCCGTGTGCTCGGCGCGCCACGCGGCGCGGCGGGGACGGGGCCGCTCGTGGTGCTCGTGGACGGCGGCACGGCGAGCGCGGCCGAGGTGGTGACGGGGGCGCTCCAGGACCGGGGGCGCGCGGTGGTGGTCGGGGAGCCGACCTTCGGCAAGGGGACGGTGCAGGTCCCGCGCGCGCTGCCCGACGGGAGCGTGGCCGAGCTGACCGTGGGACGGTGGCGGACGCCCGCGGGGCGCGGCGTGGAGGGCGAGGGACTCGCACCGGACGTGAGCGCGGCCCCCGGGACGGCGGAGGCGCGGGCCCGCGAGGTATTGACTGGCCTGGGCACCCCCTCGTAGTGCGAAAATGGAGGGACCATGGCAAAGGAAAAAGGACGCAAGCTGATCGCGCAGAACAAGAAGGCGCGACACGACTACACGATCATCGACACCTACGAGGCCGGGATGGTGCTCACCGGTACCGAGGTGAAGTCGCTGCGGCAGGGGCGGGCCTCGCTCGTGGACGGCTTCGTGCAGATCGACGGCGGCGAGGCGTGGCTGCACAACGTGCACGTGCCCGAGTACTCGCAGGGCACGTGGACGAACCACTCCGCGCGGCGGCGGCGCAAGCTGCTGCTGCACGCCGAGGAGATCGCGAAGCTCGACGCGAAGTCGCAGGAGACGGGGCACACGATCATCCCGCTCGCCCTGTACTTCAAGGACGGGCGCGCGAAGTGCGAGATCGCGCTCGCGAAGGGCAAGCGCGAGTACGACAAGCGCCAGACGCTGCGCGAGAAGCAGGACACGCGCGAGGCGCACCGCGCGATGTCGGCAGCCCGGCGCAAGCAGCGGGCCGCCTGAGCGGGACGCGGCGGCGCCCGGCGCGGCGGCGTTCCCGCCGGTCGGGACGGGGTGCGCGCGGGCGGGAATGCGCTGGCACCCGGCGGCGTTGTTCCCGTAGGATGGCGCAAGCACCGTACGCGGTGCGTGCGGCCGGAGCCTCGCGGCGACGGCTTTGACAACACCACAAGGGGATGATCGGTTTCGACAGCGGCTGTCGAAACAGGGGAAGCGAGCCGAGGAAGCGGCAATGATCTCGTAAACCATATGTCGCAAAAAATAATCGCCAATACCAAGCGCGATTCCTCCGCCTTCGCCCTTGCTGCCTGATTAGCAGCTAGCGAAGACTCCGCGGAGTGTCAGCCCGGGGCTGTTCCCGACCCGGATCCTGGCATCAGCTAGGGGACTAAACCTCTCACCCCGGTCACGGGGGTAAGAGGGAAATCAAACAGTGACTGAGCCCGTCGGAGACTTGTCCGCGTGATCTCCGGGGCTGAGAAAATCGCAGCGGACTGCGCTCGGAGAAGCCCTCTTTCCGCACCGTTGGACGCGGGTTCGATTCCCGCCATCTCCACTCCCTTTGTGGCCTCCGGCCCGTGACGTACGCGTCACGGGCCGGAGGCTTTTTCGCGTCCGGGGCGGAGTGCCTGGTGAGGGGCGCGCGGCGGGGGGTCACGGGGCGGCGGCGTGCCCCCTCTCGTGCGACCCCTGCCTCTTTCTGTGCGCCCTATAAGTGTGATGAGCTTATTAATTAACTCCTTGGAGTGGCACGGGTATCCCGCGATGCCGTCCCTCCTGTTCAATGGCTCACGGCCGGATTCCCGTGCGCCCTTGCGTCGCGGAGATTCGCCCGAAAGTGGGGGTTGGGCGGCGCGGAAACGGAAAACATTTCCTCAATCCGCCGCGGAATCCATTTCCGTCATCATTTGATTTTCGTCACGGTTGCGCGCTGCCCTCGACGGGCCGGGCGCCGCTGATCGCTGGGGGGGTGCGCGATGCGCAGAGGGGAATCAGTCGTGGCCGGGCACGGCAGGGCGCTGCTGCGTTTCCTCGCCTATCCGGTGCTGCTCGTCGCCACCGTGCTCGTCGCGGGCCTCGCCCTCGCGCGGGACTGGGACCCGGAGCGGGTGAGCCCGTTCTTCCTCATGGGCGTCGTGCTGTACCTGACGGCGCTGGAGCGGCTCGTCCCCTACGAGCGCGACTGGCAGCCGACCGCCGCGGAGTGGCGCTGGTACGGCATCTGGTTCGTGCTCACGATGCTCGCGAGCGCCTTCGCGCAGTTCCTCGTCACGGGCCTCATGACGCTCGTCGCGACGGGCCACCCGGTGCTGCCGCTCTGGGCCGAACTGCCCCTCACGCTCCTCGCCGGCTCCCTCGCCGGCTACGTCACCCACCGGCTCGGCCACACCAACAAGCACCTGTGGAAGCTCCACGGCGTGCACCACGTCCCGGCGAAGGTCAACGTGGCGAACAACGGCGTCAACCACGTGCTCGACATCGTCTTCTCCCAGGGCTGCGTGCAACTCCTGCTCGCCGCCGTCGGGTTCTCCGCCCACTCCGTGCTCGCCTCCGGGCTCTTCGTCGCGGCGCAGGGCTACTTCATCCACGCCAACATCGACGTCCGGATCGGCCCGTTCAACCACGTCCTGGCCAGCCCCGAGCAGCACCGCCTGCACCACAGCACGCGGCTCGCCGAGGCCGGGCACTACGGCTCCGACCTCTCCGTGTGGGACCACCTCTTCGGCAGCTTCACCTGGCACCCGGGCCGCACGCCCGCCGCCGTGGGGCTCCACGACCCCGCCTCCTTCCCGCGGACCGGCGACGTCCTCGGCAGCCTCCTCCACCCCGTACGGCGCTCCCCACGCCCGCGGGAGGAGGAGGCCCCCGTCGCCCCCACGGACGGCCGCCAGGGCGCCTGAGCGAGACCCGCGTCCCGCCCGGTCCGTCCCCGTACCGACGTCCCGACTCCTTAACGCCCTCCACCCGTACCACCAGCAGACTTTGCCGCGCCCCGGACCGCTCCCGGAGGACGCGCGAACCCGAGGAGTGTGCCCACATGGCCGCCGCCCACAGCGAGTCCCCGGCCACGGGAGCCCCGCGCGCTGACGCCCCGCAGCCCGCGCACCACCACGCCACCGCTCAGGACCCGCCCGCCCCGCCCCCGTCCCCGCGCGCACCGGTCGCGGAGGGCGAGAAGGTCGCGATCATCGGGATCGGCTGCCGGCTCCCCGGCGGCGCGGGCGACCACCGTGCCTACTGGCGCAACCTGGTCACCGGCAAGGACTGCGTGACACCCACGCCCGCCGACCGCTACGACACCACGACGCTCGGCAGCCGCCACCGCGACAAGCCGGGCCGCCTCACCGGCGGACGCGGCGGCTACATCGACGGCTTCGACCGCTTCGAGCCCGCCTTCTTCGGGATCAGCGGGCGCGAGGCCGACCACATGGACCCGCAGCAGCGCAAGCTCCTGGAGGTCGCCTGGGAGGCCCTGGAGGACGGCGGGCAGCGCCCGCGGACCCTCGTCGGCTCCAACACGGCTGTCTACGTCGGGGCGTTCACGCTCGACTACAAGATCCTCCAGTTCGCCGACCTCGGCTTCGAGACGCTCGCCGCGCACACCGCGACGGGCACGATGATGACGATGGTCTCGAACCGCATCTCGCACGTCTTCGACTTCCGCGGCCCGAGCCTCACCGTCGACACGGCGTGCAGCTCCTCGCTCGTCACCGTGCACCTCGCCCGCCAGGCGCTCCTGCGCGGCGAGACCGATCTCGCCCTCGCGGGCGGTGTGCTGCTGCACATGACGCCGCAGTACACGATCGCCGAGACGAAGGGCGGTTTCCTCTCGCGCAGCGGGAGTTCGCGCGCCTTCGACGCGAGCGCCGAGGGGTACGTACGGGCCGAGGGCGTCGGGCTCGTCGCGCTCAAGCGGCTCTCGGACGCGCTGCGCGACGGCGACCCGATCCACGCCGTGCTCACGGGCAGCGGCGTCAACCAGGACGGCCGCACCCCCGGCATCACCGTGCCGAGCGGCGAGGCGCAGACCCGCCTCGTGCGGGAGGTGTGCGCGGACGCCGGGATCTCGCCCGGACAGCTCCAGTACGTCGAGGCGCACGGCACGTCGACGCCCGTCGGCGACCCGATCGAGGCGAACGCGCTGGCGCGCGTGCTCGCCGAGGGCCGCGAGCCCGGCGCCGCCTGCTACGTCGGCTCCGTCAAGACCAACATCGGGCACACCGAGTCGGCCGCCGGGATCGCCGGGCTCATCAAGACCGCGCTCGCCGTCGAGCACAAGGTCATCCCGCCCCACCTGCACCTCGACACGCTCAACTCCGCGATCGACGCCGACAGCCTCCCCTACGAGATCCCCGCCGTCGCCACACCGTGGCCCGCGCACGAGGGACCGGCGCGGGCGGGCGTGAACTCCTTCGGCTTCGGCGGGACGAACGCGCACCTGATCATCGAGGAGGCCCCGGCACGGTCCGGCGCCGGGCCCGCCGCCCTCGCCCGCCCCTGGACCGTACTGCCGCTCAGCACCCGGCACCCCGAGGCGCTCGCGCGCAAGGCGGCGCAGGTACGGGACGAGCTGGACGGGGACGTGGCGCTCGCCGACCTCGGGCACACCCTCGCGCACCGCAGGCAGCACCTGGAGACGCGGCTCGCGGTCGTCCACTCGTCCCGCGAGTCGCTGCGCGAGGCCCTCGACGCCCACGCCGCGGGGAACCCGCACCCGCGCGTCGTCGAGAACCGGCGCCTGGAGCCCGAGGACCGGCGGCTCGTGTGGGTGTACACCGGGATGGGCCCGCAGTGGTGGGGCATGGGACAGGGGCTCCTCGCGAGCGAACCCGTCTTCCGGGCGGCCGTCGAGGAGTGCGACCGGGAGATCCGCGACCTCGCGGGCTGGTCGCTCCTGGAGGAGATGGGCAGAGACGCCGCGTCCTCGCGGATGGCGGAGACGTGGCTCGCGCAGCCCGCCAACTTCGCTGTTCAGTACGGTCTTTCGCGGCTCTGGCGCTCGTACGGGGTGCGGCCCGAGGCGATCGTCGGGCACAGCACGGGCGAGATCGCCGCCTTCCACGAGGCCGGGGTCTACACGCTGCGCGAGGCGTGTGCGATCGCCGTGCACCGCAGCCGCCTCCAGCACAAGCTCGCCGGAACCGGCGGGATGCTCGCGGTCGGGCTCCCCGAGGAGGAGGCGGAGCGCGAACTGCGCGCGTACCGGGGGCGCGTGGCCGTCGCGGCCGTGAACAGCCCCGGCGCGGTGACCCTCGCGGGCGACACCGACGCGCTGGAGGAACTGGCCGCGCGGCTCACCGGGGAGCAGATCTTCGCCAAGGCGCTGACCGTCGAAGTCCCCTACCACTCGCACAAGATGGACGCGATCAAGGACGAACTCCTCGACTCGCTCGCCTTCCTCGACCCGCAGCCGCCCCAGGTCCCCCTGGAACTCACCGGGATGGAGTCGAACGCGGACGGGGTGCGCCTCGACGCCGCCTACTGGTGGCGCAATGTGCGCGAGCGCGTCCACTTCCGCTCCGCCGTCGACCGGCTCGCCCGCGACGGGCACCGGCTCTTCCTGGAGATCGGCCCGCACCCCGCGCTCGCCCACTCCCTGCGCGAGTGCGCCGAGGCCACCGGGCACGAGGCCGTCACCGTGCCCTCGATCCGCCGCGCCGAGGACGAGCCGGAACGCTTCGCCGTCTCGCTCGCGACCCTGCACACGCTCGGCCGCGCCATCGACTGGGACACCCTCCAGCCCACCGGGACGACGGTCCCGCTGCCCGCCTACCCGTGGCGCGAGGAGCGGCACTGGGTCGAGCCCGCGAACGTCGCCCGCGTACGCCTCGGCCACCTCGACCACCCGCTCCTCGGCCGCCGCAGTGCTCATGCCGCGCCCACGTGGGAGTCCGCGCTCGACACCGAGCGGCTCCCGTACCTCGCCGACCACCAGATCCAGGGCACGGCCGTCTTCCCGGCCGCCGGGTACGTCGAGATGGCCGCGCAGGCCGTACGCGCCCTGACGGGCGCGCCGCGCGTGCGCCTCGCCGGGATCGACCTGCGCAAGGCGCTCTTCCTCGCCGAGGACGCCACGAGCACCGTCCAGCTCAGCGTCGACCCCGAGACGGCCGCGTTCACGATCGCGACCCCCGGGGACGCGGACACCGAGCCCGTCGTGCACGCGGCCGGGGTCCTGCGCTCCGGGCAGCCCGCTTCGCTGGGCCCCGTGCTCGACGTGGCCGGGGTCCGGGCCCGCGCGGACCGCCGGCTCGACGCGGAGACGTGCTACGCGGGGCTCGCGGCGCTCGGCTACCACTACGGGCCCGCCTTCCAGGCCATCGAGGAGGTGTGGACGGGCGAGGGCGAAGTGCTCGCGAAGGTACGCCCGCCCGCCGGGCTCCTCGGCCCGGACGCGGCCGACCACCACCTGCACCCCGTGCTGCTCGACGCCTGCTTCCAAGCGCTCCTCACGCGGCAGATCTCCGACGGCCCGGAGCCGGCCGCCGCCTCCGGGGTACGGCTCCCGCTCTCGCTCGGCGAACTCGATCTCGCCGCGAGCGGCGACCGCGCGCTGTGGGCGCACGGCACGGTGACGCGGGACGACGGCCGGGAACTCCTCGCCGACCTCGCGCTGTACGACGCCGAGGACGGCACCGCGCTCGGACGCGTGACCGGCTTCCGCGCCGCCGACATCGACCAGGTCTCCACGAGCGTGTCCCGGGCGACCGTGGACTCGTGGCTCGCGGTGCCGGAATGGGTGCCGGTCCCGGCACTCGACGCGACGCCGGAACCCGGTGCCGAGGCCCCGCGTGACTGGCTCGTGCTCGCCGACACCACCGGCGTCGCCGACGCCTTCGCCGCGCTCGTACGGGAACGGGGCGACCGCTGCCGCCTCGTACGGGCCGGGACGCGGTACGCGCGGGACGAGGCCGGGGACGTGACGCTCGCCCCCGAGGACCCCGTGCACCTCGACCGGCTCTTCGCCGAACTCGACGGCGAGGGCGCGCCGTTCCGCGGCGAGGTCGTCCACCTGTGGAACCTCGGGCATCCCGCGCTGGCCGGTGTTCCGGCCGCACAGGTGGGGGCGGCCACCGCACGCGGCGCGTGGACGCTCGTCGCCCTCGCCCGCGTGCTGCGCGCCCGCCGCGACACGTGCCGCCTGCACGTCGTGACGCGCGGGGCCCAGCCCGTCGCCGCCGGGGACGCCGTGGAACCGCTCGGGGCGCCCGCCTGGGGCGTCACGCGCGTCCTGCGCCACCAGGAACTCGCGGGACACCGGGGCAAGCTCGTCGACCTCGACCCCGCGCGGGCCACCGCGTCCGACGAGGCGGCGACGCTGCTCGCCGAATTCCTCGCCGACGACGAGGAGGAGATCGGCCTGCGCGGCGCCACGCGCGCCACGCTGCGGCTCAGGCCCGCCGAGGACCGCCTCACCGGGCCGCTCCCGCCCCGCCTGCGCCCGGACGGCACGTACCTCGTGACCGGGGCCTTCGGCGCGCTCGGCCGGCTCCTGTGCCGCACCCTCGTACGGCGCGGCGCGCGGCGCCTCGTCCTCCTCGGCCGGACCCCGCTGCCGCCACGCGCCGCGTGGCGCGCGACCGACCCCGACAGCCGCGCCGGGCAGGCGATCGCGCTGGTCAGGGACATCGAGGCGCTCGGCGCGAACGTCGTGCTCGCCCCCGTCGATCTCACCGACGAGGCCGCCTTCACGGGCTGGCTCGCCACGTACCGCGCGGGCGACCCGCCCCCGCTGCGCGGCGTCTTCCACCTCGCCGGGCAGGTCCGGGACACGCTCCTCGCCGACATCGACCGCGAAGCCTTCGACACCGTCCACGCCCCGAAGACCGCCGGGGCCCACCTGCTCGACAAGCACCTGCGGGACGAACCGCTGGAGCACTTCGTCCTCTTCGCCTCCGTCGCCTCGCTCCTCACGACCGCGGGACAGACCAACTACGCGGCGGGCAACGCCTTCCTCGACGCCCTCGCGCACCGCCGCCGCGCGGCCGGACTGCCCGCGCTCGCGCTCGACTGGGGCCCCTGGGCGACCGGGATGATCGAGGAACTGGGTCTCGAAGCGCACTACCTGCACAGCCGCGGCATGAGTTCGCTGAGCCCCGACGCGGGCATGAGCGTCCTCGAACGCGTCCTCGGCCAGGACCTCGCCCAGCTCGTCGTCGCGACCGTCGTCGACTGGCGCACCTTCCTCGCGTGGTACGACACCCCGCCCGCCCTCGTCCAGGACCTCGCCGCGTCCGCGGGCGACCAGGCCGCCGACGACGAGGGCGACCTCCTCGCGGCCTTCCGCGCCGCCGGGCCCGAGGAGCGCCGCGCCCTCGTCACGGAGCGCTTCACGCGCCTGGTCGCCGCCGTGCTCCGTGCCGCGCCCGAGGAGATCGACCCGGCGGGCGGCCTCGGCGCACTCGGCCTCGACTCGCTCCTCGCGATGGAGCTGCGGGCCCGCTCGCAGGCCGAACTGGGCGTCGCGCCGCCCGTCGTCGCGCTGCTCAGCAACACCCCCGTCGCCGAGCTGGCCGCGCGCCTGCACGAGGAGCTGACCGAACGCCTCGCGCGGGACGAGATTTCCGGCGCCCAGGTCTCCGTCGAACTCTGGGACGACGACGGGGACTTCCCGCTCACGCAGAACCAGAAGGCGCTCTGGTTCCTCAAGCAGCTCAACCCCGACGGCCACGCCTACAACATCGGCGGCGCCGTCGAGGTGCGGGCCGTGCTCGACCCCGAGCTGATGTTCGCGGCCGTTCGTCGGCTCGTCGCCCGCCACCCCGCGCTGCGCACCGGCTTCCATCTGCGCGAGGGCCGCCCCGTGCAGCGCATCGGCGACGGCCGCGAGCCCGACCTCGGCTGGTTCGACGTCGAGGGCCAGGAGTGGGAGGAGATCAAGGAGCGGATCATCCACGAGTACCGCGCGCGGTACGACCTGGAGCACGACGCGCTCTTCCGCTTCCGGCTCTTCCGGCGCGGCCCCGACCGCTGGGTCATCATGAAGGCCGTCCACCACATCGTCTCGGACGCGGTGTCGACGTTCACCTTCATCGAGGAACTGCTGGAGGTCTACGAGGCCCTGAAGGAGGGCCGCGAACCGGCGCTCGCGCCCGTCCCGGCCCGGTACGTCGACTTCCTCAACCAGCAGAACAAGTTCCTCGCCTCGCCCGAGGCCGCGCGCATGCGCGACTACTGGCGCGACCACCTCCCCGCGGAGGTCCCGCTCCTGGACCTGCCCACCGACCGCCCCCGCCCGGCCGTGCAGACGCACAACGGCGCCTCGGAGTTCTTCGTGCTCGACGAGGCGCTCAGCGCCCGCGTGCACACGCTCGCGCAGCGGCACGGCGTCACCCCGTTCATGGTGCTCCTCGCCACGTACTACGTGCTCCTGCACCGCTGGTCCGGGCAGGACGACCTCGTCGTGGGCAGCCCCGTGACGGGCCGCACGCGGCAGGAGTTCTCCTCCGTGTACGGGTACTTCGTCAACCCGCTGCCGCTGCACGCGGACCTCTCCGGGGACCCGGGCGTCGAGGCGCTGCTCACGCAGGTGCGCGACACGGTGCTCGGCGGGCTCGACCACCAGGAGTACCCCTTCGTGCTCCTCGTCGACGAACTCGGCCTCCAGCACGACTCCAGCCGCTCCGCCGTCTTCCAGGCGATGTTCATCCTGCTCACGCACAAGGTCGCCACGGAGCAGTACGGCTACCGCCTGGAGTACATCGAACTGCCCGAAGAGGAGGGCCAGTTCGACCTGACACTGAGCGTGTACGAGGAGGAGTCGGAGGGACGCTTCCACTGCGTCCTGAAGTACAACACCGACCTCTTCGACCCCGCGACCGTCCGCCGCATGGCCGCGCACTACACGCGACTGCTCGACAGCCTCACGCACGCGGCGCCCGACGAGCCCGTCTCGGCGCTCGACATGCTCGCCGCGCACGAACGCGAGGAGCTGGTACGGGAGACGAGCGGGGCCGGGCGCCGGGCGCTCGCCGCGGACGCCGTCCCGGTGCACCGGCTCTTCGAGCGGGCGGCGCGCGAGAACACCTCGGCGGTCGCGGTACGGGTGCCGGGCGGAGCCTCCGTGACGTACGGGGAACTCTCCACCGTGTCGGCGGACCTGGCCTCGCGGCTCCGCGCCCTCGGTATCGGCGGCGGCTCCGTGGTCGGGGTCGCGCTGCCCAAGTCGCCCGAGCTGGTGGCCCACCTCCTCGCGGTACTGCGGGCCGGGGGCGCCTACCTGCCGCTCGACCCGGCGCTCCCCGCCGAACGCCTCGCGAAGGTGCTCGCGGGCGCGGGGGCCTCGCTGGTGATCACCGGGGACGGGGTGCCGACCCCGGAAGGCTCTCCCTGCCGACGGCTGTCGGTCACCGAACTGGCCGCCTCCGCACCGCACGGGGGCGGCGAGCCTGCCGACGACCTCGACGCGCCCGCCTACGTCATCCACACCTCCGGCTCCACCGGCGAACCGAAGGCCGTCCGCGTCGCCCACCGCAACCTGGCCGCCGCCTACGCCTCCTGGCACCGCGAGTACCGCCTCGGCGACGAGGTGCGCGTCCATCTCCAGAGCGCGCAGCCGTCGTTCGACGTCTTCACGGGCGACCTCGTGCGCGCCCTGTGCTCCGGCGGGACGCTCGTCCTCGCCGGGCGCGACCTGCTGCTCGACACCGCGCGCCTGTACGAGGTCCTGCGCGAGGAGCGCGTGGACTGCGCCGAGTTCGTGCCCGCCCTCGTGCGCGGCCTCATGGACCACTGCGCCCGCGAAGGCGCCGGGCTCGGCTTCCTGCGGCTCCTCGTCGTCGGCTCCGACACGTGGAAGGTCGCCGAGTACGAGCGGCTGAGGGAGCTGGCGGGACCCGGCACGCGCGTCCTGAACTCGTACGGCGTCACCGAGGCCACGATCGACAGTGCCTTCTTCGAGGGCCCGGCCGACGGGCTCGACCCCGGGCTCGCCGTCCCCGTCGGCCGCCCGCTCCCGCACGCTACGCTCCACGTCCTCGACCCGCACGGCAACCCGCTGCCCGCCGGGATCACCGGGGAACTGTGGATCGGCGGCGAGGGCGTCGCGCTCGGGTACGCGGGCCGGCCCGAGCTGACCGCCGATCGGTTCACGGAGCGCGCGCTGCTCCCGGACACCCCCGCCGAACGGCTCTACCGCACCGGCGACCTGGCCCGGTGGGACACCGCCGGGCGGCTCCACCTCCTCGGCCGCGCCGACAGCCAGGTCAAGCTGCGCGGGCACCGCGTCGAGACGGGCGAGATCGAGGCCCACCTCGCCGCGCGGCACGGCATCGCGCGCGCCGTCGTCGCGGTCCGCCCGGGGGCGGGCGGCGAGGACGCGCTGTGCGCCTGGTACGTGCCCGAGCCGGGTGCCGAGGTGAGCCGCGCCGCGCTGCGCCGCGCGCTCGCGGACGCGCTGCCCTCGTACCTCGTCCCCGCACACCTCACCGAGGTCGGCGCGCTGCCCCTCACCGCGCACGGCAAGGTCGACGTCCGTGCGCTGCCCGCCCCGCGCGCGGAGGACGCGCAGGCCGCGTACGAGCCGCCCGTGACCCTCTACGAGGTGAGCATGGCGAAGCACTGGGAGGCGCTGCTCGGGCTCGAACGAGCCGGTCTCGCCGACGACTTCTTCGCCTCGGGCGGCAGCTCCATCAAGCTCATCGAGCTGCTGCACCACCTGCGCACCGAGTTCGGCGTGGGCGTCCCGGTCAGCCGTCTCTACCAGGTCACGACGCTGCACGGGATGGCCGCCGCCGTCGAGGAACGCGTCACCGGGACGACGGCCGACGAGGTCCCGCACCTCACCTTCAACCCCGAGGCGGAGCGCCCGCTGTTCTGCTTCCCGCCCGCCGGGGGCCACGGGCTCGTGTACCGGGGGCTCGCGACCTCGCTGCCCTCCCACCGGCTCATCGCCTTCAACTACCTCCCGGGCGACGACAAGGTGAGCAGGTACGCGGACCTCGTCGCGGCCACCGTGCCCGAGGGGCCCGTCCCGCTGCTCGGGTACTCGCTCGGCGGCAACCTCGCCTTCGAGGTGGCACGCGAACTGGAGGCGCGCGGACGGGAGGTCGCCCACGTCGTGGTGCTCGACTCGCGGCGCACCCTGGAGGCGTACGAGCCGGGCCCCGAGGTCCTGAAGGCGTTCGAGGCCGAACTCGGGCACCACCTCCAGCAGCACACCGGCTCGGAGATCGTCACGGCGACGGTCATGGAGCACGCCGCCGAGTACCTGCGGTTCTGCGGGCGCACACCGAACACGGGGACGCTCGCTACGCCCGTCAGCGTCCTCACGGACGAGGACAAGGCGGACCTGTACGAGGAAGGGGTGCCCGGCTCCTGGCACGGGTCCTCGGCGGCCGGGCACCGCGCCCTGTGCGGCTTCGGGACGCACGCCGAGATGCTCGACGCGGAGCACCTGCCGCGCAACGCGGAGCTGGTGCGGCGCCTGCTCGACGGGGAGGCGGGGGCGTGAGCGCGGCCGAGACGGCGGCGGAGGCGGCGGTGCGGGCGGAGGAGGCCGTGCGGTCGGAGAGGGCGGAGGGGTCGGAGGCGTCCGCGCGCTCGGAGACGGCCGCGCGCTCGGAGGCGGCCGTGGGGGAGGGGGCGGCCGGGGTCCCGGCCGCCCGGCCCGCTGCCGCCGCGCAGGCGCCCGCCACCGACTGGGAGTCCCGCGAGCGGGCCCCGGGGACCCCGCCCCGCGTCCTCGTGATCGGGGCCGGGCTCGCGGGGCTCGCGGCGGGCTCGTACGGGCGGATGAGCGGGCTGCGGACGCTCGTCCTGGAGAAGCACGTGCTCCCCGGCGGCTGCTGCACCGCGTGGTCGCGCGAGGGGTACGTCTTCGACTACTGCATCGAGTGGCTCATCGGCACCGCCGAGGGCAACGAGGCGCACCAGGTGTGGCGCGAACTCGGGGCGCTCGACGGGAAGTCGGTGACGAACTTCGAGCTGTTCAACAAGGTCGTCGGCAGGGACGGCCGCGAGGTCGTCTTCTGGAACGACCCGGACCGGCTCGAAGCGCACCTTTTGGAGCTGTCCCCGGCGGACGCCCCGCACATCCGGGCGTACTGCCGTGACCTGCGGCGCTTCCAGAAGATCGAGCTGTACCCCTTCCTCACCGCGCCCGCGCTGAAGACGCTCGGCGAGAAGCTGCGCACCCTGCGCACCGTCCTGCCCGCCTTCCGGCTCTTCTGGCGCAACGCCGCGACGCCGATGCACGCCTTCGCCGACAAGTTCCAGGACCCCCTGCTGCGGACCGCCTTCCGCAACATCTTCTTCCAGGACCCCGAGGGCTTCCCCGTCCTGCCGTACCTCTTCAACATGGCGAGCGCCTACCACGGCAACGCGGGCTTCCCGCAGGGCGGTTCGCTCGGGCTCGCCCGCTCGGTCGAGGAGCGGTACACGGGGCTCGGCGGGGAGATCCGCTACCGGGCCCGCGTGGAACGCGTCCTCGTCGAGGACGACCGCGCGATCGGCGTCGTACTGCGCGGCGGGAAGACGCTCTACGCCGAGCACGTCATCTCCGCCGCCGACGGCGACACCACGATCAAGGGCCTGCTCGGCGGCCGGTACACGGGCCCCAGGATCGACAAGCTGTACGAGGAACTGCTCGACCAGGAGGGGACGTTGTTCCCCGCCGTCGTCTCGGCCTTCGTCGGCATCGAGGGCGGCCTCCCGGAGGGCGACGCGCACAGTACGACGTACCTCCTCGACGAGGAGGACGCGGCGCGCCTCCCCGGCGGCCTCCAGTCCAGCATCGTCGTGCAGCTCCGCTCCCGCTACGCGGACGGCTTCGCGCCCGAGGGCAAGTCCGTCGTGCACTGCACGTACTTCAGCGACTACGGGTACTGGGCGGACCTCCGCGCGGAGGACCGCCGCGCCTACCGGGCCCGCAAGAGCGAAGTCGCCGCTTTCGTACGGGAGTTCCTTGAGCGGAAGTGGCCCGAGGTGGCCGGGCGCATCGAGCTGGTCGACGTCGCCTCGCCCGCGACGACACGCCGATACACCGGCAACCACAAGGGCTCGATCCTCGCCTGGAAGGCGTTCTCGGAGGCCGACGACATCTCCGCGAAGCTCGTCGGCAAGGACCGTATGCGCCTGCCGGGGCTCGCCGGATTCTCGATGGCGGGCCAGTGGGTCGGCATGGGCGGGCTCATCCGCGCCGCGTCGACCGGGCGCTTCGCCATCCAGTACCTGTGCGACGAACTCGGTCTCCCTTTCCGGGCGTTCGAGAGCGAGAACACCGAGCCCTGGCACCCCGGAAAGCTCGGCAGCCTTCCCCAACTGGACCGCTGGAACGAACGCGAGGAGCGGGGCCGATGACGACCGCGCACGAGGAAAGGCGGGCCGATGACGACCGCGCACGAGAAAGGGCGGGCCCGATGACGACCGCGTACGAAGAAGGGCGGGCCCGATGACGAGCCGCTCCACCGCCCACCCGGCCCAGCTCGCCGAGGAGGAGCAGCAACGCGCGCGGGCCGGGAACCGCCGCGAGACCGTGCTGATCATCGGTGCGGGCCTCGGCGGGCTCTCCACCGGTGTCTACGCGCAGCTGAACGGCTACCGGTCCCGCGTCCTGGAGATGCACGAGATCCCGGGCGGCTGCTGCACCGCCTGGGAGCGCGGGGACTACACCCTCGACGCCTGCGTGAGCTGGCTGCTCGGCAGCGGCCCCGGCAACGAGATGCACCAGATCTGGCTCGAACTCGGCGCCCTCCAGGGCAAGGAGGTCCGCCACTTCGACGTGTTCAACGTCGTCCGCGACACCGACGGCCGCGCGGTCTACTTCTACTCGGACCCCGACCGCCTCCAGGCCCACCTCACCGGGATCTCGCCCGCCGACGCCCGCCACATCAAGGGCTTCTGCGACAACCTCCGCTCCTTCCGCAAGGCCCTCGCCGTCTACCCCTTCCTCAAGCCGGTCGGGCTCATGGGCCGGGTCGAGCGGATGCGGATGCTCGCCGGGTTCCTGCCGTACTTCAACGCGGTCCGCAAGACGATCTCCGTCCTCATGCGGGACTACTCGGAGAAGTTCCAGAGCCCCCTGCTCCGACGGGCGTTCAACTACGTCCTCTACGAGCGCCACCCCAACTTCCCCGTTCTGCCGACCCACTTCCAGATGGCCTCGCACGCCAACCTCTCCGCGGGCGTCCCCGAGGGCGGCTCGCTGGGCCTCGCGCGCTCCATCGAGGAGCGGTACGCGCGGCTCGGCGGCGAGGTCTCGTACAACACGAAGGTCGAAGAGGTCCTGATCGAGGGGGACACGGCGGTCGGGGTGCGGCTGAGCGACGGCACCGAGCTGCGCGCGGACATCGTCGTCGCCGCGTGCGACGGGCCCACGACGATGCGCTCGCTGCTCAAGGGCCGCGACCTCGGCAAGGAGTACGAGCGCCTCTACACCGACACGATCGAGAAGCCCGGCATGGTCTTCCCCGGGTACGTGACGCTCTTCCTCGGCCTGAAACGGGAGTTCCCCGAGGCCGACCCCTGCACGACGTACCTGCTCGACGACGCCACCGCCGAGCGGCTCACCGGCATCCGGCACTCCAGCATCAACGTCCAGTTCCGCAACCGGCACTACCCCGAGCTGTCCCCGCCGGGCACGAGCGTCGTCTATGCCACGTACTTCTGCGACATCGCGCCCTGGCGCGCGCTCGACGACGGCCCCGAGCAGCGCACGCGCCGCAGGGGCGGCGAGGAACTGCACACGCTCCCCGTCAAGCACGGGCGCGGCTACTACGCGGCCAAGCACCAAGTGCGCGACACACTCGTGGAGTTCCTGGAGGAGCGCTTTCCGGGGCTGAGCGAGTCCATCGCCGTGCGGGACGTGTCGACGCCGCTCACACAGGTCCGCTACACGGGCAACTTCGACGGCACCGTGCTCGGCTGGCAGCCCTTCGTGGAGAGCGGCGAGACGCTGGAGGAGCTGATCAAGAAGTACGGCCCCGGTGTCCCCGGACTCGGGAACTTCTACCAGTCGGGGGTCTGGGCCACGACCGGCGGGCTCATCCGCGCGGCGGCGGCCGGGCGGCACGTCATGCAGTTCGTGTGCCGCGACGACGGCAAGGAGTTCACGGCCTCCGTGGACACGCACGGCCCGCTGCCGACGCACCGGGTCATCCCGGTGGGGCCGAGGGTGCCGGGCCCGGCGGCGCGGGCCGCGGGCGACGGGGCCGCGTCCGTACCCGTACCGCAGAAGCTCGTCCCGCAGAAGGAGGAATCCCGGTGAAGATCAGCAAGTGGGTCGTCCGCGAGCACGTCAAGGGCACCCCGGACGTCTCCCGCGTCTACGAGCGCGTGGACGAGGACATCGCCGTCGACCTCGCGCCGCACCAGATGCTCCTGCGCACGCGGTACGTCTCGGTCGACCCGTATCTCCAGGGCATCACGCTCGACACCCCGATCGGCGCGCACATGGGCGCCGACACGATCATGGAAGTGCTCGAAGCCGGGCCCGAAGCCCCTTTCCGCGAGGGTGAGTTGGTGCAGGGGTACGGAGGCTGGCGCTCGCACCTGGTGAGCGACGGGAAGCCCGAGCTGTGGGCGACCGGGACCTTCCCGATGGTCTTCCCCGCCTACCGGCGGCTGCGGCCCGAGTGGTACGACGAAGGGCTGCCGCTCTCGACGGCGCTCGGCGCGATGGGCGGGCCCGGGATGACCGCGTGGGGCACGCTCGGCAAGTTCCTCGACGTGCGCCCCGGTCAGACCCTCGTCATCAGCGGCGCCTCCGGCGCGGTCGGCGCCCTCGCCGGGCAGCTCGCGCGCCGCGCGGGCGCCCGCGTCGTCGGCACGACGTCGAGCCCCGTGAAACGCGACTACCTGCGCGGACTCGGCTTCGACGAGGTCATCCTCTACCGCCACGGCGACAGCCCCGAGTCGATCCGCGCCGCCCTGGAGGCCGCGGCCCCGGACGGCGTCGACCGCTACTTCGACAACCTCGGCGGCGCCGTCACGGACGCCGTCTTCTCGATGCTCACCGTGGACAGCCGCGTCGCGGTGTGCTGGCAGTGGGCCACGCAGGTGGGCGGCGAGGCGGTCGGGCCCCGCCTCTTCCCGTACATCATGTTCCCCCGCACCACGATCCGCGGGATCTTCTCCATCGAGTGGTTCACCGACGCCAACTGGCAGGCGCTGCACGAGGAACTGGGCGGCAGCATCCGGCGCGCCGAGGTCGTGAGCGACCAGACGGTGTACGAGGGCTTCGACGCGATCCCCCAGGCGTACCAGAGCCTCTACGGCGCGCGCGAGGCGAACCGGGGGAAGGTGCTGGTGGAGTTGTGAGCGGCGGGCCCGCCGGGGAGCGGGGGCCGCCCGGGGGCTCGCCCGCTCCCGCTCCCCCCGGCTCCCCTCCCGGAAGGTCCGTCGTGACCAGTACCCTCCCCGCCCCCCTGCCCCCGCTGCACCGCATCCCCAGCGCACCCTGCGCGGCCCCGCACCCGGTCGTCCTGCCCGACGGGGCGGCGGCGTGGCGCGTGAGCAGATACGCGGACGTCCGCGAAGTCCTCGGCGGAGGGGGCTTCACCCGGGCCGCGCTCTACGCCGAGGAGCACGACGACCGGCCGAGCGGCGGCGGCATCGTCGACGACCCCGAACTCCTCTTCAACCAGGACGGCCCCGAGCACCTGCGGCTGCGCCGCACGGTCGGCCGCGCCTTCACGCCGCGCGCGGTGGCCCGCTGGGAGCCGTGGATCACCGCGACGGTCGAGGAACTGCTCGACGGGCTCGTCCGGCACGAGGGCCCCCTCGACCTCGTCTCCGGACTCGCCCGGCCGCTCCCCGTCACCGTCATCACCCGGCTCCTGGGCCTCGAAGGGGACGCATGGGAGAAGATCGGCTACTGGAGCGACCTGGCCTTCACGGACGGCTCGCACTCGGCGGCCGAAGTCGAGTCCGGACTCGCCGACTTCACGAGCTTCGGCGGCGAACTCCTCGCGCTGCGGCGCAAGGAGCCCGGCGACGACCTCGTGAGCGGCATCGTGCGTGCCGCCGACGCCGAGGGCGGCATCCCGGAGTCCCAACTCGTGCGCCTCGTCTGCGGGATGGTCGTGGGCGGGCACGACAGCACCATGACGATGCTCGGCAACGTGCTCCTCTACCTCCTCGGCGAACGCCGCGATGCCTGGCCGCGCCTCACCGACGTCGACGCGGCGGGACTCGCCGCCGACCGGCTCCTCCACCTCGTCCCCCTCGGCGAGGACCCCGGCAGCCTGCGCCGCTGCGTCGCCGACACCGACCTCGGCGGCGTCCGCGTCCCGGCGGGCGCGATCGTCGTGGCCGACATCGTGGCGGCCAACCGCGACCCCGAGGTCTTCCCGCCCGCCGAGACCGACGACCTCTTCCGCGAACTCCCTGCCCCCACGCTCGCCTTCGGCGGCGGCCCGCACTACTGCATGGGCGCCTGGCTCGCCCGCCTCGAACTCCGCACCGCCCTGAACCGCCTCGCGACCCGCCTCCCCGAACTGCGACTCGTCCCGGGCGACGGGGGAGTGGAGTGGCGGCTCGGGACGACCTCGCGGGGGCCGAAGAGGCTGATGGCGGTGGGGTGAGGGGGGGGCTTGGCTCGTGGGTGGTGGCGGGGCGTGCTTGGGGCGGGGCCGGAGCGGGACTTGCTCCCGTGGGCCGGGATCGACGGTCACGCCGCTCGGGTGCGGCGTGGCAACGGCATGGCAACCGCGAGCCCGCCTCGCCCTGCCCCCGGCGGCAACCGCGAGCCCGGCTACCCGTGGCACGTGGGGTCGGCGGGTCGGCTCATGACGTGGGGCCGGTGGGTGCCGTGCGGGGGGTGACCTTCCGCTCGTGAGCTGCCCCGTTCGCCGGCGTACGGGCCTGCCGTGCGGGTGGGCCGCCGACGGTGCGGGGCCTGCCGCTCGCGCGATCCGGCCCGTACCGCCAGCCACGCCCCCGCCGCCGCCATCGGGGGGATCGCGTACCCCAGCCACGGGTGGGGGCCGTCCGCCAGGTGGCCCGCCGCTGTCGCTCCCGCCGAGGAGCCCGCGAGGATCGCGGTCACCGCCCAGCTCATCGCCTCCGTGAGGCGGTGCGCGGGGACGCGGACGTGCAGGGTGTTCATGGCGGTGATCATCACGGGGGCCGTCGCCGTGCCGATGAGGAGGAGCGCGGGGGCCAGGGGCCATGCCGCGTCCGTCGTCGCCGCGCACAGCGGCGGCAGCAGGAGCAGCGCCGCCATGAGGGCGAGGCAGCGGCCGAGGCGGAGTGGCCTTCCGTACGCGCCGAGAGCGAGCCCCGCGAGGCCCGAGCCCGCCGCCTGCACGCCGAGCAGCACCCCGGCGGCGCCCCCCGTGCCGCTCACCGTCGTCACCTCCAGGGACCCGAAGACGACGCCGGTGCCCGCGAAGCAGCGCAGCAGCGGCGCGAGCCCCCGCCACGGCAGCCGCCCCGCCGCGCTCCCCGCCCCGGGCGCGGGGCCCCGGCCCTCGCCCGCCGCGACGAAGGCGAGCGTCCCGCCGAGGAGCAGCCCCGCCGCCGTGAGCAGCCCGGCCGCCGGGGCGAAGGACGTCGCGAGCAGCACCGCGAGGACGGGCCCGAGGGTGAAGCAGAGTTCGTCGACGACCTGTTCCAGGGCGTTCGCCGCGCCGTTCAGCCGGGAGCCCCCCGGGGTCGGCCGGGCGCCCTCGGACGCGCGCAGCAGGCGGGCCCAGCGCGCCCGCGCCATCGCGCCCGTGTTCGGCGCGCAACCGAGGAGCGCGTACGTCGCGAAGTACGTCCACACCGGCGCCCCGTACCGCACGCACAGCACGAGCCCGAGCAGCCCGAGCGCCGCGAGCGCCGCCGCCCACGGCGCGACGCGCCGCTGTCCGTGCCGGTCCGTGAGCCGCGCCGTCCACGGCCCGGCGAGCGCCGTCGCGAGCAGCCCCGCCGCCGACACGGCGCCCGCGAGCCCGTACGAGCCGTGCGCCCGCGCCACGAGCAGCACCGTGCTCACGCCGCACATCGCCGAGGGGAGCCGCGCCACGGCGCCCGCGGCGGTGAAGAGGCGCGCGGAGGGGAGGGCGAGCAGGGCGCGGTAGGGGGCCCACGGCGAGGCGCCCCGGAAGAGGATCGGCATGTCCCCAGGCTCGGGGCGCGGACCGTCGCGGGTCCAACACCTCTTCCGCCCCGATTCACCGCCGCGCGTTGTCAATTGCGGCGCGTCAATGCGGACGCGCCAACCCGGGGCGCCGTCAAGGCGGGTGCCGTCAATGCGGGCGACGTCAACGCGGACGCGTGAATACGGGCACGCCAACGCGGACGCGTCACCGGCTAGGTTCACGGCGTGCCTCCCCAAGCCGATGTCCCGCCACGCCTGTTGCGCGCCTTCCTCGCCGTCGCCGACGAGCTGCACTTCACCCGCGCCGCCGCCCGCCTCTACCTCGCCCAGCAGGCGCTGAGCCGCGATGTGCGGCGCCTGGAGCGGGAGTTGGGCGCGCAGTTGTTCGTGCGTTCCACGCGCAGCGTCGTCCTCACGCCCGAGGGCGAACGCCTCGTCCCGCTCGCCCGCCGCCTCCTCGACGCGCACGACGCGCTCCGCGCCGCCTTCGCGACGCCGGGCCCGCTCCTCGTCGACGTCAACAGCCCCGGGCTGCTCGGCGAACGCGTCGTCGCGCACGCGCGCACCCTCGCGGCCCCCGGCGCCGAACTCGTCGTCCGGTACGAGAGCGGGCTCACGCACGCCGCCGCCGAGATCCACGCGGGGCGCCTCGACGCCTCCTTCGGCCGCTTCGCCGGACTGCCGCCCGCGCTCGCCGCCGGACTCGGCCACCAGCCCGTCGCCTACGAGCGCATGGGCATCGTTCTGCCCGCGGGCCACCCCCTGGCCGCACTGCCCGAGGTCCCCATGGCCGCGCTCGCGGGCGAGGAGGTCTACGCGGGCGCGGGCAACGCCCGTACGGCCGAATGGACCGCTCTGGCCGAGGAGTTGTTCGCCCCGTACGGCATCGCGCTCGCCCCGCCCGCGCCGCTCGTCGTCGGCGAGGCCGAGTTCGCGCGCGTCATGGCCGAGAAGCGGCGGCCCGTGCTCTCGGTGACCGGGCTGCCCGCGCTCGCGGGGAGCGTGCTGAGGCCGCTCGTCGAGCCCGTACCGCTCTCGCCCGTCTCGCTCGTGTGGCGCGCGGGGCGGCGGCATCCGGGGCTCGACGTGCTGCGCGAGGCCGCGACCGCCCTCGCGGGCGCCGAATCATGGCTTATTCGGCCACCTTTCGCATGGCTTCCGACCAAAGATGCACTCATCATGACGAGTCCTGCACAAGAGGCAGTTTGAGCCTGAGTCCACGCGTTACCTTGCTCTTCCGGGCGCGGTGGGACAAATGGGGGGCGCTCGGACCGGGTGGGGGCCCGGTCCGGTGAGGGGCGGCGCCCGGGTCGCCCGCGCACCCGTACCAGCTCAATGGGGGAAGTGCGCACATCGTGGAAACTTGGCGAGAAGACGTCAGCACGGGACGTAGTCACGAGCCGCAGGGCGTGACCGTCGATCTCGACAGCCTCGGCCGCCGGTCGGCCGACCTTCCGGCGCAGGACGGCACCGGCACCCGTCCCGGACCGGGCGGGGACGGCGCCGAAGGGCCCGTCTTCGTCGACGCGTCCGGGCGCCGCAGCCGCCGCTACCGCAGGCTCGGCCTCGGTCTCGGCCTGGCCTGCGGGGCCTACGCGGCCGTCATCTGCGCCACGCTCGTCTCGGGCAACTCGGACGCGCCCTGGCTGCCGCTGCCGCAACCGGCGGCGAAGGCACACGCGGACAAGGTCAAGCCCTCACCGCCGCCGAGCACGGGCGTCGAGAGCGCGACGGACGCGGGGGCGGGCGCCGACGCCGCCCCGCCCGTGCTCCCGGCCGCCCTCGTCCCCGGCCTCCCGGGCCGTACGGGACTGCCGGGCCTGCCCGGCACCCCCGGCATCCCGGACATCCCGAAGCTGCCCGGCGCGGGCACGGCCCCCGGCACCGGCAAGGCGCCGGGCAAGGGCGGCACGCCCGGCGCGGCCAAGCCGTCCCCGGGCGGCGGCGGTTCCTCACCGGGCGCGAAGCCGAGCGGCGGTACGGGCACGGGGCCGGGCACCGGCACCGGCTCGGGCGGCCCGAAGCCGGGCTCCGGCACGGGGAGCGGGCAGCCCGGTACGGGCCCCGGCGGCGCGGACCCGGGCCCCGGCACGGGGGCGGGCACGACGCCCGGCGGCGGCACGGGCAGCACCGATCCCGGTACGGGCCCCGGCGGCACGGACCCGGGCCCCGGCACGGGCACCGGCGGCACGGACCCCGGTACGGGGCCGGGCGGCGGCGAGACCCCCGGCGGGGGCGAGACCGGCGGCACCTCGCCCCAGACCGGCGGCGAGACCCCCCTCCCGGACCCGCCCGCACCGGGCGAGGGCCACGGCACCCCGCGCGAGGGCACGCCGGACCCGGCTGACCCGGGGGCTCCGGGGGGCGGGGCCGGCGGTGCCGACGGTGCTGCCGGTACCGGCGGTTCGGGCGACGTGGGTGCGCCGGGGCCGACGACGGGGCCGGGCCTCGTGCTCTTCGCGGCGGTCTGAGGGCGGTACGGCGAGGCGGTGCGGGACGGCCGGTCGGTCGCCCCGTGCGGTCGCCCCGCCCCTGCCCCGGTCGGCCGGGTCGCGTGATCGCTCAGGCCGCCCTGCCTGACTGCCCTGCCCCGATCTCCCTGCCCGATCTCCTCACCCGGTCTCCCCGCCCCCGATCTCCCCGCCCGGTCTCGCCTCCCGGTGTGCCCGCTCGGCCGCCCCGTCAGCCCCGCCCGGTGACGGCCGGAAGCGGCAGCCGAGGGCCGCCGCCGCGCCCTCCCCTGCCCGCTCACTCCCGTACCTCTCGTGAAAGACGTCCCCGCCTTCCGCGAAACCCTCCCCGAAAGGCCGCTCACCGTCATGGCCAACCGTTCCCGGCCACCCCGCCCCCGCACGGGCTCCACCCGCTCCGGCACCCGCTCCGGCACCCGCCCCGGCACCCGCCCCCGCACCGGCTCCGGTGCCCGCTCCCGCCCCGCTGCCCGCAGACGCCGCAGGCGCGGCCTCCCGCTCCGCTACCTCCTCCCCGTCCTCTTCCTCTGCGCGGTCGTCGCGATGCTCATGCTGCGCGGCTACGTGCACAGCGAGATCATGGCCGATCACCGCGTCCGGCCCGAGGCGGCGACCGACAAGGTGCCGGAGAAGATCCTCGACGGCGGCCCGGTCATCGACACGCGCGACGGCAAGGAGAAGTCGTTGCGGATACCGGACCACCGCATCGTCCTCACCTTCGACGACGGCCCCGACCCGACCTGGACGCCCCGCGTGCTCGACGTGCTCAAGCAGCACCACGCGCACGCCACCTTCTTCGTCACCGGCACGATGGCCTCCCGCTACCCCGCACTCGTGCGCCGCATGGTCGCCGAGGGGCACGAGGTCGGCCTGCACACCTTCAACCACCCCGACCTCTCCTACCAGTCGAAGACCCGCATCGACTGGGAGCTGTCGCAGAACCAGCTCGCGCTCGCGGGCGCCGCCGGGGTGCGGACCTCGCTCTTCCGGCCCCCGTACTCCTCCTTCGCCGACGCGATGGACGACAAGTCGTGGCCGGTCACCCAGTACATCGGCTCGCGCGGCTACTTGACCGTCGTCAACAACGACGACAGCGAGGACTGGCAGCGACCCGGGGTCGGGGCGATCATCGCCAACGCCACGCCGAAGAAGGAGGGTGAGGGCGCGGTCGTCCTCATGCACGACTCCGGCGGCAACCGCGCCCAGACCGTCGCGGCACTCGACCGCTACCTCCCCGAACTCCAGGGCAAGGGCTACACGTTCGCCAACCTCACCGAGGCGCTCGGCGCGCCCAGCGCGCTCGCCCCGGTGAGCGGCCCCGACCTGTGGAAGGGCCGCGCCTGGGTGTGGCTCGTGGCCGCGTCGGACAGCGTCACCGGCGTCCTCGTCGCGGGCCTCGCCGTCACGGGCAGCCTCGTCATCGCCCGTTTCGGCCTCATGCTGCTCCTCTCCTTCGCGCACGCGCGCCGCACCCGCCGCCGCGGCTTCGCGTGGGGCGTGCCGGTCACCGAGCCGGTGACGGTGCTCGTGCCCGCGTACAACGAGGCCAAGTGCATCACCGCGACGGTGACGTCCCTGACCCGCAGCGCGCACCCCGTCGAGATCATCGTGATCGACGACGGCTCGACCGACGACACGGCGGGCATCGTGGAGCGCCTCGGCCTTCCGGGCGTCCGTGTCGTGCGGCAGGAGAACGCGGGCAAGCCGGCGGCGCTCAACAGGGGCATCGCGCACGCCTCGCACGACATCATCGTGATGATGGACGGCGACACCGTCTTCGAGGCCGCGACCGTCCGCGAGCTGGTGCAGCCCTTCGGTGATCCGCGCGTGGGCGCCGTCGCGGGCAACGCCAAGGTGGGGAACCGGGATTCGCTCATCGGGGCGTGGCAGCACATCGAGTACGTCATGGGCTTCAACCTCGACCGCCGCATGTACGACATGCTGCGCTGCATGCCGACGATCCCCGGAGCGGTCGGCGCCTTCCGCCGCGACGCGCTCACCCGCGTCGGCGGCATGAGCGAGGACACCCTCGCCGAGGACACCGACATCACGATGGCGATCCACCGCGACGGCTGGCACGTCGTCTACGCCGAGAAGGCCCGCGCCTGGACCGAGGCCCCGGAATCCGTCGCGCAGTTGTGGTCCCAGCGCTACCGCTGGAGCTACGGCACGATGCAGGCCATCTGGAAGCACCGGCACGCCTTCCTCGAACGCGGTCCCTCCGGCCGTTTCGGCCGCGTGGGCCTCCCGCTCGTCTCGCTCTTCATGGTCCTGGCCCCGCTGCTGGCCCCGCTCATCGACGTGTTCCTGTTGTACGGCCTCGTGTTCGGGCCCACGCAGAAGACGCTCCTCGCCTGGCTCGGCGTCCTCGCGATCCAGGCCGTGTGCGCCGCGTACGCCTTCCGGCTCGACAAGGAGCCCATGACGCACCTCGTCTCGCTGCCGCTCCAGCAGATCCTGTACCGCCAGCTCATGTACGTGGTCCTCCTCCAGTCCTGGATCACCGCGCTCACGGGAGGCCGCCTGCGCTGGCAGAAGCTCCGCAGGACCGGCGTGCTCGACGCGGGCGGAACCCCGCGCGGCAAGGATCTGGCCGAGCTGACCGGCGAAGTGCGCCTCGTGGACGAGGCGTTCGGCGGAAACGGGAACGAGAGCGAGCGGAGGCCGGTGGCATGAGCGGGACCGACAGCAAGCCGTACGAGGACGAGAGCGCCACACGGCCCGTGCCGACGGCGGGCGGCGGACCCGTCACGACGGCGGGCGGCGAGTCCGTGGCGGTGAGGGGCGGCGAGTCCGTGGCGGTGGAGTCCTTGGCGGTGGCGGGTGGCGAGCCCGGCACCGTGCGCCTGCCCGTCCAGGAGCCCCGCGCCGCGCGCGGCGAGGCACCCAAGTCGCCCCCCGGCAGGGACCGTTACCTCGACCTCCTCCGCTCCGTCGCCCTCGTCCGCGTCGTCTTCTACCACGTCTTCGGCTGGGCCTGGCTCAGCGTCGTGTTTCCCTCCATGGGCGTGATGTTCGCGCTCGCGGGCTCGCTCATGGCGCGTTCGCTCGCGCGGCCCGCCGTGTCCGTGATCCGTGGCCGGCTGCGCCGACTGCTGCCCCCGCTGTGGCTCTTCGCCGCCCTGCTCGTCCCCGCGATGCTGTACGCGGGCTGGCGCGCGCCGCGCGGCGAGGGCTTCGGCTGGTGGCTGCGCCTGGCCACGTACCTCGTCCCGCTCGGCGCGCCCCCGTACCCCGAAAGCCTCGGCTCGACGGGTGGCTGGCTCGAACAGGGCTGGGCGGACGAGGCGGCGGGGCCGCTGTGGTACCTGCGCGCCTACCTGTGGTTCGTCGTCGCCTCGCCGCTCCTCCTCAAGGCCCTGCGCCGCGCCCCCTGGCCGGTCTTCCTCGCCCCCGTCGCGCTGACCGCCGTGATCGGTACGGGAGTTGTCACGATCCCCGGCGAGACGGGCCTGGCGCTCGTCGACTTCGCGCAGTTCGGGAGCTGCTGGGTGCTCGGGATGGCGTACCAGGAGGGCCTGCTGCGGAAGGTGCCGCGCTATCTCGCCGTCTCGCTCTCCGGTTTCCTCATGGCCTTCGGCCTGTGGTGGGCGCTCGGCCACGCGGGGGACGACGGCATCGACCTCAACGACATCCCGCTCGCGCAGGCCACGTGGTCCCTCGGCTTCACGGTGATCCTCTTCCAGTACGCCCCGTCCTGGAAGACCCTCCCCGGCCGCCTCGCCCGCCTCGACCGCTTCGTCACCCTGACCAACAACCGCGCGGTCACGATCTACCTGTGGCACAACCTGCTCATCCTCGCCACCGTCCCGGTCATCGACCTCCTGTGGCGCCTCCCCGCGTCCGACGGCGCCTTCGGCACCTTCCTTGGCGACTCCTACGCGTGGTGGATGTTCGTAGTGGTGTGGCCGCTGCTGGCACTGGCGATCGTGCTCGTCGGCTGGGTCGAGGACGTGGCGGCGAAGCGGCGGCCGAGGCTGTGGCCGGACGGGGGAGGAAGCGGGAAGAACCGCCCCCGTCGCGCGTAGGAGCCCCGGCGCCCGCCCCGCCGTTCCTCGCCCGTCCGATCGGCCCCCGGCCCGCCGCCTCGTATACCACCGCCGCCCTTCGCCGCGTCCCGTAACGCCCGCGACATACGCTGTGAACAGTCGCGACACCTGCGCTTGGCAGGCTGACGCGCTCCCCGGCGGCGGGCCGGGGGCGGACCGGACGGGCGAGGAACGGCGGCATGGGGAGCAGCGGTACGGGGCAGGCGGGCGCCGAGCGGGAGGTGGGCGCCGAGCGGGAGGAAGGCGCCGAGCGGGAGGCGGGGCCGCTGAGCGGGTTCACCGTCGCCGTGACCGCCGACCGCCGCGCCGAGGATCTGCTCGCCCTGCTCCGCCGTCGCGGCGCCCGCGTTCTTCACGGCCCCGCGATGCGGACGGTCCCGCTGGAGGACGACGCGGAACTGCGCGCCGTCACCGAGGAACTGCTCGCGCACCCGCCCCACCTCGTCATCGGCACCACCGCGGTGGGGCTGCGCGGCTGGTTCGCGGCGGCCGAGGGCTGGGGACTGGGGGCGGAGCTGAGCGACGTCCTGCGCGGGGCGCGGCTGCTGGCGCGCGGGCCCAAGGTGAAGGGCGCCCTGCGGGGTGCCGGGCTCACCGAGGAGTGGTCGCCCGCGTCCGAGTCGATGGCCGAAGTACTGGACCACCTGCGGACGTTCGAGCTGCGCGGCGCGCGCGTCGCGGTCCAGCTCCACGGCGACCCGCTGCACGCGTTCCGTACCGCCCTCGCCGAGGCGGGCGCCGACGTCCTCGCCGTCCCCGTCTACCGCTGGCTGCCGCCCGAGGACACCGCCCCGCTCGACCGCCTCACCGACGCGGTCCTCGCGGGCACCGTCGACGCCCTCCCCTTCACGAGCGCCCCTGCGGCGCTCGCCCTCCTCGACCGTGCGGAGACGCGCGGCCTGCGGGACCAACTCCTCGCCGCACTCAGGGAATCCGTCCTCGTCGCCTGCGTCGGCCCCGTCACGGCCGCCCCGCTCCAGGCCCTGGGCATCCCCACCGTGGCCCCCGAGCGCTTCCGCCTCGCCCCCCTCGTCGACCTCCTGTGTCGCGAACTCCCCTCCCGGGCCCGGGAGGTGCGGATCAACGGCCACCTCCTCACTGTGCGAGGCGACGTGGTGCTCGTCGACGGCGAGCCCCGCTCCCTCCCGCCCGCGAGCGCCGCCCTCCTGCGCCGCCTCGCCGACCACCCGGGCCGCGTCGTCCCCCGCGCCGAACTCCTCCGCGCCCTCCCCGGAACGGGCACCGACGCGCACGCCGTCGACGCCGCGATCAGCCGTCTGCGCACGGCCCTCGCCACTCCCGGCCTCGTCCAGACCGTCGTGAAACGCGGCTACCGCCTGGCGATCGAGCCGTAGAGGCACACCCCTCCCCGGCGCCGCGCCCCGCACGGACGAGGCGGTGCGCGGTGCGCGGGTGTGCGGTGCGCGGACGCTCCGTCCCGGACAGCGCGGCCCGGACCGGACGCACCCCCACCCCGTACACCCCCGCCCCCTTCCCGTACGCCCCCGCCCCCGGCACCCTGGTGTCGCGCACCCCCGACCCCCGCTGGCCCCCACCCCCTCGGCGGTGAGACGAACATGTCGCTGCTCCCCGTGGCCCCCGCGCCGTTCCGGTACGACGCCGGACGGCCCTGTCTGGATCTGCTCGCGACCGGGCACCCGGTCGAACGGCTCGTGACGGGTGAGGACGTGGTCGGCTGGTGCGTGGGCGCGGGGCTGATCCCGGCGCGCGGGCCGCTGCCGCTGCCGCAGCCGCACTGGCCGGCGGCGGTACGGGAGGTACGGGGCCATCTCGGCCGCCTCGTCGACGGGAGCCTCGGCGGCCGGCGCGCGCCGCAGGCGCTCGACCGCCTCAACGCCCTGGCGCTCGCCGCGCCGCCCGTCCCGCAGGCCGCCCGCGCCCACGACGGCCGCCTCGTCGCCGGGCTTCACTCGGCACCCACCCTCTCCGCGCTCCTCTCCCTCCTCGCCCGCGACACCCTCACCCTGCTCACCGACCCCGGCCGCACGGCGCTCCTGCGGCGGTGCGAGGGCGAGGGGTGCCCGCTGATCTACCTGGACACCTCCCGCGGCCAGCGGCGCCGCTGGTGCTCCAGTGAGGTCTGCGGCAACAGGGAGCGCGTGGCCCGCCACCGTCGGCGCACCGCCACGGGGGCTCCGCCCCCGAACCCCCGCTCCTCAATCGCCGGAGGGGCTTGATCTTCCGCCCCGCCCTCACCCGCCCTTCCGCCCCGCCTTCACCCGCCCTTCCGCCCCGCACCCACCCGCCCTTCCGCCCCGCACCCACCCGCCCTTCCGCCCCGCACCCATCCAGCCCCTCCGGCGATTGAGGAGCGGGGTGTGGGGCGGAGCCCCGCAAAGGCGCCCCCGCACAGAGGCGCCCCCCGGCGTAAACGCGCCCCCCGGCGGAAAGGCGAGCCCCCTCCCGCCCCCCGACCGGGTTGCCGTACGGTGGACGGCTGCTCAGCACCATCTGAAGGGGGCCTCGGTGGCCGATACACGCGACCACGAGATCAGCGTCGAACAACAGCATCTTGACCGCGCCTACCGCCGTCTCCTGGAGAAGATCGACGAGGCCGAGTTCCTGATGCGCGACGCGGCCAAGCTCGGTCACGTCGGCACCCCCGGCGCCCTCGCGGAGCGCGACGCGCAGGTCCACCGGGCCGGCGTCCACCTCAACCGGCTCAACAACGAGTTCGAGGACTTCGTCTTCGGCCGCATCGACCTCCTCGCGGGCAAGGACGGCAAGAAGGGCCCGGACGGCGCCTACACCGCCGTCGAGGTCGCCGAGAACGCCATCGGCCCCGACAACACGGCCGACATCGCGGAGACACTGCACATCGGCCGCATCGGCGTGCTGGACACCGACTACAGCCCACTCGTCATCGACTGGCGCGCCCCCGCCGCCGCTCCCTTCTACCGCTCCACGCCCGTCGCCCCGGGCCGGGTCGTGCGCCGCCGCGTCATCCGCTCGAAGGGCCGCCGCGTCCTCGGCGTCGAGGACGACCTCATGCGCCCCGAGCTGACGGCGTTCCTCGGCGGCGCGCCGCTCCCGGCCGTGGGCGACGGCGCGCTCATGGCCGCGCTCGGCCGCTCGCGCGGGCACGCGATGCACGACATCGTCGCCTCGATCCAGGCCGAGCAGGACCTGGTCATCCGCGCCCCCGCCGCCTCCGTGACCCTCGTCGAGGGCGGCCCCGGCACCGGCAAGACGGCGGTGGCGCTGCACCGCGCCGCGTACCTCCTCTACCAGGACCGCAGGCGCTACGCGGGCGGCATCCTCATCGTCTCGCCGACGCCGCTCCTCGTCGCGTACACGGAAGGTGTCCTGCCCTCGCTCGGCGAGGAGGGCCAGGTCGCGATCCGCGCGCTCGGCGACCTGGCCGACGACGCGGCGGGCCCCGGTGGCGCGAGCGCGTACGACCCCCCGGCGGTCGCGCGCGTGAAGGGCAGCGCCCGCATGGGCGGCGTCCTGCGGCGCGCGGCGCGAGGAGCGCTCGAACTGCCGGTGGCCGGTGCCTTCCCCGGTACGGATCAGAGCGAGGCGAACGGACAGCTCGCGCTCGCCGCCCCGGGCCACACCACCGCGCCCCCGGAGCGTCTGCGCGTCGTCGCCTTCGGTCGCCGTGTCGAACTCGGCCCGGAGGTGCTCAAGTCCGTCCGTCGCACGGCCCTTTCGGGCAGCGGCCCGATCAACTACCTCCGCCCGCGCGCCCGTCGTCTTCTTCTGGATGCCCTGTGGGAGCGCTCCGGGGGCGCGGACCGCCACAACGACCCGGAGCTGGCGGCCGAGTTGCGATCGGCCTTCGACGAGGACATCACGTCGGAGGACTCGTTCACGGAGTTCCTGGACGCGTGGTGGCCCGAGCTGAAGCCCCGCCGCGTGCTCGCCGCGATGGCCTCGGAGCGACGGCTCGGGCGCTGGTCGCGCAGGGTGCTCGACCAGGGCGAAGTGCGGCGCGTGGCACGGTCGTTGCGGCGTCTCGACCCGGAGACGGGCGCGGGCCCGCTCTCGGTGCACGACGTGGCGCTGCTCGACGAACTGCACGCCGTGCTCGGCGCCCCGGCACGCCCCAAGCGCCCGCGCGCGTACGACGCGCTCGCCGAACTGACCGGCGTGGAGGAGCTGATGCCGCAGCGCGAGGAGAGCCGCCGCGAGCGCGCCGAACGCCTCGCGTCCGAGCGCACGGAGTACGCGCACGTCATCGTCGACGAGGCGCAGGACCTCACGCCGATGCAGTGGCGCATGGTCGGCCGCAGGGGCCGTCACGCGACCTGGACCGTGGTCGGCGACCCGGCGCAGTCCTCGTGGCCGGACCCGGAGGAGGCCGCCGCCGCGCGCGACGAAGCCCTCGGCACGCGCCCGCGCCGCCGCTTCACGCTCACGGTCAACTACCGCAACCCGGCGGAGGTCGCGGCCGTCGCCAACCAGGTCCTGGCCCTCGCGATGCCCGGCACCGAGCCCCCGCGCGCGGTCCGCTCCACGGGCCTCGCCCCGCGCTACGTCGTCGCGGCGGACCACGGCGGCCTCGCGGCCACGGTCCGCGCCGAGACGGAACGCCTGCTCGGCGAGGTGGAGGGCACGATCGGCGTCGTCGTGGCGATGAACCGCCGTGGCGAAGCGGCGCGTTGGCTGGTCGGCCTGGGCCCGCGCGTCGTCGCCCTCGGCAGCCTGGAGGCGAAGGGCCTGGAGTACGACGCGACGCTGGTCGCCGCCCCGGCGGAGATCGCCGAGGAATCGGTCGTCGGCCTCCGCGTCCTGTACGTGGCCCTGACCCGCGCGACGCAACGCCTCACGGTCGTGGCGGGCGACCGCGACGCCCCGGACGAGACCGGAGTCCCCGACCTGCTGCGGGACTGAGGTCTACGGGGGCGGCTTCCGGTGCCGCCCCCGCCCGGAGCGGAGAGCCCCCGGGGACTCCTCCGCCGGGCACGCGGGCGGCTCCTCCACGGGTGGGCGGACCAGCCGCAACGCCTCCGCGAGATCCCGCGTCACCGCGAACGCCTCCCACGCGCACCCGCTCCACCGCTCCACGACCCGGGGCTCCCCGGGCCGTACATGCGC
The DNA here is from genome assembly GCF_000213055.1 of Streptomyces sp. Tu6071. Taxonomy (NCBI): domain Bacteria; kingdom Bacillati; phylum Actinomycetota; class Actinomycetes; order Kitasatosporales; family Streptomycetaceae; genus Streptomyces; species Streptomyces sp. Tu6071. The sequence continues at coordinate 2,793,711 of NZ_CM001165.1, read as the reverse complement.
CCCGCGCGCCCGCCGCCCCTCGTACAGCGGTACGACCCTGAGCCGCCCCACCCGCTCGTCCCGCCGCGCGGCCCACTCGGCGAGCGGCTCCTCTTCCTCACCCATTCGCCCGAGTCTGTCCCACGCGAGTCCGAGCGGCGATCCCCCTCAGGGGTGACGCCCCGCCGCCCGCTCCTCGCACCGCTCGGCGAGCCGCCGCAACCCGGTCGCCAGCAGACGGATGTGCGCGAAACGCTCCCAGGCCGGGGTGGCGCGGGTCGGCTGCCGCTCCGGGCCGAGCAGATCCCGTACGTACGCGACGAGCGCCGCCATCGCGCGGTCGTCCCCGTAGTCGGGCAAGCCCAGGAGCAACCAGGCCGAGGCGTGCGCGAGTTGCGCCGTGACAGCACGCAACTCGGGGAGCGTGGTCGTCCCGAGCCCGAGCGTGAGCCCCCGCCTGCTCGCGGCCACCGCGTCACCGAGCCCCCGCCGCCACTCCGCCTCCGCGCACGGCAGCGCCCCGACGCCCCGCTGCCACAGCAGTGCGACGACGTCGTAGGCCGCCCCGATGTCGGTCGAGAACATCCCCCCGATGGCCTGATCCGCAGCGCCGATCCGCCCCTCTCCGACCGCCCCGCTCACCGCCCCTCCTCCTCATGCGGGTGCCGCCGCACGAGCACGCGGCAATCGGCGGCCCGCGAGTGGTCCCCCCCGCCCCTCGGCCTCCGCCTCCTCACGCCGAAGCCGCGCGCAGACGGGACAACTCTCAGGTGGCGGAGCCTCGTTGCATTCGTGAATACGCACGGACCGTGTTCCTTCCCGGGTGACATGAGGTGGTGTCGGCCGCGCTCGCGAGCGGCCCGTTGACCAGCGCCCGGCTGCGTGCGCCACCAGGCTGGTCACTCATGCAACGCCCGTACGGGATGGAGGGGCAGCTGCCAGAATGTCTGTCACCTGTAGTCCAGATGTGAACCAGCGCTTGACGAGGGATCGGATCGCACATGCCGGAGAGCACCATCGGTCAGCGCATCCGGGCCGCGCGTGAGGCCCGGCGACCGTGGTGCAGCCAGGAGAGACTCGCGGACGAGTTGTCGGTGGCACGGTGGGGGAAAACGGGATTCTGTGACCGGCAACAGGTCTACAGGTGGGAGAAGGACCTCAGGTCCCCCCCGGGTGTGGCTGCCCTTCATCGAGCAGGTACTCGGCATCAACCTCTCCGAGCCGGAGGAAGGCCCGGCCACGCGGGTGGATACCGTGACTTCGGTCATGCTCTTGGGAGGTAGCGACGTGGACCGACGACGATTCCTCGCGGCGTCCGCCGCTGTCGGTCTGGCCGCGCTGGAAATGCCGGATGCCGAGGCCGTCCTGCGTCGTGCCAACCGGAGCGGGCCACTCGCGGTCGGCAAGGGGGAGGTCGCCGCCATCCGCACGATGACCGCGACACTCGGCGACGCGGCGTCCGAACTCGGCGGCGGGCACGCCCGTCACCTCGCGGTGCGCTACCTGACTGTCGATGTCGCGCGATGGCTCGACGGCCGCTACTCCGAGGCTACGGGACGTGAGTTGTTCGCCGCGACGAGCGAACTCGTGTACCTGATCGGGTGGATGGCCCGTGACGAGGGGCACCAGGGGCTCAGCCAGCGCTATCACGTCCACAGTTACCGGCTCGCCGCCGAAGCCGGCGAGAACGAGCTGGCCGCGACCGCGCTGCGCGGCCTCGCGGAACAGGCCCTCGATCTTGGCTACATCCCCACCGCCGTCCGCCTCGCCGAGGCGTGCGAGCACCGCGGCCGGAAGCTCGACAACCCCAAGGCGCTCGCGTACTACCGCAACACGTACGCGCGTGCCGCCGCGGCGGACGGCGACCACGCCACCGCGGCCCGCCTGCTGGCCGCGTCCGAGGCGGCGATCGAACACGCCCCCGCGCGCCCCGGTCTGTCATGGGCGAGCCACTACAGTGCCGGCCGCTGGGCCCACGACTCCGGCATGATCCACGCGAGGCTCGGCGACCTCGGCGCGGCGGCCGAACACCTGCGCCTCGCACTCGACACGCACGGCCTGGACCGCAAACGCACCCGGGCGATCGTCCTCGCCGATCTGGGCCACGTCCAGTTGAAGCGCGGTGACACGGAAACAGCCCTCGCGACCTGGAGGGAGTTCCTCGACTGTGCCGAGGGCGTGCGTTCCGTACGGATCGACGACGGCCTGAGCAACGTCGCGGCTCGCCTCTCCGGCCTTCCCGGGACCTCGGCGGCGGCCGAACTGCGGGAGCGCATCGCCGCGCGAGCCTGATCGTCGGCCGGCCCGACGCGGCGAGCCTCGGACGGGGCGCCCCCGGACCGCGATGAGACGCACACGAACGTGTACGGAAAGTGACCACGGTGAAAATCCCGGCCACCGGGAATTGCCCCGTCCCCAGGCTTTGTTACCTTGGACGTGGCACCGGTTCGATCCAAGCCCCCGGGCCCAACCATAGGCGCTTCGAGCGCCCACTTGCCGCGAGGCGAGCATGGCGGGCCGGTGTCACAGACGTAGGGCGGAGCCCCGGTCGCGGAGACGCGGCCGGGGCTTTGTCGTGCGCGCGGGAACCCGGGGCTTTGTCGTGCGCGCGGGAACGCGGTGTCAGCGGCTCTCCTCCACCGCGATCAGTGTCCGCCCCGTGTGCCGTCCCGCCAGCAGGCCCGCGAACGCCTCCGGCACCGCCTCGAAGCCGTCCAGGCGGGTGTGCAGGCTCCGGACGCGGCCCGCGCGGACCCAGCCACCCACCTCCGCCTCGAAGGCCGCGCGGCTCTCCTCGTGCGCGGTGACCGTGAAACCGCGCAACGTCAGCTCCTGGTAGATCATCCGCAGGTAGTTCGCGGGGCCGCGCACCTGCTCGCGCCCGTACTGCGAGGCCGCGCCGCACAGCACCGCGCGGCCCCGGAAGCGCAGCGCCTCGATCGCCGCCTCCAACTGGGCGCCGCCCACGTTGTCGAAGGCGAGGTCGACGCCGTCCGGTGCCGCCGCGCGCAGGAGTTCCGTCGCGTCGCCCGCGTGGTGGTCGAAGGCAGCGTCCGCGCCCAGCTCGCGCGTCAGCAGCGCGACCTTCTCCGGGGAGCCCGCCGAGCCGATCACGCGGGCCCCGCGCGCCCGCGCGAACTGCGTCGCGCACCCGCCGACCCCGCCCGCCGCGCCCGAGACGAAGACCGTCTCGCCCGCACGCACCGCGCCCACCGTCACGAGACCGGTCCACGCCGTGAAGCCGACGTGCCCCAGAACGGTCAGAAACGCCTCCAGGCCGGTCCGCGGCGCGTCGGCGGGCAGTGGGCGCAGGGCGTCGGCCCGTACGGCCCCGTACGTGCGCCACGGGACCTTGCCCACCGCGAAGCTTCCGGGGGGCAGCGCGGGGTCCGCCGAGGCCGTGATCTCCACGACCGCGTCGCTCTCCGGCACGTCGCCGGGGCGCAGCCCGGGGCCGTACGCCGTGTCCGGGCCGCCGATGCGGTGCGCGAGCCCGGCGTTGAGGCCGAGGCGGCGCAGGGCGACGAGGACCTCGCCGGGGCCCGGCGGCGCGGGCTCGGGCGCCGGGCGCACCGTGAAGGTGGCGGCGGTGACGCCCTCGGGGCCCGGGAGGGCGGCGAGACGGGCTTCGCGCGGGGGCTCGTGCGGGGCGGTGCTCATGGGCGGCAGGCTACGACCGGCGGGCGGGGCGGAGGCGCTCCGCCCCGCGCGGGCACGTGATCCCCCTCACTCGTACCGCAGAACGGAAAGCGAATTCCGCGATACGGTCGGAATCGGCCTCCCGGGCCCGGAAAACTGTCGCAACCGCCGCACGCGGGACCGCGAGGGCTGTAGGGAGGGTATTCGCGCCTACTCGCCAGTAGGTGCGACGATCGGACCGCACGTCCGGCGGGTCGCCGTTCACCACGGGTCACGACCGGTCGCAAAGAAACACCAGGTGGAAAGAGGAAGTCGGCATGGCAACGGCGCCCAGCGTCTCCTACTCGATGACGGTCCGTCTTGAGGTGCCCGCGAGCGGTACGGCGGTCTCCCAGCTCACGACGGCCGTCGAGTCCTCCGGGGGCTCGGTGACGGGTCTCGACGTGACCGCCTCCGGCCACGAGAAGCTCCGTATCGACGTCACCATCGCCGCCTCCTCCACGGCGCACGCCGACGAGATCGTCAGCAAGCTGCGCGGCATCGAGGGCGTGACCCTCGGCAAGGTCTCCGACCGTACGTTCCTCATGCACCTCGGCGGCAAGATCGAGATGCAGTCCAAGCACCCGATCCGCAACCGTGACGACCTCTCCATGGTCTACACGCCCGGCGTGGCGCGGGTCTGCATGGCGATCGCCGACAACCCCGAGGACGCCCGCCGCCTGACGATCAAGCGCAACTCGGTCGCGGTCGTCACCGACGGCTCCGCCGTGCTCGGCCTCGGCAACATCGGCCCGAAGGCCGCGCTGCCCGTCATGGAGGGCAAGGCGGCGCTCTTCAAGCGCTTCGCGGGCATCGACGCGTGGCCGCTGTGCCTCGACACGCAGGACACGGACGCGATCGTGGAGATCGTCAAGGCGATCGCCCCGGGCTTCGCCGGGATCAACCTGGAGGACATCTCCGCGCCGCGCTGCTTCGAGATCGAGGCCCGCCTGCGCGAGGCGCTGGACATCCCCGTCTTCCACGACGACCAGCACGGCACCGCGATCGTCGTGCTCGCCGCGCTCACCAACGCGCTGCGCGTCGTCGGCAAGAAGATCGAGGACGTGCGCGTCGTCATGTCGGGCGCGGGCGCCGCCGGTACGGCGATCCTCAAGCTCCTCCTCGCGGCCGGTGCCGAGCGCGCCGTCGTCGCCGACATCCACGGCGTCGTGCACGCGGGCCGTACGGACCTGGTCGACGCGGCCCCCGACTCACCGCTGCGCTGGATCGCCGACAACACCAACCCGGAGAACCTCACGGGGACCCTCAAGGAGGCCGTGCGCGACGCGGACGTCTTCATCGGCGTCTCGGCGCCGAACGTCCTCGACGGCGACGACATCGCCGCGATGGCGGACGACGCGATCGTCTTCGCGCTCGCCAACCCCGACCCCGAGGTCGACCCGGGCGAGGCCCGCCGCACCGCCGCGGTCGTCGCCACCGGGCGTTCCGACTTCCCGAACCAGATCAACAACGTGCTGGTCTTCCCGGGTGTCTTCCGCGGCCTGCTCGACGCCCAGTCGCGCACCGTCAACACCGAGATGATGCTCGCCGCCGCGACCGCGCTCGCCGATGTCGTGAGCGCCGACGAGCTGAACCGCAACTACATCATCCCCAGCGTCTTCAACGACAAGGTCGCGGGCGCGGTCGCCGGAGCGGTGCGCGACGCCGCCCGCGCGGCCGGTGAGTCGGCGGAGGCCGCCATGAGCGGCCCCGTCCCGCCCGCGGCCGGCTGAGGCCGCGCGGGGCCCGTACAGGCCGGTTCCGTACAGTGCGACGAGAGCCTTCGGCCGTGGTGGCACGGGGTGCGGACGACCCGTGCCACCCGGCGTGGCGCACGTGAGGCACGCCACGCCGCGCATCGGCCCGCGCCGAGCGGGCAGACGTATGGTCGGCGCGTCGCGAATCGCCGCCCCCGCACCCGGCACCTAGGGTGTCGGGCACGAGACACGACGCGCCCGCGGCTCCACGGGGGACCCGGATTGGCGTTCCCGCCGCAGGTGGGGGCAGGATGCCTCTCTGGGCGCGAGGGTCCGTAGAGCAGGACCCGGGTCCGGGGGACCTCGTGGACCCTGGCAGCATCGGCTTCGCTGTTGCCCAACATGCGGCAACGCCGCGTGGCACGCCTCAACGGCAAGAAGAACACGGGAGTACACAACATGAACCGCAGTGAGCTGGTGGCCGCCCTGGCCGACCGTGCCGAGGTGACCCGTAAGGACGCCGACGCCGTGCTGGCCGCGTTCGCCGAGGTGGTCGGTGACGTCGTCGCCAAGGGCGACGAGAAGGTCACCATCCCCGGCTTCCTGACCTTCGAGCGCACGCACCGTGCGGCTCGTACGGCGCGCAACCCGCAGACGGGTGAGCCGATCCAGATCGCGGCGGGCTACTCCGTGAAGGTGTCGGCGGGCTCCAAGCTGAAGGAAGCGGCGAAGGGGAAGTAAGTCGCCCCGGGTGCGCGGGGTGGGCCCCTTTGTGGGGCTCCGCCCCACACCCCGCTCCTCAAACGCCGGAGGGGCTAAGTTTTTTCACGTGAAGGGGGCGGTCACCCAACCGGGTGACCGCCCCCTTCACGTGCCCGCTACGCCAGGCCCTTGCTCGGCAGCTCCACCTTGGCGCCCAGTTCCACCAGCTTGTCCATGAAGTTCTCGTAGCCCCGGTTGATCAGGTCGATGCCGTGGACGTGGCTCGTGCCCTGGGCCGCGAGGGCGGCGATGAGGTACGAGAAGCCGCCGCGCAGGTCGGGGATGACCAGGTCGGCACCCTGGAGGCGGGTGGGGCCCGAGACGACGGCCGAGTGGAGGAAGTTGCGCTGGCCGAAGCGGCAGTCCGAGCCGCCCAGGCACTCGCGGTAGAGCTGGATCTGCGCGCCCATCTGGTTGAGCGCCGCCGTGAAGCCGAGGCGGGACTCGTAGACCGTCTCGTGGACGATCGAGAGGCCCGTGGCCTGCGTGAGGGCGACGACGAGGGGCTGCTGCCAGTCGGTCTGGAAACCCGGGTGGACGTCCGTTTCCAGCGCGATCGAGTGGAGTTTGCCGCCCGGGTGCCAGAAGCGGATGCCGTCGTCGTCGATCTCGAAGGCGCCGCCGACCTTCCGGTACGTGTTGAGGAACGTCATCATCGAGCGCTGCTGCGCCCCGCGCACATAGATGTTCCCCTCCGTCGCGAGGGCGGCCGAGGCCCAGGAGGCGGCCTCCAGGCGGTCGGCGAGGGCGCGGTGGCGGTAGCCGCCGAGACGGTCCACACCGGTGATCCGGATGGTCCGGTCGGTGTCCATCGCGATGATGGCGCCCATCTTCTGGAGGACGCAGATGAGGTCCTCGATCTCGGGCTCCACCGCCGCGTTCGACAGCTCGGTCACGCCCTCGGCGAGCACCGCCGTGAGCAGCACCTGCTCGGTCGCGCCGACCGAAGGGTAGGGCAGCCGGATCTTGGTGCCGCGCAGCCGCTGCGGGGCCTCCAGGTACTGGCCGTCCGCGCGCTTCTCGATGCGGGCGCCGAACTGGCGCAGCACGTCGAAGTGGAAGTCGATGGGCCGGCCGCCGATGTCGCAGCCGCCGAGGCCGGGGATGAAGGCGTGGCCCAGGCGGTGCAGCAGGGGGCCGCAGAAGAGGATCGGGATGCGCGAGGAACCGGCGTGCGCGTCGATGTCGGCGACGTTCGCGCTCTCGACGTGCGTCGGGTCCAGGACCAGCTCGCCCGGCTCCTCGCCGGGGCGCACGGTCACGCCGTGGAGCTGGAGCAGACCCCGCACGACCCGGACGTCACGGATGTCGGGCACATTGCCCAGCGTGCTCGGCTCGCTGCCGAGCAGCGCGGCGACCATGGCCTTGGGCACGAGGTTCTTCGCGCCTCGGACCCGGATCTCGCCCTCCAGCGGGGTTCCGCCGTGGACAAGCAGTACATCGTCGGTGACGGTCATCGATCTCGCGTTCCGAAGGAGGTGGACAGGGCCGAAGCAAAGCGTAATCGCCGCGGGAGGGGGGACGGCGTGCCTGAACGGGGCACAAAGCGTCATGAGTTCGCCACAACACGAACGGTTGAGAACCAAATGCGGTACGTCACCATCCGCGTGTCGTGCGCGGGGGACGCCCCTGTGCGCCCTGAGCTGCGGCGGCGAGCCCGGCGTGACCCACTCCCCGTCCCTTGCGCCGATGCGGGATCATGGCTGTCATGACCGGGGTGTCCTCGCTCACAGGGCGACTGCTCGTCGCCACACCGGCCCTCGCGGACGCGAATTTCGCGCGCGCGGTGGTCCTCGTCCTCGACCACGACGCCGAGGGCACCCTCGGCGTGGTCCTCAACCGGCCGACCCCGGTCGGCGTGGACGACATCCTGGAGGGCTGGGGGCCGCTCGCGGGCGCGCCCGGTGTCGTCTTCCAGGGCGGCCCCGTCTCGCTCGACTCCGCGCTCGGCGTCGCCGTCGTGCCGGGGGAGCCCGGGGCCCGTACGAGCCCGCTGGGCTGGCGGCGCGTGTACGGGGCGATCGGCCTCGTCGACCTGGAGACCCCGCCCGAACTCCTCGCCGCCGCGCTCGGCGCGCTGCGGATCTTCGCCGGGTACGCGGGGTGGGGCCCCGGGCAACTGGAGGACGAGCTGGAGGCGGGGGCCTGGTACGTGGTCGACGCGGAGCCCGGCGACATCTCGGCCGAACACCCCGAGGGCCTGTGGCGCGAGGTGCTGCGCAGGCAGCGGGGGACGCTGGCCATGATGGCGACGTACCCGGAGGACGCGAGCCTGAACTGAGGGCTCGCGGGCGTTCCCGCCGTGGCCTGTCGCGTGGGTACCCTTGGAATTTATGAGCACTCTTGAGCCCGAGCGCGGTGGCAACACCTCCACTCTCGTCGAACCGGTCCCGCAGACCTCGCACGGCGACGGTGACCACGAGCGGTTCGCCCACTACGTCCAGAAGGACAAGATCATGGCGAGCGCGCTCGACGGCACGCCCGTCGTCGCCCTGTGCGGGAAGGTCTGGGTGCCCGGCCGCGACCCGAAGAAGTACCCCGTGTGCCCCATGTGCAAGGAGATCTACGACTCCATGGGCCCCGGCGGCGACAACAACGGCAAGGACGGCAAGGGCGGCGGCAAGAAGTAGCCCCCGGCCCCCGCCTCCCGCACGGCCAGGGTCCTCTCCTCATGCACGGACCCCCGCACCCCCGGTCCCCACCGGGCGGCGCGGGGGTTCCGTGCGTCCCGGGGCCGCACGGCGCGTTCCCGATCCGAAACCGGTCCCGCTCCAGGTCTTCGCATGTCAGCCGCTATCTGGTGGACTAGACCTCATGACTGGACTGGACCACCCGGACTCCCTGCCCGACGCCGCGCCCGACGTACTCGCCACCCTCCTCCCCGCCCCCCGCCACGTCCGCGCCGCGCCCGACGGCACCCTCCGCCTCGACGCCTCCGCCCGGCTCGACGCGGGGCCGGGGACCGCCACCGCCGCCCGCGCCCTGCGGCGCGACCTCGGGGTGCCGCTCGGGCTCGACTTCCCGGAATCCGGGGACGGCCCCGTCGTACGCCTGCGCATCGACGCGAGCGCGCCCCCCGAGGCGTACGTCCTGACCGTCGGCGCCGAAGGCGTCCGCATCACCGGGGGCGGGCCCGCCGGGGTCTACTACGGCGTCCAGACGCTCCGCCAGCTCGCCGGGCCCCAGGCCCTGCGCCGCGCACCGCTCACCGCCGCGGTGCCCGCCGTCCCCGGCGCCGCGCCCGTGCCCGTAGCGGCGCCCGGCGTCGAGATCCCGTACACGGAGATCGAGGACAGCCCCCGCTTCGCCTGGCGCGGCCACCTCCTCGATGTCGCCCGCCACTTCCTGCCCAAGGACAGCGTGCTGCGCACGATCGACCTGCTCGCCGCGCACAAGCTCAACGTCCTGCACTTCCACCTCACCGACGACCAGGGCTGGCGCATCGAGATCAAGCGCCACCCGAAGCTCATGGAGACCGCCGCCTGGCGCCCCCGCACCAAGCGCGGCCACCGCACCTCCGAGCTGTGGGACGAGACCCCGCACGGCGGCTACTACACGCAGGACGACCTGCGCGAGATCGTCGCGTACGCCGCCGAGCGGCACGTCACCGTCGTCCCCGAGATCGACGTCCCCGGCCACTCGCAGGCCGCGATCGCCGCGTACCCGCACCTCGGCAACAGCGACGTCGTCGACACGGAGGCGCTGGGCGTGTGGGAGACGTGGGGCGTCAACCCGAACGTCCTCGCCCCCACCGAAGAGGTCCTGCGATTCTACGAGGACGTCTTCACCGAGGTCCTGGACGTCTTCCCGTCCACCTTCTTCCACATCGGCGGCGACGAGTGCCCCAAGGACCAGTGGAAGGCGTCGGAGACCGCGCAGAAGCGCATCGCGGAACTCGGCGTCGGTGACGAGGACGGGCTCCAGAGCTGGTTCATCCGCCACTTCGACACGTGGCTGACCGCGCGCGGGCGCCGGCTCATCGGCTGGGACGAGATCCTGGAGGGCGGGCTCGCGCCCGGCGCCACCGTCACCTCCTGGCGCGGCTATGCGGGCGGCATCACCGCCGCGCGCGCCGGGCACGACGTCGTCATGTGCCCCGAGCAGCAGGTCTACCTCGACTTCCGGCAGGCCGGGGGCGAGGAGGAGCCCGTCCCGATCGGCTGGGTACGGACCATGGAGGACATCTACCGCTTCGAACCCGTGCCGCCGGAGCTGACCCCCGAGGAGGCGCGCCACGTGCTCGGCGCGCAGGCCAACTCCTGGGCCGAGGTGATGGACAGCCAGGACCGCCGCGACTACCAGACCTTCCCGCGCCTCGCCGCGTTCTCCGAGGTCGTCTGGAGCGAACTCCCCGCCCCCGACGCGCGCGACTACGAGGGCTTCGCACGGCGCATGGACGCGGCGCACTACGCGCGGCTCGACGCGCTCGGCGTCGCCTACCGGCCGAAGAACGGCCCGAAGCCGTGGCAGCGGCGCCCCGGCGTCGGCGGCTTCCCGAGGGAGGGCAGGCCGCCGCGCGTGTGAGTCAACGGCGGGGCAGGGGGCGCGGGTCCGGGGGAGCGGGGCGCGAGCCGCGACGCGGTCGCGCGCTCCCTGCCACCGGACCGCCCCGGCCCCGCCCCCACCCCCGCTCCGCACCCGCGCGAAGATGTGCCAGAGTTGCCACGTCCGGCCCGTGACGACGTACCGTACGGCAGCACAGGCCACAGGCGGGACACGTCCGGGGCAACGGGAAGGGGCAGCCGCTTTGACCACACAGGCACCGAATGCGGCGGTCTCCCTGCCCGCCACGCTGGAGGAGGCCGTGGCCGCGCTCGCCGCGACCCCCACCGCCGTGCCCGTCGCGGGCGGCACCGACCTCATGGCCGCCGTCAACGCCGGACTCCTGCGCCCCGCCGCCCTCGTGGGCCTCGGCCGCGTCGCCGAGATCCGCGGCTGGCAGTACCTCGACGGCCACGCCCTGCTCGGCGCCGGGCTCACGCACGCGCGCATGGGCCGCCCCGACTTCGCCGCGCTCATCCCCGCCCTCGCCGCCGCCGCGCGCGCCGCCGGGCCCCCGCACATCCGCAACGCGGGCACCCTCGGCGGCAACATCGCGACCGCCGCCGCCACGGGCGACGCGCTCCCCGTCCTCGCCGCGCTCGAAGCCACCGTGCTCCTCGCGAGCGCGGGCGGCGCGCGCCGCGAGGTCCCCGTCTCGCACCTCCTGACGGGCATGGACCCGCTGCGCGGCGGCGAACTCATCTCGCACGTACGGGTACCGCTCCTGCACGCCCCGCAGGTCTTCCTCAAGGCGACGGGACGCACCGGGCCCGGCCGCGCGGTCGCCTCGCTCGCCCTCGTGCTCGACCCGGCCCGGCGCGCGGTGCGCTGCGCGGTCGGCGCGATCGCGCCGATGCCGCTGCGGCCCCTCGAAGCCGAGGCGTGGGTCTCCGCGCTCGTGGACTGGGACGGCGACCGCAGCCTCGCGCCCGAGGCGCTCGCCGCGTTCGGCGAGTACGTCGCCGCCGCCTGCGTACCCGAACAACCGGCGGGCGAGGACGGCGTCGTGCCCCCGCTCACGCCCGCCGTTCAGCACCTGCGCCGCACCGTCGCCGCGCTGGCCCGTCGCGCACTGGGGAGGGCGCTCGCATGAGCGAGGAACAGGACCGGCCCACACCGTCGCAGCAGGACCCCTACGGCGAGGGCCCGGGGCCCTACGGCGGCTGGGAACCCGTCCCGCACACGGACTACGACGCCGACGCGACCGCCTTCGTGAGCCTCCCCGAAGGACTCCTCGACGCGGCCCCCCTCGCGGCCCCCGGCCACGGCTACGTGCCGCCGCGCATCCCGGCCGCCGGTACGGACCCGGGCGCGACCGGGCAGTGGGCCTTCCCGCAGCAACAGGCGGAGCCCGGCCCCGAAGCACCCGGCGAACCGGCGTACGGGCCCAGCCCGATGGAAACCACGGTCCAGTTCGCCGCCTTCACGCCCGAGCCCGCCGCCGAGGCCGCGCGCGACGCCCAGCCGAGCGAGCCGAGCGCCTCGGGAGCGACAGGGCAGTGGCAGATCCCCGTCGCGGAGGGCGCGCTTCCCGAGGAGTCCGGCGAGTTCCAGGGCTCCTCACTCACCTCCCAGTGGTCGGGCACGGCCCCCGCGACCCTCCCCGGCGGCGCGCTCGCACCGTGGGCGGTGGCGGCGCAGGAGGCGGAAGCGGCCAGGGACGAGACGGCCGTTCGGGACGAGACGGGGGCGGTTCGGGACGCGCCCGCGCCCGGTGGGGACGCGCCCGCGCCCGGTGGGGACGCGCCCGCGCCCGGTGGGGACGCGCCCGCGCCCGGTGGGGACGCGCCCGCGCCCGGTGGGGACGCGCCCGGCGTCGCGAGTGTGCCGGAGCCCCGGCACGAGACGGCGCCGGGGTATGTGCCGGGCGAGGAGGAGCCGGAGGCGGCGACGGCCCCCGAGGCGGAGGCCGTTCAGGAGCCCGAGGCCGCCCCCGAGCCCGAGGCCGCCCCCGAGCCCGAGGCCGCCCCCGAGTCCGAGGCCGCTCCCGAACGGGATGTCGCGGACGAGCCCGTACCCGAGGCCGCCGCCGACGCGACGGCCGAGCCCCCGGCGGAAACCGGGCCCCCTGCGGAAACCGGGTCCTCGGCAGAGCCCGGCCCCGAATCCGCCGCCGTGCCCCCCGGGTTCCCCCTCCCCGACGAACACCCCCTCGCCTCCTACACGCTCTCCGTCAACGGCGTCGAACGGCCCGTCGAGGGCGCCTGGATCGGCGAGTCCCTGCTCTACGTGCTGCGCGAGCGGCTCGGGCTCGCCGGGGCCAAGGACGGGTGCGCGCAGGGCGAGTGCGGGGCGTGCAACGTCCAGGTGGACGGACGGCTCGTCGCCTCCTGCCTCGTCCCCGCCGCGACGACCGCCGGGAGCGAGGTCCGCACCGTCGAGGGGCTCGCGCGCGACGGCGAGGCGTCCGACGTGCAGCGCGCGCTCGCCGCGCACGGCGCCGTGCAGTGCGGCTTCTGCGTCCCCGGCATGGCGATGACCGTGCACGACCTCCTGGAGGGCAACCCGGCGCCGACCGCGCTGGAGACCCGTCAGGCGCTGTGCGGGAACCTGTGCCGCTGCTCCGGGTACCGGGGTGTGCTCGACGCCGTCCAGGACGTCGCCGGGAGCCGCCGCGAGGCGAGCGAGGAGCGGGCTGCCGCGAAGGAGGAGGCCGCCGCCGAGGCTGAGCCGCCCGCCGGGCACCCCCACGCCCGGGTCCCGCACCAGCCGGGCCCCGTCGACCAGGAGCCCGCCGCGACCCCGCCCTACGGCACCGACCTCGGCGAGGCCGGGGGCACGTACGGCGCGGGCTTCGCCGTCCCGCCCGAAGGCCCGTACCCCGCCGAAGGCCCCTACGAGGACCCGGGACAGCGCACCTACGGCGCCGGTGAGCACTTCGCGCCCCAGGAGGGCTACGGGCCCGAGGAGAGCTACGCGCACGGGGCGCCCGGAGCCCACCCCCAGGACGGAGGCCAGGCATGAGCGAGTCGACCCTGGAGCCCCTGGAGAGCCTGGGGGACGAACAGGCCGAGGAGCGGCCCCCCTTCGGCCTCGGCACCTCGCTGCCGCCCGCCGAGCTGCGCACCAAGACCGAGGGCACCTTCCCGTACGCGGCGGACCTGTGGGCCGAGGGCCTGCTGTGGGCGGCGGTCCTGCGCTCCCCGCACGCGCACGCGCGGATCGTCTCGATCGACACGAGCGAGGCGCTGCGGATGCGGGGCGTGCGCGCGGTGCTCACGCACGAGGACCTGCCCGCGCACTCCTTCGGCGGCGAGCGGCCCGTCTTCGCCTCCGAGGTCGTCCGCCACCACGGCGAGGCGATCGCCGCCGTCGCGGCCGACCACCCCGACACGGCCCGCATGGCCGCCGCCGCCGTGCAGGTCACCTACGAGACGCTCGACCCCGTCACCGATCCCGAGGAGTCCTTCGAGGCGGCCCCGCTGCACCCGGACGGGAACCTCGTGCGGCACATCCCGCTGCGCTCGGGCGACCCCGAGGCGGTCGGCGAGGTCGTCGTGGACGGGCTCTACCGCATCGGCCGTCAGGACCCGGCCCCGATCGGCGCCGAGGCGGGGCTCGCCGTCCCGCGCCCGGACGGGGGCGTCGAGCTGTACACGGCCTCGACCGACCCGCACGGCGACCGCGACCTCGCCGCCGCGTGCTACGGGCTCAGCCCGGACCAGGTCAAGGTCGTCGTGACCGGCGTCCCCGGCGCGACGAGCGACCGCGAGGACCAGAGCTTCACGCTGCCGCTCGGGCTGCTCGCGATGCGCACCCAGTGCCCCGTCAAGCTCACGGCGTCGCGCGAGGACTCCTTCCTCGGCCACGCCCACCGCCACCCGACCCTGCTCCGCTACCGCCACCACGCCGACGCCGAGGGCCGCCTCGTCAAGGTCGAGGCGCAGATCCTCATGGACGCGGGCGCGTACGCGGGCAGTTCGGGCGAGGCGCTGGCCGCCGCCGTCTCCTTCGCCTGCGGCCCGTACGTCGTCCCGAACGCCTTCGTCGAGGGCTGGGTCGTGCGCACGAACAACCCGCCGTCCGGGCACGTGCGCGGCGAGGGCGCGATGCAGGTGTGCGCCGCGTACGAGGCGCAGATGGACAAGCTCGCGAAGAAACTCGGCGTCGACCCGGCCGAGCTGCGGCTGCGCAACGTCCTCGCGACCGGGGACGTCCTGCCGACCGGGCAGACCGTGACGTGCCCCGCGCCTGTCGCCGAACTCCTCGAAGCCGTACGGGACGAGGAGCTGCCCCCGCTCCCGAAGGACACCCCCGAGGACGAGTGGCTGCTGCCCGGAGGCCCCGAGGGCGCGGGCGACCCGGCGGCCGTGCGGCGCGGGGTGGGCTACGGGGTCGGCATGGTGCACATGCTCGGCGCGGAGGGCGCGGACGAGGTCGCGACGGCGACGGTGAAGATCCACGACGGCATGGCGACGGTCATCTGCGCCGCCGTCGAGACCGGGCAGGGCTTCTCGACGCTCGCGCGGCAGATCGTGCAGGACGTGCTCGGCATCGAGGACGTGCGCGTCGCCCCCGTCGACACCGACCAGCCGCCCGCCGGGCCTGCGTGCCACGGCCGCCACACGTGGGTCTCGGGCGGGGCTGTCGAGCGCGCCGCCAAGATGGTCCGTACGCAGCTCCTCCAGCCCCTCGCGCACACCTTCGGCATGTCCGCCGAACTCCTCCAGATCGCGGACGGCAAGATCACCAGCTACGACGGGGTCCTCTCCACGACGGTCGCGGAGACCCTGGAGGGCAAGGAGCTGTGGGCGACGGCGCAGTGCCGCCCCCACCCGACCGAACCGCTCAACGCGGACGGCCAGGGCGACGCCTTCGTGGGGCTCGCCTTCTGCGCGGTGCGCGCGGTCGTGGACGTGGACATCGAGCTGGGCGCGATCCGGGTCGTCGAGCTGACGGTCGCGCAGGACGTGGGGCGGGTGCTCAACCCGGCGCAGCTCCGCGCTCGGATCGAGGCCGGTGTCACGCAGGGCGTCGGCGCCGCGCTCACCGAGAACCTCCGCACCCCGCGCGGCCTCGTCCGCCACCCCGACCTGACGGGCTACCCGCTCCCGACCGCGCTCGACACCCCGGACATCCGCGTCGTGCGCCTCGTCGAGGAGCGCGACGTCATCGCCCCCTTCGGCGCGAAGGCCGCGAGCGCGGTCCCGGTCGTGACGACCCCGGCGGCGATCGCCTCGGCGGTCCGCGCGGCGACGGGACGGCTCGTCAACCGGCTGCCGATCAGGCCGCAGCAGGCGGTGGCGAACCCGTAGGCGGTGGGGGCCGGGCGCCGGGTGCGCGGGTGAGTCGCGCTCGTGCTCGCGCCCGTGCCCGTACTTGTGCTCGTACGTGGGCGCGCGGGCCGTACCGGGGCGCGCACGCGGAAGGGCCGGGCGTCCCCTTCTCCTGGGACGCCCGGCCCTTCCGCTCGACCGAGGCCGTGATCGGATTCGAACCGACGTAACCGGCTTTGCAGGCCGGCCCCTGAGCCACTCGGGCACACGGCCACGCGCACACGTACGGACCGCTGTCCCTGGCCCGCCGTGTGCTGTGCGGTACCCCGACCGTAGGAGCGGGAGGGGGCGCGGGCAAGGGATCGGCCGTCCCCGCCACGGAGCCGACATACGGCGTTCACGGGAGGCCACACGGGGCGCGGCCGTCCCGTACCGGCCCGTCCGGGGTCGTACGCCGAAAGGAGGAGCGCGTACCCGGCTCCGGACAGGGACGTATGCCGCATTCGCCCCTTACCCTGGGCCGGTGAGTACGAGCCAGCAGCCCGGCGCCGAAGCCGCGGACCCCGTCCCGATACCGGTCCCCGTCGAACCGGCCCCCGTGCCCGCCGCGGGCGGTGTCCTCTCCCGCCCGTACCTCGCGCTCAGCCTCGGCATCGTCTCCGTCGTCCTGCTCATCGCCTTCGAGGCGACGGCGGTCGGTACGGCGATGCCGGTCGCGGCGCGCGAACTGCACGGGGTCCCGCTCTACGCCTTCGCGTTCTCCGCGTACTTCACGACGAGCCTGTTCGCGATGGTCCTCGCCGGCCAGTGGGCCGACCGGGCGGGACCGCTCGCGCCGATCACGCTCGGCATCGGCGGCTTCGCGGCCGGACTGCTCCTGTGCGGCACGGCGGGCAGCATGTGGGTCTTCGTGCTCGGACGCGCGGTGCAGGGGCTCGGCGGCGGCCTCGTGATCGTCGCGCTGTACGTCGTCGTCAGCCGCGCCTACCCGCGCAGGCTCCAGCCCGCGATCCTCGCCGCCTTCTCGGCGTGCTGGGTCGTGCCCTCGGTCGTCGGGCCGCTCATCGCGGGGACGGTCACCGAACACCTCGGCTGGCGCTGGGTCTTCCTCGGCATCCCCGTCCTCATCCTGCTGCCCCTTCTCCTCGCCCTCCCGCAGATCCGCCGCCGCGCCGCCGGACCGCTGCCCGCGGACCCGGACGCCCCGCCGCGCACCGCGCCCCGGGGCCGCCTCGCCTGGGCCTTCGCGCTCTCGCTCGCGGCCGGGCTGCTCCAGTACGCGGCGGGCGACCCGGACTGGTGGTCCCTCGCGCCCGCGCTCGTCGGCGCGGTGCTGCTCGCGCTGGCGGTACGGGTCCTGCTGCCGCCCGGGACGTGGCGCGCGGCGCGCGGGCTCCCGGCGGTCGTGCTGCTGCGCGGGGTCGCGGCGGGCGCGTTCATCGCGGCCGAGTCCTTCGTCCCGCTCATGCTCGTGACGCAGCGGGGACTGAGCCCGACGCTCGCGGGGCTCTCGCTCGCGCTCGGCGGCAGCACGTGGGCCTTCGGGAGCTGGGTGCAGGCGCGGCCCGCCTGGTCCGCGTACCGCAGGACGTTCATGACCTTCGGCATGGTGCTCGTCGCCGGGGCGATCGCGACGGCGCCCGGCGTACTGCTCCCCTGGACGCCGGTGTGGATCGTCGCGGTCGCGTGGGGCTTCGGCTGCTTCGGCATGGGCATCGTCACCTCGGGCACGAGCACGCTCCTGCTCGAACTCTCGGCGCCGGAGGAGGCGGGCACCAACTCGGCGGCGCTCCAGATGTCCGACGGCCTCTCCAACGTGCTGCTCCTCGCCCTCGGCGGCGCGGCCTTCGCGGCGGCGGGCGGCGGCGCGGTGGGCGCGGGCCACGACCTGTCGGCGGCGGGTGCGGGCACGGGGCACCCGGCGGCCTTCGCGGCGGTGTTCCTCCCGCTGGCCGTGGTGGCGGCTGTGGGGGTGGGGGTGGCGCGGCGGACGCGGGAGTGAGGGGGGTGCGCGGCCCGCGGGGTGTGCGGGATGGCGGGGCGTGTGGGGGTGTGGCGGGGCGGCGTGGGGATGGCTCGCCCCGCCCTGGTCCGAGGGGCCAGGCCCGGGAGGGGGTGTCCCGGGCCGTGAAGGGACCGTCCCGGACCCCGTAAAGGGACCGTCCCGGCTCACTCGCTCACGCGCAGCACCGTCTTGCCCCCGCTCCTGCCCGACCGGATCGTCTCCTGCACCTCGGCGATCTTCTCCCACGGCTCGACGCGCCACACCGGGAAGCTGATCCGGCCGGCGGCGATGTCGTCGGCGAGCGGCTGGAGCGCGTCGTAGCGGAAGACGGTGTTCTCGCGGCCACTCGCGCGCACGCCGTACGTGTCCGCATTCTGGAAGTCCGTGACCGTCACGACGTGCGAGGTGTCGCCCCCGGCGAGAGAGATGAGCAGTGGGAGCTGGCCGCCGGGGCCGATGTCGACGACGCGGTCCACGCCCTGGGGCGCCAGCTCCCGTACGCGCTCCTCCAGCCCGTCGCCGTGCGCGACGACCTCGGCGCCCAGCTCGCGCATCCGCGCCGCCTTCGCCGCGCCCGAGGTCCCGATGACCCGCGCGCCGCGCTGGACGGCGACCTGCGTCGCGAGCTGCCCGACCGCGCCGCTGGCGCCGTTGATGAAGACGGTCTGGCCCCCCGTGACACCCACCTCGTCGAGCGCGCGGACGGCCGTCTCACCGGCCATCGGGATCGCGGCGGCCTGCGCGAAGGACAGACTCCCGGGCACGAAGGACCAGTGGTCGAGCACGGTGTACTCGGCGGCGCCGCTCGTCCGGGTGCCGAACCGCACGTTCCCGAAGACGCGGTCGCCCACCGACACCCCCTCGGCACCCGCGCCGAGCGCGTCGACCACGCCCGCGACCTCGAACCCCGTGCCCTGCGGCAGCGGCCCGCCGAGCATCCCCTCGCGCACCGCCCAGTCCGCCGGGTTGGTGCCGCAGGCCCGCACCGCGATCCGCACCTGGCCGGGGCCCGGCTCGGGGGTGTCGGTCTCGACGAAGCGGAGTTCCTCCGGGCCGCCGAACTTCTCGATCTGCACCGCTCGCATGAGCAGCCTCCCAGGACTCACAGTGATGACACTTGATGTCTTCGCAACGATAACACCAGGTGTCATCGGGGTCCCTCCGAGTGCGCCGCCGTAGGATTCCGGCATGCCACGATGGGAGCCCGACGCGCGGACGCGCCTGGAGAAGGCCGCGCTGGAACTGTTCGCCGAGCGCGGTTACGACGGCACGACCGTCGCGGACATCGCGGAGCGCGCGGGCCTCATGAAGCGCTCGTTCTTCCGGTACTTCCCGGACAAGCGTGAGGCGCTCTTCGGCGGCACGCCGCTCCTCGTGGGCCACTTGGAGCAGTACGTGACGGAGGCGCCCCCCGGAATCCGGCCCTGGCCGCTCCTCGTCGACGCGCTCACGGGCACCGCGCGCTTCTTCCCCGAGGACCGCGAGACCGCCCGCACCCGCCACCGCGTCGTGACGGCGAACCCGGAACTGCGCGAGCGCGAGGTCCTGAAGACGGCGACGCTCGACGACCTCCTCCGCGACCTCCTCACCGCCCGCGGCACCCCACCACGCCAGGCCGCCTACCTGGTACGCCTCGCCCTGACCATGTACGAACAAGCCTTCACCCACTGGCTCACTCCCACCGACCCGGAGCCGGACTTCACGGAGTGCGTGACGACGGCGGTGGGGGACTTGGAGCGGGTGCTGGGGGAGTGGGGGGACGGGGGGTAGGGGGACTTGGGTGGGGGGCTCGGGTGCGGGATCGGGCCCGGGTACGTGGGCGGGCTTGGGTGCAGGGTCGGGCTCGTCGAGGATCGGGTGCGGGTGCGGGTGCGGGTGCGGGTGCGGGTGCGGGTGCGGGGGCCGGTCCGGGGTGGCGTGGGCTCGCGGACTCGGTTCCGGGCCGGGTACGGGTACGGGTACGGAGCCACCTTCAGCCGCGTAGTCGGCCGCCCTCGGGGGCTCCGCCTTCTCCCGTACCGGCACGTGCGCCCCGCTGTCCGTCGAAACGGGCTCGCACCTTCAGCCGCCCCACCGTCCCCGCGCCCCAGCCCGGCGGGCCGCGCCATGTCCGCGCTGTGGCCGGGGCCGGTCAGTGGCTGGTTCGGTCAGTGGCTGGGCCGGCCCGGGACGCCCCGGATGCTTCTCCGTGGGCAGGGGCGCGGAATGGAGCGCAACTCCCCCCGTGGACGGGCCGGTTCATGTCCAAATCGCTCAACACGCGGGCTTCAGCGGCGCGGAGAGGACTCGACGGGCCTCATTCCCGGGTCTCCTCCGCCACCCACGCCAGGTACTCCGCGCTGCCGCCCGTGAGCGGCAGCGCGATGATCTCCGGCGTGTCGTAGGTGTGTTCGGCCTTGATGCGGGCCTCCAGGGCCGCATAGCGCGCGGCCGTCGTCTTGTACGTGACGCGCCACTCGGTGTCCGTCGCGATCTCGCCCTCCCAGCGGTAGACGCTGGTGAGCGGCCCGTCGATCTGCGCGCACGCGGCGAGCCGCGACTCGACGGCCCGCGCGGCGAGCCGCCGCGCACGGTCCTCGGAGTCGGTGGTGGTGAGCACGATGAGGAAATCCGGGGAGTCGGCCATGCGGCGAAGGTACCGGCCCGGCGCGGGGCGTCGCGAGGTACGGGCGGGGACGCGAGGCCCGGCGATCAGGCGGCGCACCGCACCTCTTGACCAGTCCCTGCCCGCCCCGTGGACCGCGCGCATCAGCCACCGACCCGCCGGGAGCGGCACCGGAGCCTGCTTCGCCCGCCGAGACACGCCACGGCGGTTCCGCTCCCGCCCCGGCCGCGCCGAACAGCACCCCCGGACCATCCGTGATCCGCAGCGCCACGTCCCTCACGCCGGTCCGGATCGGCCGGCCCCTCACCACCCCGAAGAGCCCCCTTCTCAGAACGCCTGACGAGGTGACCGCTCGGGGTCGGCTGCTTGTCGTCGGGTGCTGTCGGACAGCACGCGCGGATGGATTCGATCAACCGTTGCCTCGAGAGCCGAAGGCTCTTCACAGCGGCTCCGGCTCCCTCGCCAGAGCCGCTACCGCCCCGCAGCGCGTGCCGGTACTGGCACGTGTTCACGGTACAGACCTGGCGGCGGAGCGACGGGGCGACGAAAGGAGCACCTTCCCATGCGTGGGCTGCGACTTGCTTCAGGCCGTCAGAGTGCGATTTTTACGCTGTAGGTACGCAGCCAGGCGTCGAGTTGGAGCGCCGTCTCCAACGCTGCCCGGCTTATGGTCCCCGCCAAGGCGGATGCTCCGTGCTTGGACACTGCCTGCCGCAGCTGTGTGGAGAGCAGCGGGGCGATCGGGCTCTCAGCGGTGCAAATGACCTCGGCCAGCCGTTGCCGGAGGCCGCGGTCGTAGGCGCCATCCCGGATCGACGGGTAGGGGGCTTTGATCCTCTGGGCGACTGCTTTCGGAAGCAGGTCCTTCATCGATGCGCGGAGCAGGCTCTTCTCCCTGCCGTCGAAGGTCTTCATGGACCATGGAACGTTGAAGGTGTATTCGACCAGCTTGTGGTCGGCGAAGGGGACACGGACTTCGAGGCCGCACGCCATGCTCATGCGGTCCTTGCGATCGAACAGCACCTGGGCGTGCCGTGTAAGCGCCAGATACGTGGCTTCGCGGTAGCGGGCTTCTTCGGGATCCTTCAAGTGCTCGCGCGCGGCGATTTCGGCGATTGCCGTGCTGTAGCAATCGCGTTCGTAAACGTTCAGGTCAAGCTTCGCGATGAGGTCGGGATCAAAGAGGTCGCCGTTGCCCCGATAGGCGTCCCGGCCGTCATGCACCCAAGGGAATGTGCCGGAGAAGACCGAATCGCGTTCGCGCTGCCAGCGATAACCGCCGAATACTTCGTCTCCGCACTCCCCCGAGAGAGCGACGGTGGAGTGCTGGCGGACGCCGGCGAAGAGCAGTTGGAGAGAGGCGTGTTCATCCCCCTTGGCAATCGGCAGATCGTAGGCAGCCAGAACGGACGCTCGTAGCTCCGGATTGAGGAGGTTGTCCGTGTTGAGTGGGAGCTCGCTGTGGGTGGAGCCGACGTGGTCGGCGAGCAGGCGAGCATATACGTGGTCGTCGTTGGCCGGTGTGTTGCTCGTGTGCTCGGGGTCGGAGTCGCTCACCGAGCAGGACCGGATACCGCGTATCCCTTGCTCGCGAGCTGCCTTGGCGGCCAGCGCGGTGAGGGAGCTGGAGTCCAGTCCACCGGACAGCAAGGTGCACAGCGGCACGTCGGCCACCATCTGCTGTGTCACGATTGTCTCTAGCATGTCGCGCACCGTCTGGATGGTGTGGTCGAGTGAGTCGGGGTGTTCCGCTATACGAAGGCGCCAGTAGATCCGTTCCGTGGCACCGGACCGATTTACCGTGAGAGTGCTTCCTGGAGGAAGTTCCCTCATCCCCTGGAATATGGCGTTCCCTGGTACCTTTGCGACGGAGAGGATGTCGCGCAGGCCGTCAGCGTCGAGAACCGGCTGGAAGTCCGGGTGGGCAAGGATGGCTTTCGGCTCGGAGCCGAAGAGCACTCCGGTGGGTGTGATCGCGTAGTAAAGCGGCTTGACGCCCATGCGATCCCGGACGAGGACCAGTTCTTGACGGCGTTCGTCCCAGATGGCAAAGGCATAGATGCCCTCAAGGCGGTGGACGAACTCGGCCCCCCATTCCTGGTAGGCGCGCAGGACCACCTCAGTATCGCTCCGCGTATCGAAGTGGTGTCCCATCGACTGGAGCTGGGAGCGGAGTTCCTGGAAGTTGTACGTCTCTCCGCTGTAGGTCAATACGACTTGGGGTGCCGACCCTTTCTCGGTTGCCATGGGCTGGCATCCGCCTTCCAGGTCGATGACGGACAGGCGCCTGTGCCCGAGTGCTACGTGTTCACCGAGCCAGAGGCCGCTGGCGTCTGGGCCGCGTCGCGTCATCGTCATGGTCATCGCCTCGGCGACAGACCTGTGTTGAGTCACGTCGCGCGCGAAGTCAAGCCAGCCGGCAATTCCACACATGGGTCATCCCCGCAGTAGTTGAAAGAGACTCTTTGAGACAGACAGTTCTGCGTTACAGGCGCTCGACGTGGGCCATTGCGTGGGCGGATCCTCTGGTATCGAGCAGGAGCGGTGCGTGCTGCTCGATCTGGTCCAGATCGTACGATCGGTGTTGCTGGAGAAGGATCACCAGGTCCGCACTCGCCAGAGCCTTGATCAGATCCCCTGCGGCGGCCTTCACCGGGATACCGTCGACCTCCCAGACGGGCACGTAGGGGTCGTGGAAGATGACTTCGGCACCGAGCGCACGAAGGCGCTGTACCACGTGCCTGGCCGTGGTCTCTCGCTGGTCGGCGATGTCGGCCTTGTATGTCACCCCCATCAGCAAGACAGTGGCTCCGCCGAGCGTCTTTCCGGACCGGTCAAGGAGCTGCTGGGCGCGTTCGACCACATATCTGGGCATTCTGGTGTTGATTTCTTGTGCCAGTTCGACCATGCGGAAGGGGTAGCCGAGGGTGCGCACCTTGTGCGCGAGGTAATTTGGATCGATGGGTATGCAGTGGCCGCCGACGCCCGGTCCGGGGCGAAATGCCTGGAAGCCGAAGGGTTTGGTGGCTGCGCAGTCGATGGCGTTCCACAGGTCGATGCCGAGTTCATGGCAGAACACGGCCATCTCGTTCACCAGCGCGATGTTGACGTGACGGTATGTGTTCTCGATGAGCTTGGCCATCTCGGCTTCGCGGGTTCCTGCGGACTGTACGATCTCGTCGACGAATTTCCCGTAGAACGAGGCAGCGGCACTCGTGCAATCGGGGGTGTGGCCGCCGACGACCTTGGGAGTGTTGCGGATTCCGAAGAGCCGATTGCCCGGGTCGACGCGTTCGGGGGAGAAGGCGAGGTGGAAATCGGTTCCGGCAGCGAGGCCCGAACTCTCAAGTATCGGGCGCACTACCTCGTCGGTGGTGCCCGGGTAGGTGGTCGATTCCAGGACTACCAACGTGCCGGGACGCAGATGGCGGCTGATCGAGATGCATGCGCTCTCCACCATGGTCAGGTCCGGACCGCCATGCGGGGACAAGGGCGTGGGTACACACACCACAACAACGGCGGCATCCGCGATGACGCTCTCGTCGTGAGTGGCGGTGAAGTGAGCCTTGAGCATCTCGCTGACATCGTTGTTGCTGATGTCGTCGACATGCGATACGCCGTCGTTGAGCGAGGTGACGGTGGCGGGGTCACGGTCGAGTCCGGTGACAGTCAGTCCAGCACGGGTCGCCTCAAGCGCCAGTGGCAGTCCGACGTAGCCCAGGCCTATGACAACGAGATCGTTGCGCACGGTTTCTCTTTCCGACGGGGGGCATGTGGAGTGGGTGCTGGCTGGGGGCTCAGTGTTGACGTGTGCGCCCGGACAGCACGATCAGCAGAAGGCTTGGCAGCAGGAGGAGTCCGAAGGCGGTGGTGTAGCCCGCCAGACCCGTGGTGCCAAAGGCCAGGGTGATGTTGAGCGCAGCGGCGGCTAGCCCGAGGATGAGAATTTGCCCCAGGTTCTGGTTGGACTGCATGGCGCCGCTGGCATAGCCGCGGTCGCCGGCTGAGCTGTGGACTAGTGAGAGCACGATCAGAGAGGGTTCCAGCAGGCCCATACCGACGGCGGCGAGCGGCATGGCTGCGGCAGCGGTCAGGGCGGGGACCCCGGGGAGCGTTCCGGCTACGGCTACGGCGACGGCCGTGGCCTGCACCAGGGCCCCTGCACCTACCAGCCGGTGACGGGGCCAGTTTTCCAGTACCCGGCCCTGCACCCAGGAGGCGCCTGCCCAGACCACGGATGCGCTGGTGAAGATGAAACCGATCAGGACGGCGGAGACGTGGCGATGGCTGACCAGCATCAGCGGGACGAAGGCCTCGAGTGTGAAGAAGACGCCGGACCCCAGACCTCGTAGGAGCACGGTGGCAGGAAGTCCCTGTACAGCCCGCCAGGTACCGGCGGGCAGGAGGCGGGGCGCCAGCAATACGAGCACGGTCATCCCCGCGACGGTGAAGACGGCGTGCCGCACGTCCCAGCCCGATACGCCGTACTGTCCGAGCGCCGCACCTACGCTGACCGTGGCGGCGACCAGCACGGCGGGGCGTTTGGGAAGGGTTTCCACATGCTCGTGCGCCACTGCCCAGGCGCGGCCGCGCAACACGATGCCCAGCGCGATGGCAGGCAGGAGTGTCAGTACGGCCAGGCCGTAGAACACTGCTCGCCACGACCAAGCTTCGGTTACCACTCCGGCCAACGGAGGTCCCGTCAAGGACGGAATGATCCAACTGGTGCTCATGAGGGCCAAAGCGCGTGGCCGTAGACGGTCCGGATAGGTTTCACCGATGGCCGTGTTGACGGACACGGCCACCATGCCGGCTGCCAAGCCGTCCAGGAACCGACCAAGGGCGAGCTGCCAGATCGAGGTACTCGTAGCGGCTACCAGGAGTGTGACCACCGTCAGTGCCATGCCCGTTGCCAGGGGCCGACGAGCCCCGGAACGGTCAGCCCAGTTGCCGCCCAGGACCCCACCCAGCAGACTCGCTGCCACAAAACAGCCGGTAACCAGCGGGAACAGCGACACGCCGTCGAGGGCGTCGGCTGCCGTCGGCAGGGTAGGCACCACGGCCAGGGCGGTGAATCCGGTCAGGAACATTGTGGCGGCAAAGCTGAGTGTTGCCACCGCGTAGTGGCGGGAGAACAAGCCCTCTTGCGCTGTGTCGGCTTCCGCGTCCAGCGCCTGCTGCGGCTTCTCATCCGCCGTCTGATCAGACATCGCTGCCGATCTGCGGGAGCCCGGTGACGGCGTCGTGTACGTCGCAGGCAAGCCATTGGGCCAAGGCGCGCAGGCCTCCCAGAGCCGGCAGCGCGGAGTGCCAGCCGAGCTCTTTTTCGGCCAGTTCGGTGGACATGACCCCTCCACGGTCGGCCGCGGTCGGTGCGTCGTGCCAGGGCATTCGGCGGGCCAGCACGGCCACCAGCTCGGCCAGTTCCTCTTCGCTGTATGTTTCCGAGGCGACGTTGAACACTGTCTGACCTGCCGGGGCAGCCAGGAGGGCGGTGATGGCACCTGCCACGTCTCCGTGGTCAAGTACCTGGTGTCGACGTCCACGGTCCAGCGACAGAGGGCGCCTGGTCCAGGCTCGGTGAATCCACCGCGCGGCTGTTCCTTCGGCGAAGACGCCCGGTCCCACCGGCTCGGCCAGCCGCAGGATCTGTACGGGAATACCGGCCTCTCGGCCCCATCGACGGCACTGGTCCTCCTGCTCCCACCACTCTCGGGCCTGGGCGTCGTCAGGAGGCCCGGTGATCAGGTCCTCGGTGAAAGTGGTGGCATCCAGGCCTCGGTAGATGGCCGCCGAACTGATGTGGACGAACCGTTCGACACCGGCCTCCTCGACGACCGACAGGACATCCGCGAGCACCCGCGAGTGCGCCCTGGGGGTTCCCAGATGCACTACGAAGGCGCTGTCCTTCAGTTGCGCGGAGTCGAGGGGGCCGGACAGGTTGGCGGCGCGGTATCCGAGGTCACCCAAGAGCCCAGTCAGGTGACGACTGAATGCCGTGTCCTCGTCGGCAATGACCGCCACACGAGCAGTCTCTGTGAGCGGAGCGGACATCGGCTGGGCCCGGCGCCCTGCCTCAAAGGCTGTCAGGGCGAGTTCACCAACAGCCGGGATCAGCTCGCGCAGATCGTCGGCGGTGTAGTCCTCGCAGAGCCCCCCGGGTCCCACAGAGTCCAGTACCGTGCGCAGTACTTCGCGAGTGGGGAGCTCATCCGTGAGCGACGCAATCACGGCCCCCATCGCGAAGGCTGTTTCCCACACAGCCTTCGTCACCCGTTCGGGCAAGTGGGAAGAGCCTGCCGCCGCGAGCGCGGACGAACTTTGTTCGCCCAGTCCTACCCGCTGCAGGTAGCGCTCGGTCTCGATGTACTGCCAAGGGGCTTGGGCGTCCTGGCGCAGAGCCGTTCGTGCAAGCCCGTACTGGTAGAAGGGAACGGTGGCGAACTGCGTGCAGCGAAACGTGGTGGGTTCCGGCGCGCGATGGGTGAACAGCGGGGACTGACGCCATCCGTGTGTGCTGTTTCCCGCGATGCTGGGTACTTCACTGTGGTCGACCGTGCTTGGGACGGACACTCTGATCGGAACGCCGCGCGAGTTGAGGTAGCGCTGCATCACTACGTCGTAGGGCCAGCCCCGGCCTTCTTCGGCTGCGTAGCCGGTATAGCCGCGTGCCACATCGGCGGGGAGCATCAAAGCCAGGCATGGGCTGTGTTCTTCGATCGCATACGTCCATTCCTGCCCCGCAAGCGCGGCCATACGAAGTGCCGCGCCTGTACGCCCTTCCCAGCCTGCGTAGAAGGCGACAGCCTCATCGGGCACGGCCGCCGCTACGCGTTCGGCGTAGGTGAAGAATCCCTCCGCCAGGACGACGTCATCCTGTAGCACCAGGTGATGGGTGGCGTCCTCGTTAACACTCTGCCAGGCAAGGGCCGCGGACCGCAGGGCTGTCGGGGGACCATCCGGCTCCGGGTCTGTCACGACGCAAACCCGTCCGAGCGTGTCCGCCTCTGCCAGGCGAGAAGCAGCCTCCATACGGATGGGGTGGGTCATGACCGCCCCGCTGAGCCGGATTGGTCCCGGGCCGACGCCTTCAAGACTTCGCATCTTCATAGCAACACCTTTGAGAGTGGCGGTTCGCAGGCAAATGTGATCTTGGCAACAGACGCTGTCCGCGGTCCGTGATCACATAAAGCCTTCTTCAACTTGGCTTATCTATAAGGAGGTTCGGCATGACTGGTATGACAGTGATCTCGGCTGAGGGGCTCAAGGTCCAGGTGGCCCACCGTCGCAACCCCTACGCCTACCTTTTCGACTCCGCCGGGCTCGACTCACTCCTGCTCGAAGTGGCCTGTCGCCGGGCAACCAGCATTTGGCGGCACCACACCTCCACGGGGGCCAATGCGCCGCGCGGCGTCTACCCGCAGGACTCGATGGGTTTCGTCCTCATGGATCCCACAGCGGGTGCCTGGACGCCCAATGAGGAAGCGGTACTTGGAGTCATCGCGATAGGCGACCAAGGTCACACCTTTCTACCGAACGCCGCCGCCAAGGCAGGTGCGCATCGGCGCCTCGGGCGCAATAACGGCGAAGCGGTGCACATAGAGCCTCATCTGCTTGGCACGGGTTCGTTCCGCTACGGCCACTCGGCGCAGGTACGTGGTCAGATCGTCGGAGCCAGTGCACAGGACACGGACCAGGATTTGTACGAGTCGGCCTGCCTCGCCTCGGACTTCGTGGACGCACTGCGCAACCGGCATTCAGAGTGGGAGCGGCAACACAGCACCGGCATATGGACATCCGCCGACGATGATCACGCTCCGGAGTACGAAGCCATGATCGACTGGTTCGAGCCGAGCTGATGCCCGAACCGCCGGCAGCTATCCCGATCCGAGCGTGCTGCTCCTTCCGGCCTCAAGTAGCCAGATCAGCTGTGGGAGTCAGCTCCTGCGCGGTGTCCGAGAAGTGTCCCCAGGCACTGAGCGCATCACGCTCGAACTTCTCCTCGGAGATCTGCTCCGAGATGACTCCCTGAAGCTCCTTCCCCATGTGCTGCACGCCCGGATCGCTGTAGTGGATTCGCTCGATCGCGCCGCACAGGCCCGCCGGTGACGGTTCGAAGCGGTACGTGGCGGGGAAGAAACGCCCCGCTTCGACTCTCTCCGAGTTGGTCATGAGCGTGCAGACTCCGCTAAGAGCGGCTTCCAGCGGGGTGATGCCCAAGGTCTCGTAGCGCGAGGGACATACGAAGAGCCCTTGATGCCTGACCTCACGAAACAACGCGTGAAGTTGCGGTTTGGACAGCTTACTGGTGGCCATGAAACTCGGCAGATGCTCAGTAGGCACACGACGCAGCAGCTGCCGTCGTCTGACATCGTTGTCTGCTTCGTCACCTACTATCAGCATGCGCAGAGGTATGCCACGCTGGCGCGCCTGGACGCTCGCGTCCACGAGAAGTTCGATGTTCTTGAAGTAGTCCAGTCGCGCTACGGCCGTGAAAACGAGAAGCTCTGCGCCGGTGACAAAGGCGCACAGTTTTTCGCCCTGAAGTGTTTCGGCAGAGTTCAGGACCGGAATAGGGGGACGTACAGCACGGATTCGCCGCGCATCCACACCTCGGTCGATCAGGTGTCTGCGTTGGATGTGGGAATGCTGGAGCACAAACATTCTGTCGCTGTACCGGAGTTTCTCCAGCCCTAATTCCTGATACTTGAGCAGGTGCAAGGCTTTGACGGCGTCACCGAATGCCTGCCCGGTCTCTTCTGCTGGGAACCTTCCGATGAAATCGGACACGAACGGGCCGTGGTGTGTCACGCAAGCAGAAAGCTCTTCTGGGTGGAAGCCGAGCAGTGCATCGGTCTGATAGTAGAGCATTGCCGGACGCCTGATGTCCTGCGCGTCGAGCAGGCGTTGGCTCGCTTTGGCAATGCAGCGACTCACAGCCTGGTCGTCCATGCCGAAGTTGAAGCGCATAATTGCGCACAGAAAACCAGCCCTGTGCTCAAAATGCATGAGCGGTTCCGTCAGGCTTTCATCTCTCTTGTAGAGAAGAATCCCTGCGCACAGTTCGACCTGTCGCAGGAAGCGCAGGACGGAGTGAGCGAATGAGGTCGCTCCTACGTGTGCGGGATCTTTCTCGCTGTGGGGGAAATATTTCTCGTTGACGACGACTATGCCGGCTAGATGCGATTCGACTGAGGTCACTTCTGGATACCCGCGTCCTGGGCGGCATCAGAATTGCGCACCAGTCGGACGTTCTCCGTCAGGCCCACGTCGTATCCGCGCTCACGCTCAAGGCGAAGCATTTCCGCAGGGCGGAAGTTCAATATGTAGGCGCGACGCACCGAATGTGTGCTGTTTCCGCGCGAGTAGTGCAGCGTAGTACCCGAGTGAGCCACCCCCTCTCCCAGCCCAAGGGGGATTGCCGTCGCACCGGGTTCATCCTCGGAGCAGTCGCACTGGATGTTCTTGCCGTCTGCCGTTTCGTAGTGTCGGCGGAGAGGTTGCTTGTGCGAACCCTTGACGTACCACATGCATCCGTTGTCCGGGACAGCGTCGTCGAGCGCCACCCAGATCGACACCGCCCGCTTGTCGGGCAGATCGATCCAATAAGCCGCGTCCTGGTGCCAGGGGGTTGCTACGTCTGCGTGCGGGGCTTTGTGGATGAGCATGTCGAAGTCGAAAACGGCGTCCTCGCCGATCAGTTCCTTCGCCATGCTGAGAGCCCGTGCATGCAGCGGCATGTCCATCAGCGTTTTATGGAGAGCGGACGGCCACATGATCTGAGTGATGTTTTCCTTCACGCCGTTCTTGCGAGTGACGTGGGAGCCGAGATCGGACCGCTTGTCACCGCTCTCGATCTCGCCGCTCAAAAAGCGATCGTAGATCTCGCGGTAGGTGTCGACTTCTGCTTCTGAGAGCAGGCGTCCGGTCGTAACAAACCCATCCGCCTCAAACTTCTCAGCCAATGTACGGTCAGTGTCAACTGGCATGACATTCCCTCCGTGCCGTATTGTCGAGATCAGTCTTATAGCGACTAAGGATTCTGCAGTAAGTCCGCATGAATCAGTCAGTGCGATTTCTTGGTGACGCCTCGCAGGAGATCTTCTGTCTACTGGAGTTCGCGCTCGCGTCGGCGCCTCGCAATCCAGAAGCGCATTACCTTGCACCACTCTTCTTGATGGCGCTCACGCACAGCGATACTCCCCCTCCATTCGAAAGACCCCCCGGAGCCGCGACCGATCATGAACCCACGACTATCCGGAAGTCAAGCGCTTTCTGCATTCGCGAGCCAGTACCTCAGGCCCGTGCCTTTGGCATATTTTTTGCCAATCCTTTACCTGAAACGCCAGGAACAAGCCACTGTCTGCGTCGGTTTAACGGGGAACAAGCCACTGTTCGCGTCAAATTGAGGAGAGAAAAGAACCCCGTCATCGGCGGTCCTTCTTTTTTCAAGAAGCCTGTATAAATGCGCCCCGCGTGGCCCGGCGGTGCCAGCGCCCGAGCGTTTACGAGGCGCGAGGGTAGTTGCTGCTTCACGAGACAGCCCGGAATGCATCATTCCACCGCTGTCCGACAGGCTTCCTGCCTCGCGCAGGTCCTCGGCAGTCGTCCGACCGACGCGGTGCCCGTTGTCCGGGAACCGCCCGATCAGCACTCCGGCCAGGCCCGGTTTGGCGGCGAAGACGATGTCCTCGTCGAACCCGGCCGCCTGGCAGAGATTCAGGTCAGCGGAACACAAGCGCGGAACATGCGTCTTCCGGCCCAATACCGCATGCCCTGCTCACCGGCCTAGACAAGATGGACAGCGCCCTGCGAGAGCTAGGGCGTGTGCCGAAAGTGGATCTCGGGCTGTGAATGATCACGGTTCATGGGCCGGGGTGATCTTACGGACGAGCAGTGGGCGGTTCTGGAGGCGCTGTTGCCAAAGGGGGTCAGGTCGGGGCAGCCGCCTGTCTGGCCTCGGCGGCGTTTGATCGACGGCATACGGTTCCGTGTCCGGACCGGAGTTCCGTGGCGGGAGATCCCCGTCGAGTATGGGCCGTGGAACCGGGTGTTCGACCTGTTCCGCCGGTGGCCGCAACGGCACTTGGCGCCGGATCCTTACCCGGCTCCAGAACCTGGCCGACGCGAAGGGCGCGATCGTCTGGGACCTGAGCGTCGACTCCACGGTCTGCCGCACCCGTCAGCACGCGGCCGGGGCGGCAAGCAGGGCGAGCTGCAGAAGGAACCACTGGGCGGCGTATTCACTGAGCCCGATGACCACGGGCTGGGACGATCGCGTGGTGGCTTCACGACCAAACTGCACCTGGCCGTCGAGCAGGGTCAGAAGCCAATGTCGACCGTGGTCACAGCTGGGCAGTGTGGGGACTCACCACAGTTCGAACCTGTGCTGTAGAAGGTCCGCGTGCCCCGCACCGGTCCGGGACGGCCGCGCGTCCGACCCGACCGCGTGCGGGCTGACGAGGCGTACGGCTCCCGCGCGAACCGCGCCTATCTGCGCGGACGCGGCATTGGCTGCACTGTCCCGGAGAAGCACGACCAGATCGCCAACCGCAAGAGGCGCGGCTCCCACGGGGGGTCGGCCACCGAAGTTCGCCAAAGCCGACTACCGCGAGCGCCACGCAGTGGAGTGCGGCATCAACCGTCTCAAGCGGCACCGCGCGGTGGCCACGAGATACGCCAAGCTCGCCGTCCGCTACGCAGCGACAGCTCTGGTCGCAGCCGTCAACGAGGGGCTTTGACGAGCGCTTTCGGAATCGCCTGGCGAACACACCCGCAGGAAGTCCACCCATCCGGCTCCCCACTCACCAACTCTCCCCCGGAAATTCCGAGGACCGCATCGTGCACATGGACCTACACTCCGGCCACCATGAAGCGCCGTGTTGAGTTCACCGAGCGAGTGGCCCGGCTCCGCGACTACCTGCCTCCCGATGATCGCCGTTCCCTGAAACGCCTAGTTGATCGGGTCACCGATGACCCCGACGGCCCTTCCACCCACCTCGTCTTCACGAACGACGACCTCACGCGTTCCAGCTGGCTGGACGGAGCGATGGTCCATTTCATCGTGACCACACAAGTCATCTACGTCGTGGACGCCGACATCCATGACGCCGCCCGAGGCTTCAACGTCGTCTGACCGACTGGCCCGACCGCTCGCCATGGAACATCACTGCGCGACCCTGATCTACTTCCGAGACACGCCCCAACTCCCCGAGGGGGGAGCTGTCAACTGCAGCTTGGGAGGAGTCCGACAAGGTCGGACTCGTGGGGCTGGGCCAGGCGCCAGCCTCGGCCCACTTGGGCAGGCGGCATCAACGCGTCACGCCCGAGTTGAAACCGAGCTCCGGTGGCAAGTGTTACCAGGTGATCCCGGTGCGCAGCACGAACACAATGCCCTGGAACACCAGTCGATCGGGATGCCGCTACGCACGGGGTAGCGCGTGCGACCCTCGACCTTCGGCAACAGTCGATCGACCGCCGCCCACAGCTCGTCTTCGACATGCGACGGCTGCGGCCGAGCCACCCCGCACTTCCCGGATCGGTCGGCCCCGCTCCGCCGCCGCGAACACCCCCTCCTCCGTGTCCGTCCCGGTCACCGCACGAAGAACAGCCTCTCCAGCACGGGCACGTCCTCGCCGGTTCGTCGGCCAGGACGAGGACGAGTGCGGTGGCGGTGCTCGTACCGATCGCTCCCGCCCCGCCCCACCCTTCCACCTCGCGGGCGTGGTCGTAGTCGTCACGGCCCTCGGCCCCCGCGGAGCGAGCCTTCCCCGAGCACCCACCCCAGCCGTTGAGGGCGGACAGCGGGACGACGACCGGGGGACCGCTCAGCGTCGACCCCCACACCGGCCCCGTCCGCGTACCGCGCACCGCACTCGGCCTCGTGTGCCTCCTGCGTGCGCGCCGCCGTGCCCTCTCTCCCGCTCGCCCTCAGGCGGTCGCCGTCGCGAGGATGCGGGCCGCGCCCTGGGCGAGGAGGCGTTCCGCCACCGTCAGGGCCAGCTTCTCCGGCTCCTCCGCCGGGCCCTGCGCCGTGGCGGCGATCTGGTGGGTGCCGTCCGGGGTGGTCACGGCCGCGTGGAGGCGCAGGAGGGTGGGGGAGGGGCGGCTCGTCCAGGTGCCGAGGGGGACGGAGCAGCCGCCGTGGAGTTCGGCGAGCAGCACACGTTCGGCACGGACCTCCGCGTCGGTCGCCGCGTCCCCGCTCGCGGCGAGGAGGCGCGCCGCCTCGCTGTCCTCCCGTACCTGGATCGCGAGCGCGCCCTGCCCCGGCGCGGGCGGGTACGCCTCCGGGTCCAGGTACTCGGTGATCTCGTCCGCGAGCCCGAGGCGGTGCAGCCCGGCCGCCGCGAGCACGACCGCGTCGAGGGTACGGGTACGGGCCAGGCGGGCCGGGACGTTGCCCCGCACCGGGACCACCTCCAGGTCGGGACGCAGCGCGAGCATCTGCGCGACCCGCCGCGTCGAACCCGTACCGACCCGGGCGCCTGTGGGCAGTCCCGCGAGCGTCGCCCCGCACAGCGCGTCCCGCACGTCCTCGCGCGGCCCCGGCGTCCGCAGCAGCACCGTGCCCGGGGCCGGGGCGGTCGGGAGGTCCTTGAGGCAGTGCACGACGACATCGACCTCGCCGCGTACCAGCGCCGCCTCCTGCCGCGAGGAGAAGGCCGACGCACCCGCGCGCCGCGTCACCCCGGCGACCGTGGGCGTGCTCCGGTCCGCGTCCCCCGCCTCCGTGATCACCCGCCGCACGAACCGGGCCCCCGGCACCTCGCGCTCCCAGCGCTCCACCATCTCCCGCACCTGCGCCCGCGCCAGCGCGCTCCCGCGCGAGCCGACCGTCACCACGCTCTCGACCACGCCGCTCGACTCCCTCACCGGTCCGCTCCTCGGGCCGTCCGAGTCTAGGTATGCGCGGCGGCGCCCCATGCCAACGCACTGTCGCCAAGCGCACCCCTCGCGCGAGGTCGCGAACCCGTCGCGCGAGACCGCGAATCCGTCGCGCGAGGTCGCGGGCCACTGAAAACCCGGTGCTCAGCCCCCGTGCCCGCTCGTACGCTGCCGCCATGACCGAGCGCCCCGAGGACCGCACCGCGACCGACGACGAGTACACCGCCGCCGACCGCGCGACCGTCCTCCGCCTCGCCCGCGAAGAGGCAGCGCGCTGGGCCGAGTTGATCGACCGGCTGCGATGAGCGCGCGGCTCTCGCCCGCCGACGCGCTCGCCGTCGCGACCGTCGCGGTCGATGACCAGCCGGTCCTCGTACGGGACGCGGCGCTCCTCGACTCCGCGCTCCACCGCCCCTACGGGCGCATGCTCGGCACCGAGGCGTACCCCGGCCTTTTCACGAAGGCCGCCGCCCTCCTCCAGTCCCTCGCGATCAACCACCCCCTCGTCGACGGCAACAAGCGCACCGCCTGGATCGCGACGGCCGTCCTCCTCCGCCTCCACGGCGTCTCCCTCCGCACCGACACGGACACCGCCGAACGCCTCGTCGTGTCCGTCGCGGCGGGGGAGACGCGGGACGTGGGGGAGATCGCCGACGTGCTGCGGGAGCTGGCGGGGCGGCGGGAGCCCGCCGGGGAGCGGGACGCGGCGCGGCAGGTACGGGCACGCCCTCCGCCGCCCCTCGGCCTCGCCCCGACCCCGCGCTCGTGACACCCGCCCACGGTCCGTGCCACCCTCGGTGTGACGCCCGTCGCACCCGTGCCCTCCCTCCGCGCCGGGCGCCGCGCCCGTCCCGGGGGCGGGGATAGGGTGGCTGCTCGTCCACGCAGCCGAGCCTGATTCAGCGGAGAACGTGACTACCACCCCCACCTCCTCCTCACACCTCTCTCCCGCCTTCCCCGGCCGGGCCCCCTGGGGTACGGCGGGGAAGCTGCGCGCCTGGCAGGAGGGCGCGATGGAGCGGTACGTACAGGAACAGCCCCGCGACTTCCTCGCCGTCGCCACCCCCGGCGCCGGGAAGACGACCTTCGCGCTCACGCTCGCCTCCTGGCTGCTGCACCACCACGTCGTGCAGCAGATCACCGTCGTCGCCCCGACCGAGCACCTCAAGAAGCAGTGGGCGGAGGCCGCCGCGCGCATAGGGATCAAGCTCGACCCCGACTACAGCGCCGGGCCCGTCTCCAAGGAGTACGTGGGCGTCGCCGTCACCTACGCGGGCGTCGGTGTGCGCCCCATGCTGCACCGCAACCGCGTCGAGCAGCGCAAGACCCTCGTCATCCTCGACGAGATCCACCACGCGGGCGACTCCAAGTCCTGGGGCGAGGCGTGCCTCGAAGCCTTCGAACCCGCGACCCGCCGCCTCGCCCTCACCGGCACCCCCTTCCGCTCCGACACCAACCCCATCCCCTTCGTCACCTACGCCGAGGGCAACGACGGCATCCGCCGCTCCGCCGCCGACTACACCTACGGCTACGGCAACGCCCTCGCCGACGGCGTCGTGCGCCCGGTCATCTTCCTCTCGTACAGCGGCAACATGCGCTGGCGCACGAAGGCGGGCGACGAGATCGCCGCACGGCTCGGCGAACCGATGACCAAGGACGCCATCTCGCAGGCGTGGCGCACCGCGCTCGACCCGCGCGGCGAGTGGATGCCGAACGTGCTGCGCGCCGCCGACCAGCGCCTCAGCGAGGTCCGCAAGGGCATCCCCGACGCCGGCGGCCTCGTCATCGCCTCCGACCAGGAGCAGGCCCGCGCCTACGCCAAGCTCATCCGCGAGATCACCGGCACGAAGGCGACCCTCGTCCTCTCCGACGACTCCGGCGCCTCCGAGAACATCGACACCTTCTCGCACAACGAGGACCGCTGGATGGTCGCGGTCCGCATGGTCTCCGAAGGCGTCGACGTGCCGCGCCTCGCCGTCGGCGTCTACGCCACCACCATTTCCACGCCCCTCTTCTTCGCCCAGGCCGTCGGCCGTTTCGTGCGCTCGCGCAGGCGCGGCGAGACCGCCTCCGTCTTCCTCCCGACCGTCCCCGACCTGCTCGGCCACGCCAACGCCCTTGAGCTGGAGCGGGATCACGTCCTCGACAAGCCGAAGAAGAACGGCGAGGAGGACCCGTACGCCGAGTCCGAGAAGGAGATGGACGAGGCGAACAAGGAGCAGGACGAGGACACCGGCGAGCAGGAGCAGTTCTCCTTCGAGGCGCTGGAGTCCGAGGCCGTCTTCGACCGCGTCCTCTTCGACGGCGCCGAGTTCGGCATGCAGGCGCATCCTGGGAGCGAGGAGGAGCAGGACTACCTCGGCATCCCGGGCCTCCTCGAACCGGACCAGGTGCAGATGCTGCTCCAGAAGCGGCAGGCCAAGCAGATCGCGACGAGCCGCAAGAAGCCGGCCGAGGACGCCGATCTGCTCGAACTCCCCGCCGAGCGGCGGCCCGTCGTCTCGCACAAGGAACTCCTCGAACTGCGCAAGCAGCTCAACACCCTCGTCAGCGCCTACACCCACCAGAGCGGCAAACCCCACGGCGTGATCCACACCGAACTGCGCCGCGTGTGCGGTGGACCGCCGAGCGCGGAGGCGACGGCGGGGCAGATCCGGCAGCGCATCGACAAGGTGCGCGAGTGGGCCACGCGGATGAAGTGACCAAGCGACGGCGGGGCAGCGGCGCGGAAGCGGGCGGCGCAGCGCGAGGCGACGCAGCGGACCTCGCTGGGGCGGACGGTGGCGGAGCGGGCCGCGGCGATGCGGGCGCTGGCGGCGACGCGATGGGGCGGGCGGTGGCGGAGCGGGCCTCGGCGGCGACCCAGCGGGTATCGGTGGGGCGGGCGGTCGCGGAGCGCGCGGCGGTGGGCGGGTGGGGCAAGGACGCCGCGCCCGCTCCGTGTTCGGCGCGCCGCTCCGCTTCCTCCTGTGTGCTTTCCGTGTACATGCTGAGTTCCTCAAGGGGTAATACGGACGGTTCGGCTCCGTTACCGCCCGGATACTGGACAACGCCTTCCGCTGAGCGGGGACCGCTCGCTACTGTCCGGGCAACGCACACGCCCCGTGGCAGCGTCGCCCCGGAGCGCAGCCGGTGCGACTCGCAGGCGGACCGGGTACGAGGTGCCGTGCGCCGGACGGGACCGGTGGCCCCGCGCCCGTACGGTCGGGCCCCGCCGCACCTCATCGAAGGAGTGGGCGTCGTGACCGCGGAGACCTCTCAGACGCTCGACCGTGGACTCAAGGTCCTCAAACTGCTCGCCGAGACCGACCACGGTCTCACCGTCACCGAACTCTCGGCCCGGCTCGGGGTCAACCGCACCGTCGTCTACCGCCTCCTGGCCACGCTGGAACTGCACGCGCTGATCCGGCGCGACCTCGGGGGCCGCGCGCGCATCGGGCTCGGTGTGCTCGGCCTCGGCCGGCAGGTGCACCCGCTCGTGCGGGAGGCCGCGCTGCCGGCGCTGCGCTCGCTCGCCGAGGACATCGGCGCGACCGCGCACCTCACCCTCGTCGACGGCAGCGACGCGCTCGCCGTCGCCGTCGTCGAGCCCACCTGGACCGACTTCCACGTCGCCTACCGCACCGGCTTCCGCCACGCCCTCGACCAGGGCGCCGCCGGACGGGCCATCCTCGCCTCCCGCACCCCCGCCGGACGCACCATCCCGACCTGCACCCTCACCCGCGACGAACTCGACGCGGGCGCCTGCGGAGCCGCGGCCCCCCTCCTCGGCGTCACGGGCCTCGAAGGCAGCGTGGGCGTCGTGATGCTCCCCGACTCGGTTCCCGAACGCGTCGCCCAACGCGTCGTCGACGCGGCCCGCGAGGTGGCGGACGCCTTGCGCTGAGGGGGGAGCTGCTCTGAGTTGCGGGGGGGGGGGAGGTGCCTTGCGCTGAGGGGCAGGCGCGGGTTGGGCTGAAGGACGTGCGACAACGCGCGCTGAGGTGCGCGGACGGGCGCGCGGGCCCGGCGCGCAGACGAGGGACAGGCTCCGTGGCCCAGCGGTCCGGGGTGCCGGACACGCCCCGCGCTGACCCGTGCGGGTGCGCGGCGGGCCCGATGCCGGACACCCCCACGGCGCGAAGAGACCGGCCCCTGCGGGGGACACGCGGAGGCCCGTCGCCCCCCCCGGCACCCCGCCCCCGTTTCCGCGATCCGTCCCCCGGGGCCACCCCGACCCCGTGCCCCACGCCGCCGCTCCCTGCCACCCCACCACTCCACCACCGCGCCCAACACTCCCGCCCGGCTGCCCCCAAGGCCCCCGCCCGCGGTCCCCCGATCCGCCATCCCGCCGGGTGCCCCGCGCCGTGGCGCGGGTGGGGAGGCCGGGGGCCGAGTGGCTCGCGTTAGATTGTGGGCGTGTCCTTCCGTCTCAGGCGCCCCCGCGTCCTCCTCCTGTGCGTCCTGCCGGTGCTCGCGCTGCTCCTCGTCGCCGCGCTCGCGCCGCTGCCGTTCACCGTCGCCCAGCCCGGCACCACGGCGAACGTGCTCGGTTCGGACAAGGGGCAGAAGGTCATCACGATCAGCGGCGCCCCCGAACGCCGTACCAGCGGGCAGCTCAGGATGACGACCATCCTCGCCACCGCGCCCGACGCGACCGTCAAGCTCGGGGACGTGGTCGACGGCTACTTCCGCACCGACCGCGCTGTCATGCCGCGCGACTCGGTCTACCCCGGCGGCGACGTCAAGGAGATCGAGCGGCACAACCTCGCCGACATGCGCTCCTCCCAGGACCACGCCACCAACGCCGCCCTCTCCTACCTCGGCCGCACCGACAAGGACGTCGAGGTCATGTTGCGCCTCGCCGATGTCGGCGGCCCGAGCGCCGGGCTCCTCTTCTCGCTCGGCATCGTCGACAAGCTCGACGGCGACGGCAAGGGCGGCGACCTCACCGGGGGCCGCACCATCGCCGGTACGGGCACCATCACCGACAGCGGCGAGGTCGGCGCCGTCGGCGGTGTCGCCCTCAAGACGAAGGCCGCCCGCCGCGACGGCGCGACCGTCTTCCTCGTTCCGAGGGACGAGTGCTCCGACGCCCGCTCCGAACTCCCCAAGGGGCTCCGCCTCGTCCCCGTCACCACGCTCAAGGGCGCGGTCTCTGCGCTCCGGGCGCTCGGCGACGGCGGCAAGGTACCGACCTGCTGACCGCGCGACCCCTGCCGCCGGTCTGAGCCACCCCCGCAGGCTCCTCAGGTGCGCACCTCCGTGCGACCGGGCACCGCGAGCCGCAGCCCGAGGCCGACGAGCGACCAGCCGAAGCGCGCCCGCAGCCCCCGTATCTCCCCCGCGTCCAGCGCTCGCTCCGCACGCCGCACCCGCTCCCCGCGCGACCCCGGCTCCCGGGCCAGCGCGTCGGCGGCGGCCTCGGCCCGCAGGTCCCTGGCCCGGTAGGTGTGCAGCATCTGGTGGTCGGTCTCCAGGATGCCGAAGGCTCCCATGAGCACGTGCTTTCCGTAGATCTCGTACGACATGGCGGTGGTCTGCCTCTCCAGGGTGCGCGCGTCTGCGACACGCGAAGGGAACGTGTGTTCGAATGCGGGGCTGTACGCGACCCCGGCCGCGCCCGCGCAGAGCCCGTGCACCTCGCGCAAAGCTCGCGCGGCCTGCGTGCGGCCAAGGGGTTGGCGTGGAGCCAGGGGCGCCGGGTGTCTCAGGCGCGGGCCGCCCGGTGGACCGGGAGGGCGTGGAGGTGGACCCGTACCTCGCCCTGTCCCTCCTCCGCCCCCTCCCGCTTGTCGTACTCCGCGACCAGGGCGAGCAGGCGGGCGCTCAGCTCCTTCAACTCGTCCGGCGTGAGGTACAGGGTCGTGTCGCTGAAGGTCCCCGCCTCCTCCCACCGCGTATCGCGCCAGCGGTCGCGGTCGGCGACCCAGGAGGCCGTCTCGCGGTAGTGCAGGGAGGCGAGTTCGTGGAGGAAGACGTCCGTGGCGCCCCGGATCTCGGGGTCGTCCTGGTCGACCTTGCGGGCGTCGAAGTTGATCGAGTCCGGGACCGCGCGCCACCAGCGCTCGCGCCCCGTGCCGTGCTCCGGGTCGTCCTCGACGAAGCCGTGCTCCGCGAGCTGGCGCAGGTGGTAGCTCGTCGCCCCGCTCGACTCGCCCAGCTCCTTGCCGAGCTGCGAGGCGGTGGCCGGGCCCCCGCGGCGCAGCGAGTTGAGCAGTCGCAGCCGCAGGGGGTGGGCGAGACCGCGCAGCCCGCGGGCGTCGAGCTGGCGCGTCGTCCGGGCGATGGTCTCTTCGGCGGGGGTCAGGTCCTCGGTCATGGCACTACCGTAGGACGTGCAAAGAACCTTTGCAAGCCTCTTTTGCAAAAACTCTTTGCATTCATCCGTGCGGGTGAACTCCCGCCCCGCGCACCACCCTTCGCCCCCACCGGCAGGCTCTCCTTCGCGGCCTCCCCCTCAGCCTCCCGCTCCCCTCAC
Source organism: Streptomyces sp. Tu6071 (assembly GCF_000213055.1). NCBI lineage: Bacteria > Bacillati > Actinomycetota > Actinomycetes > Kitasatosporales > Streptomycetaceae > Streptomyces > Streptomyces sp. Tu6071. Next base: position 2,752,880 of record NZ_CM001165.1, on the reverse strand, counting down.
CCCCCTCCCTTCTTCACGAACCCCTCCTCCTCCAGCCAGTCCCGCGCCACGTCGTGCGGGTCCTCGCCGTCCACGTCCACCTTCGCGTTCAGCTCCCGCGCCACCGCGTTCGTCAGCTTCTTCGTGATCGGGGCCAGCACCCGCTCCATCTGCGGGTGCTCTTCGAGCGCCTTCGTGTGGAAGACGGGCGCCACGTTGTAGTTCGGGAAGAAGTGCTTGTCGTCCTTCATGACCGCGAGGTGCAGGGCCTTGATGCGCCCGTCCGTCGTGAAGACCTCGCCGAAGACGCACGCGCCCTTCGCGGTCTGCGTGTAGACGATGCCGCCCGCCATCTTGGTGATGCGCGAGTTCGGGATGTTCATCCCGTAGGCCCTCTTGAGCCCGTTGAGGCCGTCCTCGCGGGCCGCGAACTCGCCCTCGACGCACAGCGTCACGGCGCCCGGGTTCTTCTTCGACAGCGCGGCGACGTCGGAGAGCGTCCTCGTGCGGTACTTCTTCTCGTTCTTCCGGTTGAGCGCGAGCGCGTACGTGTTGTTGAGCGGTCCGGGCGTGCCCCACGTGATGCCGTTCCGCCGGTCCGCGTCGCGCACGGCCACCCACTGCTCGTGCGGGTCCACGATCGGTTTCGTGTGGCCGAGGTAGGTGATCCAGCCCGTCCCCGTGTACTCGTACATCGCGTCCGCCGTGCCGCTCCTGACGGCCTCGCGCGCGCCGATCGAGCCCTGGATGCCGGTACGGTCCAGGACGTCGGCGCCCGCCGCCTTGAAGGCGATGCCCATGATCGCGCCGAGCACGAGCTGTTCGGTGAACTCCTTCGACGCCACGGTGAGCTTCGCGCCCTTGAGCGGCTCGCCCCTGCCCACCGTCCCGGGTTCGACGTTGTCGACGAGCGGGCTGCCGCTCGTGAGCCCGCACCCCGCCGCCCCGATCACGAGCACCCCGGCGAGCGCGGCGACAGCGGTGCGGGGGTACTTCACGCCCGTACGAAGCCCCGCGCGGCGCCCCGTACCGCTTGCCCGGAGACCCGTACCTCCCGTACGGAGCCCCGTACCGCCCCCACGAAGCCCCGTACCCCGACGGAAAAGTCCCGCTTTCACGAGCTGACCTCCAGTCCTCGCGGCCTCAGCAGCAGTTCCGCCAGCGAGGCGAGCCAGTCGACGAGGAGCGCGAGCACGATCGTGAGGATCGAGCCGATCACGAGGACCGACATGCGCTGGTTGGTGATGCCCGCCGTGATGATGTCGCCGAGCCCGCCGCCGCCACCGAACGTCGCGAGCGTCGCGGTGCCGACGTTGAGGACGAGCGCGGTGCGCACGCCCGAGAGGATCAGCGGCACGGCGAGCGGCAGTTCGACCTTGCCGAGCACCATGAGCGGCGACATGCCGATGCCGCGCGCGGCTTCGAGGAGCGTCGGGTCGTTGGCGCGCAGGCCGGCGATCGTGTTCGAGAGGACGGGCAGGATCGCGTAGATGATGATGCCGACGAGCGCGGGGAACTCGCCCGTGCCCAGCCAGATCACGAGCAGCGCGAGGAGCCCGAGCGCCGGGGTCGCCTGCCCGATGTTGGCGAAGGCGACCGCGACGGGGGCGGCCTTGCGCAGCCGCTGCCGGGTGAGCAGGATGCCGAGCGGGATCGCGATGATCAGCACGAAGAACGTCGAGATGACGGTGAGCTGGATGTGCTGGCGTACCCGCAGCCAGATGTTCCCGCCGCCGAGCGAGTTGCGGGCGATGACGTCGAGCGTCGCCGTGTCGTAGTAGATCCACGTGCCGAGCAGCGCGAGCGCGAGCACGAAGGGCAGGAAGGTGAGTTTGCGCCAGCCGATACGGCGCGAGGCGCGCTCGACGCGACCGCCGCGCGGCGCGTCGTGCTCGTCGCGCGGGCCGTCGTCCTCGTGCTCGTCCCGCCCGTCGTCCTCGCGCCCGTCGTCCTGGGGGCCGCCGCCGTCGCCGCGTGCGCGGTGCGGGCCGTCGTACCTGGTGGCGGTGCGGGCGAGACGCTCGGGGGCCGGGTCGTGGCCGCGTGCCGTCTCGCGGTCCTCGGCCGGATCGCGCGGGCGGCGGCGGGGGTCCTGCTCGCTCATCCGGCCCCACCACCCCGGTGCGGGTCCCCGGGGCGCGACTCGCCCCGCCCGGTCTCGGGGCCCGCGTCGCTGACGGCCGAACCGCCGGGCCGCAGCCCGCCGGGGTTCTCGGGCGACCCGTCGGGGGCGGCGGTCCCGCCGGACGCGGCTCCCGGACGCGTACCGCCCGCCCCCGCACCCGTACCGCCCGAGGCGCCCGCCCCTTCCTCCTCCGCCTGCAGTGCCGTCACCCGGCCGTGGTGCGCGGGGTCCTGCTCCTCCTGGATCTCCTCCAGCTCGTGACGGTGCTCGATCGCCTCCAAACGGTCCTCTTCGAGCAGTTCGTGCACCGAGTTCATCAGCGTCTGCATGTCGACGACGCCCTCGTACTCGCCGCGCCGCCCGGTCACGGCGACGCGGCCCGCGTTGTCGGTGAGCACCGCCTCCAGCGCGTCGCGCAGGGTCGCGTCCCGCGTCACCGTGTCCTGCACGAGCGCCCCGGCCCGGGAGAGAGAGCCCTTGGCGCGGCTGAGGTCGCCGCGCCTGAGCCACTTGTAGGGGCGCTCGCGGCGATCGAGCATGAGCAGTTCGTTGTGCCCGGCGTCGCGGAGCTTGTCGAAAATGGTCTGGAGCGGGTCGTCCACGGACACGGTCGGCCAGTCGGTGATCCCCACGTCCCGTACCCGGGTGAGGTTGAGGCGCTTGAGCGCCGCGCCCGCGCCGACGAAGCCGGAGACGAAGTCGTCCGCCGGATTGGTCAGAATCGCCTCAGGAGTGTCGAACTGCGCGATCTTCGAGCGATCGCGCAGCACCGCGATCCGGTCGCCGATCTTGATCGCCTCGTCGAAGTCGTGCGTCACGAAGACGATCGTCTTGTGCAGTTCGTGCTGGAGCCTGATCAGCTCGTCCTGGAGGTGATCGCGCGTGATCGGGTCGACGGCGCCGAAGGGCTCGTCCATGAGGAGTACGGGCGGGTCCGCCGCGAGCGCCCGCGCGACGCCCACGCGCTGTTGCTGGCCACCGGAGAGCTGCCGCGGATAACGCCCCCGGAACTCCACCGGGTCGAGTCCCACCAGGTCGAGCATCTCCTCGACGCGCTCCTTCACGCGGCTCTTCGACCAGCCGATCATCTTCGGCACGAGCGCGATGTTCTGCGCGACGGTCAGGTGCGGGAAGAGGCCGGACGACTGGATCGCGTAGCCGATCTTCCGGCGCAGTTTCACCGGGTCCATGTCGGTGACGTCCTCGCCACCGATTCTGATCCGTCCGCTGCTCGGTTCGATGAGCCGGTTGATCATTTTGAGCAGCGTCGTCTTGCCGCCGCCCGAGGGCCCGACGAAGACGACGGTCTCGCCCGCCTTGATCTCCAGGCTCACGTTCTCGACGGCGGGGACGGTGGTGCCCGCGTAGATCTTGGTGAGGTTCTCCAGCTCGATCGTCGCCCCGCTCGTGGCACCCGCGCCGGACGTGTCGGGAGCGGTCGTCGCTGAGGGCGCCGAGGCGCCCGGGGGCGGTGTGGTGGCGTCAGACACGGATACCCCTCGGGATGGTGAGCCTGCCGATCAGGACGTAGCCGAAGTCGAAGAGCAGGGCGAGGATGACGATGCCGACGGTGCCGGCGAGGACCTGGTTGAGCGCGTTCTTGCTGCCCAGCGAGGCGATGCCGCGGAAGATCTCGTTACCGAGTCCGGGACCGGAGGCGTACGCGGCGATCGCCGCGATCCCCATGAGCATCTGCGTCGAGACGCGGATGCCGGTGAGGATCGGCGGCCACGCGAGCGGCAGCTCGACGCGCAGGAGCCGGGCGGTACGCGACATGCCGATGCCCTTCGCGGCGTCCACCAGCGTCGCGTCGACCCCGCGCAGGCCCACGATCGCGTTCCGGACGATCGGCAGCAGCCCGTACAGCACGAGCGAGATGACCGTGGGCGCGACACCGAGCCCCACGATCGGCACCAGCAGACCGATGAGCGCGAGCGAGGGGACCGTCAGGATCGTCGAGGTCGCGGTCGTGGCGAGGTTCCCCGCCCACTCCGAGCGGTAGCTGAAGACGCCGATCAGCACCCCGATGACGGTCGCGATGACCATGCACTGGAAGACGGCGCTCGCGTGCTGGTAGGCGTCCGAGAGCAACTGCTCGTGCCGGTTCCCCACATAGGTCCAGAAATTCACGCCACCGCTCCTGACTCCTGCCGTCGTACAGGCGGTCCACCGCGCGCGAGGGCGGTACGTGTACGTGCCGTACCGCTCCACAGTGGCGGGGGCGCGGGGACGGCGCTCCCGGAGTACGGCCATCCGGCGGGCAGGAGCAGACGGGCAGGCGCGCAGGGTGCGGGGCCGGAGGCAGGGGCGGGGGAGCAGGGGTGGGGCGCGGGCGGCGGTGAGCGGGTGCGGGCGCGTCGGGCCCCGGCGGCGGTCAGTCGCGTGCCGCGTGCGCCGCCTGCTCGATGAGCGGGAGGACCCGCAGCGGGACGGGGTTCTCCATGACGATCGCCGTCGAGGCCCGGACGATCCCCTCGAAGCCGACGACCTGGTCGATGACCCGTTGCAGATCGGCGTTGGACCGGGCCACGAGGCGGCACAGCATGTCGCCCTGCCCGGTGATCGTGTGCAGTTCGAGCACCTCGGGCACCCGCGCGAGATGCGCCCGCACCTGCTCGCCGCGCCCCTGCCGGATCTCCAGCGTCGCGAACGCCGTCACCGGATACCCGAGCGCCGCCGGGTCCACCTCGGGGCCGAACCCCCGGATCACCCCGCGCGCCCGCAGCCGGTCGAGCCGCGCCTGCGCCGTCCCGCGCGCGACCCCGAGCCGCCGCGACAGCGCGAGCACCCCGATCCGCGGCTCACGCGCGAGCAGCAGCAGAAGACGGGCGTCGAGGGCGTCGATCATGAAGGGCTCCGGTTTCCTGGCTGCGCCTGGCTCTCGGCGGGCGTCGCGCGGCATCGCGGTGGTGCGGGACCGGGGGCGGGTCCGCCGGTCTCATTCAGGCATTCGGGGAGCCGGGTGGACAAGACGCGGGACGAAACGGTCGGGAAGTGCCCAGGTGGCGGCGGGGCGGCCGGGACTGTGAGCGGGCGGGGCCGGTTCGGCGCAGTCGTTCACCTTCGTGCGGTCGAGCGCCCGGACCGTGGGCGGGCGGGGCCGGTGGATCAGGCGCGGTCGTCGGGGCGGAAGGTGACGTCCTTGCCGGACAGCTCGGCGCTGAGGACCTCGGAGGTCGTCGTGAGACGGGTGAGGCGCAGGTCGCCGGGGATGCCGTCGAGCGGGATCTCCCGGTCGAGCGCTCCGGAGACCACGTCCTTGAGCCGGTCGGGCAGGTCCCCGCCGACGCGCACGTCGCGGAAGGCGAGGCTGTTCCCGCTCGCCACGACGATGCGGGCGCTCGCGGTGGCCTCGCCCGCCCCGGGGGCTTCCGTCTCCCCGCCCCCGATGCCACGCTGGGGATCATGACGGATCAGCCGTGTGCCCCGCAGACCGCGCTCCTCGCCGACCTCCGTTCCGGGCTCCCCGACTCCGCCGTCGTCGATGATCCCGAGGTGGTCGCCTCGTACGCGCACGACATGGCGAGCTTCTGTGCGGCCGGGCGGGCGGCTGTCGTCGTGCTGCCGCGTACCGTCGAAGAGGTCCAGCACGTCATGCGGACCGCGACCGCGCACCGTGTGCCCGTCGTGCCGCAGGGGGCGCGCAGCGGGCTGTCCGGGGCCGCGAACGCGGTCGAGGGGTGCGTCGTGGTCTCGCTCGTCAAGATGGACCGGATCGTCGAGATCGATCCCGTCGAGCGCATCGCCGTCGTCGAGCCCGGCGTCATCAACGCGGTGCTCTCTCGCGCCGTCGCCGAGCACGGACTGAACTATCCGCCGGACCCGTCGAGTTGGGAGATGTGCACGATCGGCGGGAACATCGGGACCGGCTCCGGCGGCCTCTGCTGCGTCAAGTACGGGGTCACCGCCGAGTACGTGCTCGGGCTCGACGTCGTCCTCGCCGACGGGCGCCTCCTGCGCACCGGGCGCCGCACCGCCAAGGGCGTCGCCGGGTACGACCTCACGCGGCTCTTCGTCGGCTCCGAGGGCAGCCTCGGCATCGTCGTGGGGGCCGTGCTCGCCCTCAGGCCCGCACCCGCCCCGCAGCTCGTCCTCGCCGCCGAATTCGGCACAACGGGCGCCGCCTGCGAGGCGGTTCGCGCCATCATGGCGGGCGGCCACACCCCGTCCCTGCTCGAACTCATGGACCGTACGACCGTCCGCGCCGTCAACGCCCACGCCCGCATGGGCCTCCCCGAGTCCACCGCCGCGCTCCTCCTCTGCGCCTTCGACACCCCGGAGCCCGCAGCCGACCTGGCCGCCGTCGCCGCCCTGTGCCGTGCGGCGGGCGCGAGCGAGGTCGTCCCCGCAGAGACCCCCGCCGAGTCCGAACTCCTGCTCGCGGCACGGCGCTTGTCGCTCGTCGCCCTCGAAGCCGTCAAGGGCACCACGATGATCGACGACGTCTGCGTGCCCCGCTCCCGCCTCGCCGAACTCCTCGAAGGCGTCGAACGCATCGCGGAAAAACATGAGTTGACCATCGGCGTCTGCGCCCACGCCGGGGACGGCAACACCCACCCCACCGTCTGCTTCGACGCCACCGACGAGGACGAGTCCCGCCGCGCCCGCGCCTCCTTCGACGAGATCATGGCCCTCGGCCTCGCACTCGGCGGCACCATCACCGGCGAGCACGGCGTCGGCCTCCTCAAGAAGGAGTGGCTGGCCCGCGAGTTGGGCGAAACGGGCCTGGAGGTGCAGCGCGCCCTCAAGGCCACGCTCGACCCGCTGGGCATCCTCAACCCCGGCAAGGTGCTGTAGACGGGGCGGAAGCGCGTGGCCCGGGTGCGGGTCCGCTCCTCCGGGGGCAGGGCCACTCCCACGTCAGGGTGGCTCACTCGCTCTCGAACCCCTCCTCGCGCCACGGATCGCGGTCCCGCTGCCACAGCTCCTCCACCGGCATCGGCGCGAGCAGGTGCTCCAGCCCCTCCTCCATGCCGAGCAACTCGCCCTCTGTGCCCGGCGGTACGAGCCGCAGCGTGCGCTCCAGCCACGCCGTCATCGGCAGCGCGGGCACCTGGATGAGCGCTTCGCCGTCCGGCGAGGTGAGCGCGACCCGTACCGTCTCGCGCCCGTCCTCCTTCGCCGGCCACACCCGCACGTCGCCGTGCCCCGAGGGACGGAACACGCCTTCGATCAGTAGTTCGCGCGAGAAGGTCCACGCCACCGGGGACTCGGAGTTGAGGTGGAAGAGAATGTGCACGGCGTAGGGGTCGTCCGTGCGGTACGTCAGCCGTGCGGGTACCGCGACGGTGCGTTCCGGTGAGACGAGGAGCTGGAGTTCGAGTTCACGTTCCACGACGGAGTGCGCCACGGCTGGTCCCTTTCTGCCTCTGCGACGGCCCACCTGCAGGCCCGTACCGGGAGAGAGGGCGGTCGCAGCACAGCATTACGCGGGTTGCGGAAAGAATTTTGGTCAACCGCCGGGATTGCCCCCACCTCTGCCGGACCGGCCCGCAACACGCCCGAGTTCTGGTAAATGTGGACGCCCACCCCACTCACCGAGCAGATACGGGACGAGCGGACGATGAGCGCCCCCACTCCGGCAGCAGGCGACGCGTACCCCGGCGAGGGGTACTACCCCGATCCCTCCATCCCCGGCTACCTGCGCTACTGGAGCGGTACGGGCTGGGTCGCCGGCACCAGCCGCCCCGCGCCCGCCGACGGCTCGGTCCCGCCCCCGCCCCCCGGCTATCCGCGCCAGGCCGCGCAGCCGCCGCCCGCCCCGGCCGCCGCCGCTCCCGAGGAGACGGGGCCTCTCTTCTTCGACGGCCCCCGTACCGCCACCTCGCCCGTCCTCTACGGCCCCGAGCCCACGAGCCCGCCGCAGGACCCCGACCCCTGGGGCGCGAACACCCCGCAGGGGCGGCCCCCGCGCGTCTCCTGGGGCACGGGCCCCGAGCAGGGCGACGACCCCCGCGTCCCGCGCCCGGCCGCCTCGCCCGAAGCGCCCGTCGAACCGAACCCCTACCGCGACACCCCGCAACCGCCGTACGACACCCGCCCCCCGCTCGAACCCGTCCGCCCCCAGCCCGCCGCGCCCCGCCAGGAGGGCACGGGCACGGTGAGCCTGCGCCCGCAGGGGCCGGTGACGCCCTATCAGGGGCAGGGCGCCGCTGTCGGCGGCGCGGGTACGGGGACCGGCGGCCCTGCGGGGCCGGGCGAGCGGCGCGCGCTCGACGCCGTCGAGGAGCACCCCGCCCTCCCGGCGGCCGGGGGTCCCACGACGGGCGGTCAGGGCACCCTCTCGATGCGCCCGGGGAGCGGCGGCGGGGCGGCGGGGGAGTGGGGGCAGGGCCACCAGTGGGGCCCGGTGCCCGGCGCGAACGGTGCGGTCGGGCCCGGGGCTCCCCAGCCCGATGCGCCCGGACCCGGCGCCCCCGAGCCCGGCACTCCCGAGCCCGGTGCCTCCGCGCGGGGCGGCGTCGCCTTCGGCAAGCCGGTGGGCATGGACGACACGGTACGGGCCCGAGCGGCCCGTCTGGCGGAGCAGGGCCCCGCGGCTGCGGGGAGCTCGCAGGCGGCGCGGCAGCCGACGGCGTCCGGTCCTCCCGCACCGGGAAACCAGGCTCCCGCCACCCCCGGGAGCCACGTGGGCACGACGCCGGGGAACCACCGCCCGACGCCGCGCGTTGGGCCCACCGGGGGGCCCGTCGAACCCCTAGGTGAAGCGTTCGACCGTCCCCTAGGGGCCGCGCCCGCCGCGCCCGCCGCCCCCGCCGCCCCCGGGAACCTCCCTCCCGCCTCGCGCGTTGGGCCCACCGGGGGGCCCAACGAACCCCTAGGTGATGCGTTCGACCGCCCCCTAAGGGCCACCCCCGCATCCCCTCCCCCCGCCCCCTCTCCTTCCTCCTCCGCTCCCGCTCCCGCCCCCGCCCGCTCCTGGGCCGCCCAGGTCTCCGCCCTCGCCCAACCCGCTCACTCCGCCTCCTCCACCGGCGTGGGCGCCAGTGACCCCGACGCCCCCGTCACCCCCTTCAAGCCCGTGCGCGAGGACCCCTTCACCGCCGCCGCGCGGCGGCAGGCGGCGGTGCGGCCCGCCGGGCTCGGGCGGCGGCTCCTCGCGCGGATCGTGGACAGCCTGCTGCTCGGCGCGCTCACCGGGGCGGCGGTGGTGCCGCTCGCGGGCCGCGCGGCCGACCACGTCCAGGCGAAGGTCGACGCGGCGAAGCTGAGCGGCGAGACCGTCGAGGTCTGGCTCGTCGACACGACGACCGTGAGCTGTCTGCTCGCCTCGGTCGGTGTCCTCCTCGTCCTCGGGCTTCTCTACGAGGCGCTGCCGACCGCCCGGTTCGGCCGTACGCTCGGCAAGAAGCTGCTCGGCCTGCGGGTACGCGACATCGAGGAGCACGAGCCGCCCGGCTTCGCCGCCGCGCTGCGCCGCTGGCTCGTCTACGCGGTCCCCGGGCTGCTCGGGATCGGTGTCGTGGGTGTCCTGTGGGCGTGTTTCGACCGGCCCTGGCGGCAGTGCTGGCACGACAAGGCGGCTCATACTTTCGTGGCCCGCTGAGGTCCGACCGGCCCATGTCCCGTGGCGGGGCCCCGCGCCCCGCGCTCGACTCGGGCCATGACGAGCGCACCGCCTCCGCCCGACGACGAGGACCGTCCGGGCGAGGACCCCTTCCGCAAGCGGCAGCCCCCCGCAGGCCGGGGCGGCGGCTCCCCCTACGACCCGCCGGGTGGCGAGCGACCCGCCGAGGACCCGGGCCGCCCGGGCTCCGCGTACGACCCGCCGGGCGGCGAGCGGCCCCCGTCCGAGCACCCCACGGGCGGCACGCCCCCGTACGGCGGCGCGAACCCGCCCCCGCCCGGCGGCGGCGACCCGTACGGGAACGAGCCGGACAACCCGTACGGGAAAGGCCCCGAGAACCCGTACGGGAACGGACCCGGGAGCCCCTACGGCGGCGACCCGAACAACCCCTACGGCGGCCAGGTCCCGTACGGCGGCCAGGGCCAGAACCCGTACGGCGGTCAGGGCCAGAACCCCTACGGCCCGTACCCCGGCGGACCCGACGGGCCGCCGCCCGGTGACCCGCTCGCCGGGATGGCCCCGCTCGCGCCGAGCGGCAAACGCGTCCTCGCGCGAGTCATCGACATGGTTCTCGTCGGCATCGTCGTCTACCTGCTGACGCTGCTCTTCCGCGTCTCCGAGACCGACTTCGACCACGCCGACGCGGGCCGCTCGATCGGCCAGTCCTTCGTCGCGGCGATCCTCTACATCGGCTACGACGTGCTCATGGGCCAGCGGCGCGGGCAGACGCTCGGCAAGCGGCTCATGAACCTGCGCGTGGCCAGGCTCGACAACGGGCTGACCCCGGACACGCGCACGCTCCTCGTGCGGGCCGCCGTGCTGTGGCTGCCCTTCGCCTTCTGCTGCGCCTGCGTGTGGACCGCGATCTGCGGGGGCTGGTCGTTCATCGACCGCCCCTACAAACAGGGCCTGCACGACAAGGCGGCGAAGACCGTGGTGGTCGTGGTCTGAGCGATCCGTTCAGCGACGCTGCTCAACGGCTCCGCTCGACGGGCTGCTCAACGGCTCCGCCCGGCGGGGCTCAACGGCGCTGCCCGGCGGCGGGCCTCAGCGGTGGTACGAGGAGGCGGTGGGCCGGCCGACGGGGACGCCGGAGGACGGCCGGGCGGCGGTCGGCGCGTGCGGGGCCTGCGGGCGCAGGGCGTAGGCGACCGCGACGCCGAGGGCGAGCGCGGCCACGCACGTGAGCGCGATCCAGGCGGTCGACGTGGTCCCGGACAGGAGCAGGACGAGCAGCACCGTGAGGAGCACGGTCGCGGAACCGCTGGCGAGTTGGGCGAGGCGCGGACGTGACATGAGGGACCGTCCTGTGACGGGGTACGAGGGCACGAGCCGCCCGGCGGGTGGCTCTCACGGCGTCCATTCCCAGCGGGTCCCGCGGTAAGCGCAGCGGGCGGGGAGGCGTCGGGGCACGGGGGGCGCATGGATTCACGTCTCCGCGTACGCCGCTCGCACGAGGCCCGCCGCTCGCCCCTCCGGCTCCGCGCACGCCGCCCGTCCGCGCCGCGAATCCGCCCGCCCCGCGCACCCGCCCGGCCCGCGCCCGCCCCGCGAACCCGCCCGACACGCGCTCGCCGCCCATTCCGAAAACCGCTCGGCCCGCGCTCGCCCCCTGCCCAGCGACCCCACCTGGCCGCGCCAGCGAACCCACCCGGCCGCGCTCGCCCCCCGCTGCTCGAACCCGCCGGGCCCGCGCGGGCTCCCCGCCCCCGCGTACGCCGCCCTCACGAGGCCCGCCGCTCGCCCCCCGGCTCCGCGCACCCGCCCGGCCGCGCTCGCCCCCAGCCCCGCGCACCCGCCCGATCCGCGCCTCGCGAGAACGCCCCCAGCAGCGTGATCCCCACGCCGCCAAGCCCCCGCCGAGCGTCCCGCCAAGCTCCCCCCGCCAAGCCCCGCCTCGCCCCCCGCCGAACCCGCCGAGCCCCGCTCACCCCCCACCCCCACCCCACCCCTCCCCGTGCCCCTTCTGTGCAGAACGTGTGCGAGCGGTAACGCACTTGCCGTCCCCAAGTCAAGATCTGGTTTTTCTTCCGTCTCTCCGGTCGAATAGCGAACCACGTGTATCCGCACGTGTGTTCCGGGATTCGTCGGAACGAGTGATGTTCCGTCAAGCGAGACCGGAACCCGCTTCCGGGGAGGACAGCGCACAGGTGAGCAGACAACGGAGAGCCCTCAGAGCCGCCGCCGTTACCGTGGCGACCGGCCTGATCGGCGCCACCGCCGCGTCGTTCGGGGTCGCACAGGCCGCCGACGGTCAGGTGAGCGGCAAGGACGGCCAGAAGATCGAGCGCCGTGACCCGGCCCTCGGCAAGAAGGGCGCCGAGCACAATCTTGAGGGCCCCTTCAGCGAGAAGCAGGACGCGCAGCGCCAGGAGGCGCTCAACCAGCTTCTGACGGGCCGGAAGAAGACCACCGAGCGCGACGGCTCGAAGGTCCTCAAGCTCGACAAGGGCAAGTACGTCGAGCTGGGCCGCGAGAAGACGGACAAGATCTTCACGATCCTCGTCGAATTCGGCGACGACGTCGACCCGTCGTACGGCGGCCAGCCCGGCCCGCTGCACAACCAGATCGCCAAGCCGGACGCGAAGAACGACAACTCCACGGACTGGCAGGCGGACTTCAACCAGAAGCACTACCAGGACCTGTACTTCTCGGACTCGAAGGACGACAACGTCCAGTCCCTGAAGAAGTACTACGAGAAGCAGTCCTCGGGCCGCTACTCGGTCGACGGCGAGGTCACGGACTGGGTCAAGGTCAAGTCCAACGAGGCCCGTTACGGCAACAACAAGTGCGGTGCCTCGACCTGCTCCACCGTCTGGGACCTCGTGCGCGACGGCGTCACCCAGTGGGTCTCCGACCAGAAGGCGGCCGGCAAGTCCGCGGCCGACATCAAGGCGGACCTGGCGCAGTACGACCAGTGGGACCGCTACGACTTCGACGGCGACGGCGACTTCAACGAGCCGGACGGCTACATCGACCACTTCCAGATCGTCCACGCCGGTGAGGACGAGTCCGCGGGCGGCGGCGTCCAGGGCACCGACGCGATCTGGGCGCACCGCTGGTACGCCTACGGCACCGACCAGGGCCGCACCGGCCCGGCCGAGAACAAGGCCGGCGGTACGCAGATCGGTGACACCGGCATCTGGGTCGGCGACTACACGATGCAGCCCGAGAACGGCGGCCTCGGCGTCTTCGCGCACGAGTACGGCCACGACCTCGGCCTCCCCGACCTCTACGACACGACGAACACGGGCGACAACTCCGTCGCGTACTGGTCGCTCATGTCCTCCGGTTCCTGGCTCGGCCGCGGCAAGAACGCGATCGGCGACCTGCCCGGCGACATGAACGCCTGGGACAAGCTCCAGCTCGGCTGGCTCAACTACGGCACCGCGAACGCCGCGAAGAGCTCGACGACCAAGCTGGGCGTCGCCGAGTACAACACGAAGGACAAGCAGGGCCTCGTCGTCAACCTCCCCGACAAGGAGGTGACCACGACCATCGTCAAGCCCGCGAGCGGCGCGACGCAGTGGTGGTCCGGCAGCGGCGACAACCTGAACAACACGCTGACCCGCTCGGTCGACCTCACCGGCAAGTCCGCCGCGTCCCTGGACCTCAAGGGCTGGTGGGACATCGAGGCCGAGTACGACTTCCTCTACGCCGAGGCCAGCACGGACGGCGGCGCGAACTGGGAGCCGCTGGACGGCACGGCGAACGGCAAGGCCCTCCCGCGCGACGGCAGCGACAAGCCCGCGCTCACCGGCCCGTCCGGCGCCTACCAGGACCTCTCGTACCCGCTCGACGCCTACGCGGGCAAGAAGATCGACATCCGCTTCCGCTACCTCACGGACGGCGGCCTGGCGATGAAGGGCTTCACCGCCGACGACATCAAGGTCGTCGCGGACGGCTCGGAGCTGCTGAGCGACGACGTCGAGAACGGTGACAACGGCTGGACCGCCAAGGGCTTCAGCCGCGTCGGCGAGTCCTTCACCAAGGACTACCCGCAGTACTACATCGCCGAGAACCGCCAGTACGTCTCGTACGACACGACGCTCAAGACCGGCCCCTACAACTTCGGCTGGCCGAGCACCCGTCCCGACTGGGTCGAGCACTTCTCCTACAACCCGGGTCTCGTGATCTGGAAGTGGGACACCTCGCAGGCGGACAACAACACCACCGCCCACCCGGGCGAGGGCCTCATCCTTCCGGTGGACGCCCACCCGAAGGCCGAGAAGTGGGCGGACGGCACCCTGATGCGCAACCGCGTCCAGCCCTACGACGCCGCCTTCTCGTGGTACCCCTCGGCGGGCTTCACCCTCCACAAGGACGGGGTCGCCACCAAGATCAAGGCGAAGCTCGGCGTGCCGATCTTCGACGACCACCGCAACACCTACTACGACCCGGCGAACCCCACCGGGAGCGTGAAGATTACTGACACCAACACGACGATCTCGATCCTGAGCCAGCCGCTCAGCGGCTCGACGATCACCGTGCACGTGGACCGCGCCACACTGAAGAAGTAATCACCGCAGGTCAGAGCATGATCGGCCGTCGCCCTCTAGCGGGCGGCGGCCGATCGCGTTTAGATGCGTCCATGTGGTCCTTATTGACACGACGTCTTACGGGGGTGTGACAACGATGACCGGAAGTGGTTACTGCGTGTTGCCGGGCGGCGATGTGATCGTCGCCCTGACCCTGCCCAGGCCGCCGTGCGGCCCGCTCGGCGGCCCGGCGGGGGCGGGCCGGAGCGCCGACGACGCGAGCGTCCGCGTGCTGGTCCGCGCGAAGAACCGTTCCCGCGCCCTGACCCGGCTGCGCAACCTCGGCCTGCGGGCCGTCTACCTGCGCGGCAACACCGCGCCCCCGACCCCCGACGAGATCACCGCCGTCCTGCACCACCCCGAGGGCCTCCTGTGGCGCGCGGCCCCGGACGACCCCTACGAGCTGTGGCACCCCATAGCGGCCCTCCTCCGCCCGCAGGGCGCCCTGGGGGCGGAGCTGGGGAACCGCGCGGCCTGACACCCGTACTCGCTTGTCATGCTCGCGCTGGGCGCTGGGCGCTGGGCGCTGGGCGATATGCGATGGGCGCCGGTCCCGGAGCAGGGCGGGCGGGGCGCGAGGCGGGTCGGCCGGTCCGCGCCGCGGGCGCGATCAGGCCACGACCGGTTCCCCGCTCAGCTCGACCCCCGCCTCGCGCAGCTCGGCCAGTGCCCGGTCCGTCGTCTCGCGCGCGACCCCGGCCGTCAGGTCGAGCAGGACCCGCGTGCGGAAGCCCTCCTCGGCCGCGTCGAGCGCCGTCGCGCGTACGCAGTGGTCCGTCGCGATGCCGACCACGTCCACCGCGTCCACGTCGTGCGCCCGCAGCCAGTCCGCGAGCGACGCGCCGTTCTCGTCCGCGCCCTCGAAACCGCTGTACGCGGCCTCGTACGCGCCCTTGTCGAAGACGGCCTCGATCGCGCCGGACGCGACCGCGGGCGCGAGGTTCGGGTGGAAGCCGATGCCCTCGGTGCCCTGCACGCAGTGCGGCGGCCAGGAGCGGACGAAGTCGGGGTTGCGCGAGAAGTGGTTGCCGGGGTTGATGTGCGCGTCCCGCGTCGCGACGACGTGGTCGAAGCGTGCCCCCTGGGTGATCAGCTCGGTGACGGCCGCGGCCACGTCGGCCCCGCCGCTCACCGCGAGGCTGCCGCCCTCGCAGAAGTCGTTCTGGACGTCGACGACGATCAAGGCGCGTGCCATGGCGGGATTCCTCGGCTCTCTGCGGGTGGGCGGGGCGGGCGGTCCGGCGTTGTCGCGGGGTGCCGTGGGTGGGGCTCTGCCCCGCACCCCGCTCCTCAAGCTCCCCCAGCCTACGGCCGGGCGGTAGCCCCTGAGCGGCTTCTGTTCTCAGCCCTTGGCGTCCAGGTGGTACTCCGTCGGGATCACCGGTTCGCCGCGGGAGAGCTGCGTCGCCGAGAGCGGCAGCCCCTCCAGGGCCGCCTTGTGGCGGTCGCGGGCCGCGCTCATGGGCTCGCGGCCCACGACCTCGCCCTTCGTCACGAGCGGTACGAGAAGCAGGTCCGCGCCGAGCGAGTCCGGCACCTCGCCGGTGCCGACGACCTCGGCCTCCGCGGTCCCCGCCGCGTCCCTGCGCCGCGCCGCCCACTTGCGTCCCGCGACGGACGCCTTGCCCCCGACCGAGCGCTTCGCGACCGGCTCCAGGGGTGCGCCGGGCTCCGTGGAACGGGCCCTGGCGACGAGCTTGTAGACCATCGAGCACGTGGGGTGACCGCTGCCCACGACGAGCTGCGTGCCGACCCCGTACGCGTCGACGGGCGCGGCGGCGAGCGAGGCGATCGCGTACTCGTCCAGGTCCGAGGTGACGACGATCCGCGTGTTCCGCGCGCCGAGCGCGTCGAGCTGGTCCCGTACGCGGTGGGCGACGAGGAGCAGGTCGCCCGAGTCGATGCGTACCGCGCCCAGCTCGGGGCCCGCGACCTCGACGGCCGTGCGGACCGCGTTCTCGACGTCGTAGGTGTCGACGAGCAGCGTCGTGTCCGGGCCCATCGAGGCCACCTGCGCCTCGAACGCCGCGCGCTCGTCGTCGTGGACGAGGGTGAAGGCGTGGGCGCTCGTGCCGGTCGTGGGGATGCCGTAGCGGTAACCGGCCGCGAGGTCGGACGTCGTCGAGAAGCCGCCGATCCACGCGGCGCGGGAGGCGGCGACGGCGGCCAGCTCGTGGGTGCGGCGCGCGCCCATCTCGATGAGCGGGCGGTCCCCGGCGGCCGAGGACATGCGCGAGGCCGCCGCGGCGATCGCCGAGTCGTGGTTGAGGATCGAGAGGATCACCGTCTCCAGGAGCACGCACTCCGCGAACGTCCCCTCGACGCGCAGCACGGGGGAGCCGGGGAAGTACACCTCGCCCTCGGGGTAGCCCCAGATGTCGCCCGAGAAGCGGTAGTCGGCGAGCCACGCGAGCGTGTCCTCGTCGACGACCTCGTGGGCGCGCAGGTACTCCAGCTGGTCCGCGTCGAAGCGGAAGTTCGCGACGGCGTCGAGCACGCGCCCGGTGCCCGCGACGACTCCGTACCTGCGCCCCTCGGGCAGCCGGCGCGTGAAGACCTCGAAGACGCAGGGGCGCTCGGCCGTGCCGTTGGCCCGCGCGGCCTGGAGCATCGTCAGCTCGTAGTGATCCGTGAAGAGCGCTGTCGACGGGACGTCCACCGGCAGGCCAAGGTCCGCTGTGTTCATACGAGGGATGCTACCCCAGTTAGCGTCACTCTGACGATTTCTGGGGGTGGGCTGGGTCACGCCGGTACGGGGCGTGACCGCGCGGCGCCGACGGGGCCGTTCGTGCGACGGGTCCCGGACAGTGGCAGCATGGCCCCCGTGAGTGTGTCGTCCGTCTCCCCAGCCCCTTCGCCCGCCGCCCCCGTACCCGGGCGCGGTGCCGCCCGTCCGGCGGCCCGCCTGGCGACCCCCGCCCCGATGGAGGTGGAGCGGCCCGACGCCGAGGCCGAGTCCTTCGCGGTCGCGGAGCCGGACCTCCCGTGGATCACGCTCGTCCACAACGACCCCGTCAACCTGATGAGCTACGTGACGTACGTCTTCCAGTCGTACTTCGGCTACTCCAAGGACAAGGCCACCAAGCTGATGCTCGACGTGCACAACAAGGGACGCGCCGTCGTCTCCAGCGGCAGCCGCGAGGAGATGGAGCGCGACGTGCAGGCGATGCACGGCTACGGACTGTGGGCCACGCTCCAGCAGGACCGCGACTGATGCCCGGCCTCTTCGAACGCACCCCGGACGGCGCCGCCGAGGTCACCCTCGACGCGGTCGAGACCAGCATCATCCGCTCCCTCGCCGTGCAGCTCCTCGAACTCGTCGGGCCCGGCCCCGGCGGTGACGACGACGACCCGCTCGCCGGGCTCTTCGCCGAGGGCCCCAGCAAGCCGCCCTCCGACCCGGTCCTGCGCCGCCTCTTCCCCGACGCGTACACCCGCCCCGGCGAGGACGAGGGCCCCGAACTCCACGCCGCCTCGGCCGAGTTCCGCCGCTACACCGAGAACGACCTGCGCGCCCGCAAGCGCGAGGACGCACTCGCCGTCGTCCGCACCCTCGACGACCTGCGCACCGACGCCCGCGGCAACGCCCGCCTCCAGCTCGCGGGCCTCGCCGCCGAGACCTGGCTGCGCACCCTCAACGACCTGCGCCTCGCCCTCTCGACCCGCCTCGACATCACCGCCGAGGGCGACACGGAACTCCTCTACGAACTCCCGGACAGCGACCCGCGCAAGCCGATGGTCATGGCGTACCTGTGGCTGGGGGGCCTGCAGGAAACCCTGGTGGAGACGCTGCTGCCCTAGCGTTCACGCGTACGAGTGCCGCTCCTCACGTCATGTGACGGTTCGGGCACGCAAAGTGGTTACCTGGCCTCTTCCCCCGGGAGAGAGGCACGGCACATGACGTCCACGCAGATCGGCACGCCCGGCGAGGAGCCGGTGGAGCCCGTGGAGGCGGTCGGGAAGACGGAGAGCGGCGAGGGGTACCACCGGGCGCTCGGCGCGCGGCAGATCCAGATGATCGCCATCGGCGGCGCGATCGGCACCGGGCTCTTCCTCGGCGCCGGGACCGCCATCTCGAAGGCGGGCCCGAGCCTGATCCTCGCCTACGCGGCGGCCGGGCTCGTCATCTACTTCATCATGCGGGCGCTCGGCGAACTCCTCCTCTACCGCCCCGTCTCCGGCTCCTTCGCCGAGTACGCGCGCGAGTTCCTCGGCCCCTTCTTCGGCTTCGTCACCGGCTGGACGTACTGGCTCGGCTGGGTCATCACCGGGATCACCGAGGTCACCGCCGCCGCCAAGTACATGACCTTCTGGTGGGCGATCCCGCAGTGGGCCTCCTCGCTCGCCTTCACCGTCCTGCTCTTCGGCGTGAACCTCATCTCCGTGAAGCTCTTCGGCGAGCTGGAGTTCTGGTTCTCGATGGTCAAGGTCACCGCGATCGTCGGCATGATCCTCATCTGCCTCGGCATCCTCACCCTCGGCTTCTCCGACGCGGGCCCGACCGCGAGCGTCGCCCACCTGTGGGACGACGGCGGCCTCTTCCCGCACGGCCTCGGCGGCACCCTCATGACGCTCCAGATCGTCATGTTCGCCTTCCTCGCCGTCGAACTCGTCGGCGTCACGGCGGGCGAGTCCGAGAACCCCGAGAAGAACCTCCCCAAGGCGATCAACACCGTCCCCTGGCGCATCGCCGTCTTCTACGTCGGCGCGCTGATCATGATCCTGTCCGTCGTCCCGTGGAAGAACTTCCAGCCGAACGTCTCGCCGTTCGTCGCCGCCTTCGAGCAGATGGGCCTCGGCGTCGGCGCGGCCGTCGTCAACTTCGTCGTCCTCACCGCCGCGCTCTCCTCCTGCAACTCCGGCATGTACTCGACGGGCCGGATGCTCCGCGACCTCTCCCTCAACCGCCAGGGCCCCACCCTCTTCGCCCGCCTCACCCGCACCGGCACCCCGCTCCTCGGCACCGCCTTCTCCGCCGCGCTCATGCTCCTCGGCGTGTGGATCAACTACCAGTGGCCGGGCAAGGCGTTCCAGTACGTCATGTCCCTCGCCACCATCTGCGGGGTGTGGGCCTGGATCATGATCCTGCTCTGCCAGCTCCGTTACCGCCGCAAGGCCGAGCGCGGCGAACTCCCCGTCTCCTCCTTCCCCGCCCCCGGCGCCCCCTTCACGAGCCTGTTCGCCCTCGCCTTCCTCCTCCTGGTCCTCGTCCTCATGGGCTTCGACAAGGACGCCCGCATCGCCCTCTACGCGGCGCCCGTCTGGGGCGCGCTCCTCGTCGCCGCCTACCGCGTCCACCTCGCCCGCGCCCCGTACGCCCGTCCCGCGGACCCGGAGGAGACGGCACCCGCCGAAGCCTGAGACCCGTGGCGGGCGGGCCCGTCCCAGCATCCGGAAGGACCCGCCCGTACGCGCGTACGGGCCGTTTAGGCTGGCCCCCATGCTGACCCTGACCCAGGAGCTGTACGACCGGATCGTCGCCCACGCGCGCGCGGACCACCCCGACGAGGCGTGCGGCATCGTCGCGGGACCGGCGGGCAGCGACCGCCCCGAGCGCTTCGTCCCGATGCTCAACGCGGCCCGCTCGCCCACGTTCTACGAGTTCGACTCGGGCGACCTGCTCCGCCTCTACCGCGATCTCGACGACCGCGACGAGGAGCCCGTGATCGTCTACCACTCGCACACGGCGACCGAGGCGTACCCCTCGCGCACGGACATCTCCTACGCGAACGAGCCGGGCGCCCACTACGTCCTCGTCTCCACCGCCGACACCGACGAGGCGGGCCCCTTCCAGTTCCGCTCGTACCGCATCGTGGACGGCGTGGTCACGGAGGAGGACGTGAAGGTCGTGGCGGCCTCCTGAGAAGCGGGCGGGGGAGGGGCGGGGGCGTATGGAGCCGGATGCGCCCGGCGCGGCGCCCGGCTCGGCGTCCGGCGCGGCGCCCGGCTCGGCCTCCGGTCCGGCTTCCGGTGGGCGGGGCCCGGGTGCCCCCGCGCCAGCATGTGAACGCCGGGCGTCCGCGCCTCGGGACACCCCTCCGGGAACCGGACCGGGAATCGTTACGATGCCCCCATGGTTGACCTCGACGTGCGTACACAGGAGCCGGGCACCCCGCTGCTCACGGCGCGTCGCCACGTCGACCTCTGCCGCGTCGCCGGCGCCCTCTGTCCGCGCTGAGCGCTGATCCCCCGCGCGCCGCGCCGGTCCCGGCGAGCGCACGCACCACGGCGCCCCACCCCCGCACCGCCGCAACGAGGCGCCCCCGCGCGCCCACGACCTCCCGAAAAGGAGACCGCCATGGCCATCGAGGTCCGCATCCCGACCATCCTCCGCACCTACACCGACGGCGCCAAGGCCGTCCAGGGCAGCGGGGACACGCTCGCCGAGCTGTTCGCCGACCTCGACAGCCGCCACGTCGGCATCCAGGAGCGCATCGTCGACGGCGGCAAGCTCCGACGCTTCGTCAACGTCTACCTCAACGACGAGGACGTCCGCTTCCTCGACGGCATCAGCACCAAGCTCAGCGACGGGGACAGCGTCACGATCCTCCCCGCCGTCGCCGGCGGCGCCCGCTGATGCGGTACGAGAGCGCTCTCGCCGCTGTCGGCAACACCCCGCTCGTCCAGCTCCCCCGGCTCACGCCGGGGGAGGGGGTCCGCCTGTGGGCCAAGCTGGAGGACCGCAACCCCACCGGATCCGTCAAGGAC
The DNA here is from genome assembly GCF_000213055.1 of Streptomyces sp. Tu6071. Taxonomy (NCBI): domain Bacteria; kingdom Bacillati; phylum Actinomycetota; class Actinomycetes; order Kitasatosporales; family Streptomycetaceae; genus Streptomyces; species Streptomyces sp. Tu6071. The sequence continues at coordinate 2,731,963 of NZ_CM001165.1, read as the reverse complement.
CGGCCCGCGCTCCACATGGTCGAGCAGGCCGAGAAGGACGGCCGTCTCACACCGGGCCGCACGATCCTGGAGCCCACGAGCGGCAACACCGGCATCTCGCTCGCCATGGCCGCCAAGCTCAAGGGCTACCGCATGGTCTGCGTCATGCCCGAGAACACCAGCCAGGAACGGCGCGAACTGCTCGCCATGTGGGGCGCCGAGATCATCCCCAGCCCGGCGGCGGGCGGCTCCAACACGGCCGTACGGGTCGCCAAGGAGCTCGCGGCGCAGCACCCCGACTGGGTCATGCTCTACCAGTACGGGAACCCGGACAACGCGGGCGCCCACTACGCCACGACCGGCCCCGAACTGCTCGCCGACCTCCCCTCGGTCACCCACTTCGTCGCGGGACTCGGCACCACCGGCACCCTCATGGGCGTCGGCCGCTACCTGCGCGAGCACAAGCCGGACGTCAAGATCGTCGCCGCCGAGCCCCGTTACGACGACCTCGTCTACGGCCTCCGCAACCTCGACGAGGGCTTCGTCCCCGAGCTGTACGACGAGAGCGTCCTCACCACCCGCTTCTCCGTCGGCTCCGCCGACGCCGTCACCCGCACCCGCCAACTCCTCCAGGAGGAAGGCATCTTCGCGGGCATCTCCACCGGCGCGGCGCTCCACGCGGCCATCGGCATGGGCAAGAAGGCCGTCAAGGCGGGCGAGGAGGCCGACATCGCCTTCGTCGTCGCTGACGGCGGCTGGAAGTACCTCTCGACGGGCGTCTACACGGCACCGACGACGGAAGAGGCGATCGCGACCCTGCAGGGCCAGCTCTGGGCCTGAGCGGTCGCACGGCGGCGGGCGCGCGGCGCCGCCTCGGCAGCGTCGTGGTGGGGGCCGGTGCGCTGCGGCCTCCACGACGTCCGCGGCCTGCGGACTCCGCCGGACGGGCTCGGAGGGGTGGGGCGGGCGGGCCGGGCCCCCTTCATCCCTTCCGCACCCGCTCCCACACCCCCGCGTCCACCGCGCCCGCGCGCCGCCGGAAATCCCGCAGCGGCACCTTCCGCCGCTCCCGCGTCTCCAGGTAGCTGCGCCGCCCCTCGCGGTCGTCCACCGCGCCGGGCGGCAGCGCCACGACCCCGTCGCGCTCCGGGTGCTGACGGCTCGTGATCTTCATGACCCGCGCCGCGCGCGGCCCCACCGACAGCACCAGGCACGGCCGGTCCTTCGCCCCGGGCCCGTCCTCGAACGGCACCAGCGCCCACCAGATCTCACCGGGCCGCGGCTCCCTCGCCCGTGCCCCACCGGGCCCGCGCGGCGGACGCCGCCGCCCCCGGGGCCCCCGGTCACTGCGCCCCCACGCGTCGACGCACGACACGAGCAGCCCGAGCACCACCACACCGGCCAGCAACCACCACCACGACACACCCATACCCGCGACGGTACCCGCGCCCCGCCCACGTACCCGCGCCCACCGGGGGACCCGCACCGGCCGAGGGACCCGCGCCCGCCGGTGGCCCCACCCGCCGGGGGACCCGGGCCCGCCAGGGACCCGCGTCCAGGCGGGGACCGCCCCCCACCCCTCACGGGTGGTCTTGCCGGTGACTTCTCCCACAACCCGCCGCAGGCGTGAAGCCGCCCACCGGCACTCCCCGTACGCTCGACGGATCGCACCCGCACCCCGCTCACCCCGTCCGCGCGGAGGTTCCCGCTTCATGAAGCTCACCGTCGTCGGCTGCTCGGGCTCGATCCCGTCCGTGGACTCGCCCTGCTCCAGCTACCTCGTAGAGGCCGACGGCTTCCGGCTGCTCCTCGACATGGGCAATGGCGCCCTCGGCGAGCTGCAGCGCCACATCGGCCTGAACGAACTCGACGCCGTCGTCCTCAGCCACCTGCACGCCGATCACTGCATCGACATGTGCGCGTACTTCGTCGTGCGCTACTACAACGCCGACCCCCTCACCACCGGGCCGCTGCCGGTATACGGTCCCGAGGGCACCGAGGAACGCCTCACCGCGGGACACGGCGACACCCCCACGCGCTCCGCGATGGCCGAGGTCTTCGATTTCCACACCCTCAAACCGGGCAGTTTCCGCATCGGACCCTTCACGCTCCACGCCGAGCAGGTCCGCCACCCGGTCGAGGCGTACGGATTCCGCGTCGAGCACGAGGGCCGCTCCCTCACGTACTCCGGGGACACGGGCCCGGCCGCCGCACTCGACCAACTCGCCGCCGACAGCGACCTGTTCCTGTGCGAAGCCGCCTTCACCGACGGCAAGGAGGAGATCCCCGACCTCCACCTCAACGGCCGCGACGCCGGCGAGAGCGCCCAGCGCGCGGGCGCCCGCCGCCTCGTCCTCACCCACATCCCCCCGTGGACCGACCCCCAGCTCAACCTGACGGCCGCCCGCGAGGTCTACGAGGGTCCCGTCGAACTCGCGCACACCGGCGCCGTCTACGAAATCTGAGCCCCGCACCCCACGCGCCACGGCCCCTTCCGCCCCACGGGAAGGGGCCCTCGTCATGCGCTCCGAGGCGCCGTCCCCCCGGCGTGCGCCCCCACGGGCCACGGGCGAGAACCGCGCGCCCCCCACAGGCCCCGGGCGAGACCCGCCCGGGGCCCCGGCCCGCACCGCCCCCTCACGCCCGCGTCTCGTCCTCCAGTTCCTCCTCCGGCTCCCGCCCCGGCGTCTTCAGGTCGAACCGCGTGATCGCGAAGCGGAACACCACGTAGTACACGACCGCCGCACACGCCCCGATGATCAGCAACAGCCACGGTTTCGTCGCCAGCGACCAGTTGATGACGTAGTCGATCAGCCCCGCCGAGAAACTGAAGCCGTCCTTCGCACCCAGCGCCCAGGACACCGCCATCGAGACACCCGTCAGCACCGCGTGCACCGCGTACAGCAACGGCGCCACGAACAGGAACGAGTACTCGATCGGCTCCGTGATCCCAGTGACGAACGAGGTCAGCGCGACCGACAGCATCAGCCCGCCCACCTCCTTGCGCCGGTGCGGCTTCGCGCAGTGCGTGATCGCCAGCGCGGCGGCGGGCAGCGCGAACATCATGATCGGGAAGAACCCCGTCAGGAACTGCCCCGCACTCGGGTCACCCGCCAGGAAGCGGTTGATGTCCCCGTGCACGATGTCGCCGTCGGCCGCCTTGAAGTCCCCGAACTGGAACCACACGAACGTGTTCAGGAACTGGTGCAGCCCCACCACGAGCAGCGCCCGGTTCGCGACCCCGAACACCCCCGAACCCCACGCCCCCGCGTCCGACAACCACTCCCCGAAACTCGTCAGCCCGTCCCCGATCGGCTGCCACGCCCACGCCGCGAGCCCCCCGAGCAGCAGCCCGATGAACGCCATCAGGATCGGCACGAGCCGCCGCCCGTTGAAGAACCCCAGCCAGTCCACGAGCTTCGTCCGGTAGAACCGCCGCCACACGTACGCCGAGATCAGCCCGATCACGATCCCGCCGAACACCCCCGGGTTCTGGTACGTCGCCGCCGTGAACGCCTTCCCCGCGTAGTCGACGCACCCCCCGTCCACCGCCTCCTGCCCCCGCGGGCAGTCCACCGGGAACGCCTGGAGCACCGCGTAGAAGACCAGGAACCCCGTCACCGCCGCGAGCGCCGTCGAACCGTCCGACTTCTTCGCCATGCCGATCGCGACACCCACGCAGAACAGCAACGGCAGCCCCAGCGTGGAATCCAGCAGCGCCCCGCCCGCCGCGTCGATCACCTTCGCGACGTTCGTCCACCCCAGGCCGTCGTCGCCGAAGACGTCCGGCTGGCCCAGCCGGTTGAGAATCCCCGCCGCGGGCAGCACCGCGATCGGCAACTGGAGCGAACGCCCCATCTTCTGCAAGCCCTGGAAGAACTTCCCCCACGGCCCCGGCCCCGCCGTCGCCGCACTCGTCGCCGCGCTCATCCGCATTCCTCCCGTGCCGACCGGGCCGCGCCCCTGCTGAGCGTCATGATTCGGCACCCCGGTTCCCGTCGCCCGTGAAGATGGGCCAACGGTGAGTTAACGTGACAAAACCCCCATCACGGAGCACCGGGCACAAGGAGCGTGGCGCATGGCCAGCAAGGCGGAGAAGATCGTCGCCGGACTCGGCGGCCTCGACAACATCAGCGACATCGAGGGCTGCATCACCCGGCTGCGCACCGAGGTCTACGACGCCTCCAAGGTCGACGAGGCCGCCCTCAAGGCCGCGGGCGCCCACGGCGTCGTCAAGATGGGCACCGCCATCCAGGTCGTCATCGGCACCGACGCCGACCCCATCGCGGCGGACATCGAAGACATGATGTGACCGGTCCTCCCGGCGGCGTGGGGGACGCGGAACAGGCGTCCCCCACGACCAACTAGGCTCAGCCGCATGTCACGCATCGACGGCCGCACCCCCGACCAGCTCCGCCCCGTCTCCATCGAACGCGGCTGGAGCAAGCACGCCGAAGGCTCCGTACTCGTCTCCTTCGGCGACACCCGCGTCCTGTGCACCGCCTCCTTCACCGAAGGCGTGCCGCGCTGGCGCAAGGGCAGCGGCGAGGGCTGGGTCACCGCCGAGTACGCGATGCTCCCGCGCGCCACCAACACCCGCGGCGACCGCGAGTCCGTCCGCGGCAAGATCGGCGGGCGCACCCACGAGATCTCCCGCCTCATCGGCCGCAGCCTCCGCGCCGTCGTCGACACCCGCGCCCTCGGCGAGAACACCGTCGTCCTCGACTGCGACGTCCTCCAGGCCGACGGCGGCACCCGCACCGCCGCCATCACCGGCGCGTACGTCGCCCTCGCCGACGCCGTCCGCTGGGCGCAGGGCAAGAAGCTCGTCAAGGCCGGACGCGTCCCGCTGCGCGACACCGTCTCGGCCGTCTCCGTCGGCATCGTCGACTCCGTCCCGTACCTCGACCTGCGGTACGAGGAGGACGTGCGCGCCGAGACCGACATGAACGTCGTCCGCACCGGCGACGGCCGTTTCGTCGAGGTCCAGGGCACCGCCGAGGCCGCGCCCTTCGACCGTGCCGAGCTGGACGCGCTCCTCGATCTCGCGAGCGCGGGCTGCGCCGACCTGGCGGCCCTCCAGCGCGAGGCGCTCGAAGGCTGAGCCGCACGCGCGGGTAAAGAGAACGCCAAGCGAAGTACGGGCCACGGGCAACCGAACAACCGTCCACAGCGTCATCCCGCATGACGGAGACCCGGGGGAGGCCACTCCTCCGGGTCTCGACCCGCTGTGGACGAAAGGGACCGCCCGCTCATGCCCGCGCACCGCCGAGCCCGCCGCACCGCCGCCGCCCTCCTCCTGGCCGCCCTCCCGCTGCTGGGCCTCACCGCTTGCGACGCCGCGCAGAAGGCGCTCGACTGCGTCCACACCGCCGACACCATCGCGGACCACGTCACCAACCTCCAGCAGTCCGCCGACAGCCTCGGCAACGACCCCCTCGACCCCGACGCCGAACTCGGCGCCATCGACAAGGACCTCGACGCCCTCCGCAAGAAGGCCGACGACGCGGACCTCAAGGAAGCGCTCGACGGGCTCGGCAGGGCCGTCGACGAGGTACGGGCCGATGTCGCCGCCGGGGACGAGACGCCCGACCTCGACCCGCTCACCGACGCGGCGGGCGAGCTGACGAAGGTCTGCACCCCGTGACCCGCGCCGTCACCGCCGCGGAATACTGGCGTCCATGACCCGTCTCATCCTCGCCACCCGCAACGCCGGCAAAGTCACCGAGCTCCACGCCATCCTCAGCGAGGCGGGGCTCGGGCACGAACTCGTCGGGGCCGACGCGTACCCGGAGATCCCCGACGTCAAGGAGACGGGCGTCACCTTCGCCGAGAACGCCCTCCTGAAGGCCCACGCCCTGGCGCGGGCGACGGGCCTGCCCGCCGTGGCCGACGACTCCGGCCTCTGCGTGGACGTCCTCGGCGGAGCCCCCGGGATCTTCTCGGCCCGCTGGTCCGGCCGCCACGGCGACGACGAGGCGAACCTGGACCTCCTCCTGGCCCAGCTCTCCGACATCGCCCCCGAGCACCGCGCGGCCGGCTTCGCCTGCGCGGCGGCCCTGGCCCTCCCGGACGGCACGGAACGCGTGGTCGAGGGCCACCTGCGCGGCACCCTCCGCCTCGCCCCGGCGGGCGGGAACGGCTTCGGCTACGACCCGGTCCTGCAGCCGGAAGGCCTGGACCGCACCTGCGCCGAACTGACCCCGGCGGAGAAGAACGCGATCAGCCACCGGGGCAAGGCGTTCCGGGCGCTGGTGCCGGTGGTGCGGGAACTGGTGGGCTGAGAGCTCCCGGCGGCACGAGGAAGGGGCGCCTCACATGAGGCGCCCCTTCCGTGCGTGAACCCGATGGGATTCGAACCCATGACACCTGGGACCTAAACCCAGTCCCTCTAGCCAGCTGGGGTACGGGTCCAGCGTCAGACTTGTATCACCTCCTGGCCCCACCGGCAAAAGTGGCGGTCTGGCTGTGGCAGTTGGGACACAGGTACCGCAGGTTCTCCGCCCGGTTGTCCCGCCAGTCGCCGTTGACGTGGTCGATCTCCAACATCAGCGGGCGCCCGCGGTACCGCGTCCCCAGACCGCACTTCTCGCAGACGTGCGGGCGGCCGATCTCGCTCAGGGCGCGGCGGAGCATCTCGCCCGAGGTACGTACTGCCGTCGGCGGTTTCACGACGAGCACCGCCGATGCGGGTTTGCGCCGGCGTGGGATGCCTTTCCGGCTTGCCTGGCCCAGGAAGTGGGCCGTGGAGATGCCGTTCCGCTCACATACGTCCCGCAGGCGTCGGCGCGCACCAGTCTGGGGCTCCAGGCCGAGCAGACGGAGCGCCTCGGCCGCGGACCGGGCCTCGGCCACCGCCTTGCGCACCCTGCCCGGGGACGGATTCGCCGATGACGGGTTCGTGCGCGAGAGGTGCGAGATGTCGATGCCGAACTGTTCGATGCGCTTGCGGACGAGGCTGTAGGGGACGTCGCCCTCCGGGAGCCCCAGTCGGGTGCCCACTTCCCGCAGGCTTTTCGCTCCCCTGACCGCTTCGGCCAAGGCTTCGCGGGTGTACGCGACGGGTTCTCTCGCCGGAAGAACGCTCGGCCGGAAGTGGCTGGTGTCGATCCCGTAGTGGCGGAGTCGCTGCTCCACGTACCGCATCACCGTCCTGGATACCGGTGCCCCGATCCGGTCGAGCAGCTCCAGCAGACTGCCGCTGGCAGGAGCCGCATCGGCGAGGAGGGACCGGGGGTACTTCGGGGCGCTCATCGGGCGCGCCGCCTACGGCGGAAGGTGTCCGTCATCGAGTGGCAGTTCGGGCAGAGCAGCCGCAGATTCCCGATCCGGTTGTCCCGCCAGTCGCCGTCGATGTGGTCGACCTCCAGGCGCAACGGCTCGCCCCTCCATTCGGGGCCGATTCCACAGTCGGCGCACACCTCCACCCGGCCGGTGGCCAGGAGCGCCCGTTTCAGCCGCCGCCCGGGGACGCGGCGAGTCCTGTCGGGCTCGAAGGTGAGGAGTTCGGCTGCCGTCCACCTGCGGACGCCCTGGCGTGGCGCGCTGCCCCTGACCCGTACGAAGTGCGATGTGTCGATGCCCAGCTTGGTGATCCTGCGGCTCAGGTGGGTGTGCCAGCCCCCCACCTGGTCGATCCCCAGGCGTGACAGCACCTCGTACATGGTGTGCGAGGCCGCGACCACCTCCGTGAGTTCCGCCCGCGTCCACCGGCCGCGTTCGTCCTCCAGCCGGTCCAAGTCGAGGCCCATCGCTTTCATGCGTCGTCGCAGGTATGTGCGTCGCTCGCGGTTCTCCGGTCCCACCCCCAGCCGTTCCATCACCTCCCTCAGCGTCCGCGCCCCCGCGAAGCCCCCCGCAGCTCCTCGTCCGTATACCTGACCGCCATCCCGCACCCCGTTCGATCGAGCGTCCACCCCGCACAACGACACCCGTTCGACCGAGGTCACCCCGAACAGCGGAACGCCCCGCACCTTCACCGGTGCGGGGCGTTCCGCTGTGTGGGGATCGGATCGTCGGGTTGTCAGAACTTCGGTTCCGGGGTCTGGGCCTGGACGAGTTCGACCGCCTCCTCCTCCGTCTCCACCGACGGGGGTGAGCCCGCCAGCGGGAGGTTCGCCGTTTCCTTGAGGCACAGGACCGCGATCACGCCCACCACGGCCGCCGCCGTCGCGTAGTAGGCCGGCATCAGGTTCGTGTCGAAGGCGCTGATCAGGGCGGTGATCACGAGGGGGGTCGTGCCGCCGAAGATCGAGGTGGCCAGGTTGTAGGAGACCGAGAGGGAGCCGTAGCGGACCTGTGTCGGGAAGATCGCCGGGAGTGCCGCCGACATCGTGCCGAGGAGGCAGACCAGTGAGAGACCCAGGAGGAGCAGGCCCACGGCGATCAGGACGACGCTGCCCTGGCGGATGAGGAGGAAGGACGGGAGCGAGAGGACCAGGAAGCCGATCATCCCGGCCATCAGGAGCGGCTTGCGGCCCACGCGGTCCGAGAGGCGGCCCACCTGCTGGAGCAGGCACATCTGCACGACCATCACGAGGAGCAGGATCAGCAGCCCCTTGTTGGTCCCGTAACCGAGTTCGTCGGAGAGGTACGTCGGCATGTAGGACAGCAGCATGTAGTCGGTGATGTTGTACGCCGCGACGAGCGCGAGGCACAGGACCAGCGGGCGCCAGTACTGCGTGAAGATCTTGCCGAGGTCGGAGGCGGCGGAGGTCTCGACCGCGTCGGCGGCCTCGCTGGCCCGTACCTGACCGCCCTCCAGCTTCTGGAACGCGGGGGTCTCGTCGAGCTTCATCCGCAGCCACAGGCCGATGAAGCCGAGCGGCGCGGCGACGAGGAAGGGGATGCGCCAGCCCCAGTGGAGCATCTGGTCGTCGCTGAAGAACGTGGTCAGGAGGACGACGAGGCCGGAGGCGGCCACGTATCCGGCGAGGGTGCCGAATTCGAGGAAGCTGCCGAAGAAGCCGCGCCGCTTGTCGGGCGCGTACTCGGCGATGAACGTCGAGGCGCCCCCGTACTCGCCGCCCGTCGAGAAGCCCTGGACGAGGCGGAAGAAGATCAGCAGGATCGGCGACCAGATGCCGATCGTGGCGTGCGAGGGGATGAGGCCGATGGCGAGGGTGCCGATCGACATCATGATCATCGTGATGGCGAGGATCGACTTGCGGCCGATCTTGTCGCCGAGGGGGCCGAAGACGGCGCCGCCGATGGGGCGGACGAGGAAGGCGACGGCGAAGGTCGCGAAGGAGGAGAGGAGCTGGGCGGTGTCGTTCCCCGAGGGGAAGAACACCTTGCCCAGCGTCGACGCGAGATAGCTGTAGATCCCGAAGTCGTACCACTCCATGGCGTTGCCGAGCATGGCCGCTTTGGTGGCCCGCTTGACCGCCGCCTCGTCGGTCACGGTGATGTCGCTGCGGCGCAGCTTGGGGTTGCGCCGTTTGTCGATCGCGCGGAAGAGCACCCGGTGGCGTCTGACCGCGGCGGGGTCCACCACCGGCTCGTCGTTGTCGGTCGCCGCCATCACGGTGTTCCTTTCGCCGGTCCTGTTGCCAAGCTGAACACCTGCGCGCTTCTGCCGCGCTCAAACAAACTCGTTCAGGGGGCACCGATCCGGCTACCGACAGTCACGATTGTGTCCGGTTTCAGGCGTTTTCGGCGAGGCCCAGGTCACGGATGATCTTCGCGACGTGCCCGGTGGCCTTGACGTTGTAGAGGGCGCGCTCGACCTTGCCCTCCTCGTCCACGACGATCGTGGAGCGGATGACGCCGGTGACGGTCTTGCCGTAGAGCTTCTTCTCGCCGAAGGCGCCGTACTCCTCCATGACCGCCTTCGAGGGGTCGGAGACGAGCGTGACGCGCAGGTCCTCCTTCTCGCGGAACTTGGCGAGCTTCTCGGGCTTGTCGGGCGAGACGCCGATGACGTCGTAGCCCTCGCCCGCGAGGAGGTCGAGGTTGTCCGTGAAGTCGCACGCCTGCTTGGTGCAGCCGGGGGTGAGCGCGGCGGGGTAGAAGTAGACGATCACTTTCCGTCCGCGATGGGCGGAGAGCGAGATCTCCTTGCCGTCGGCGTCCGGAAGGGTGAAGTCGGGGGCGGGGTCGCCGGGCTGAAGGCGCTCGCTCATGGGGTGCTCCTGTTTCCGGGAGGGATGACGGGGTACGCCGCCGAGCCTAAGCCAGCGCGCGGGCGGTACCGGGCGGGGCCCGGACGGTCCGTACCTGGTTCGTGCGGTCCGTACAGGGGGTGCCGAGGGGTGCGCGGGCGGTACAACTGACAGACTGTCGTGCTACGGGCCCCGAGCGGGGCGCGGACAGTGCACAGGAGCGACGGGTGCCCCGATCACGGGCCCCCGGACACGACGACGGAGGCAACGCGGTGTCGGAAGCGGATGCCAGGACCCCTGCGGAGATCGAGGCGGACATCAGGCGCCGGCGTGTGCTGCTGGCCGAGACCCTCGACGAGATCGGGGTGCGCGTGCACCCGAAGACGATCGTGGGCGATGCGAAGGCGAAGGCGACGGCGAAGGTCGATCAGACCCTCGGGCGGGCTTATGTGGGGGTGAACCGCACGCTCGGCGGGGTGCGCGCGAAGTTCGTGGACGAGGAGGGCAGCCCGCGCCTGGAGCGGATCGTGCCGGTCGCGCTGCTCGCGGTGGGCGTGGTCGGGCTCGTGGTGGTCTCGGGGCGGCGGAGCGGGAAGAGGTGACGCGGCCCGGGGACCGGACACCGGTCCGTGCCCCGGGTGCCGGGGTTCCGTGCGGGCCGTACGGGGCCCCGGGTTAGATTTCCTGGCGTGAGCGAGAACCACGGCACGAACCAGGCCCACGGCACGCAGGCCCACGACGACAAGCTGCCCATCCGGATGCTGCACGACCGCGTCCTGGTGCGGAGCGACAACCCCGAGGGGGAGCGTCGCTCGGGCGGCGGGATCGTCATTCCGGCGACGGCGGCGGTGGGGCGGCGCCTCGCCTGGGCGCGCGTGGCCGCGGTGGGGCAGAACGTGCGGACGGTGGAGCCGGGGGACCGGGTGCTCTACGACCCGGAGGACCGCGCGGAGGTGGAGGTGCGCGGGGTCGCGTACGTCCTGATGCGGGAGCGGGACCTGCACGCGGTGGCCGCCGACCGCTTCGAGGGCGCGGAGGACTCGACGGGTCTGTATCTCTGACGTCCACGCCTCTGACGTCCACGTCTCTGGCGTCCGCAGCTCTGACGTCCGCGCCGAGGGCCCCGGGTGGTGACAGGAGTCACCTGCCCGGGGCCCTCGGTGTTGCTAGCCTCGGAAGTACCCCGACGAGACGCGCCGTACCGGGTCACGAAAGACGACGCACCCCTGTTCGCGTTCTTTCGTTCGGAGGTGTCCCGTCATGGCGTGGATCGCTGTGATCATCGCGGGTCTGCTCGAAGTGGCCTGGTCGATCGGCATGAAGTACACGCACGGTTTCACGCGGCTCGTGCCGAGTCTGTTCACGGGCGCGGGGATCGTGGCCTCGATGCTGCTGCTCGCCTACGCGGCGAAGACGCTGCCGATCGGCACGGCCTACGGGGTGTGGGTCGGGATCGGCGCCGCGGGCGCGGCCGTGCTCGGCATGGTGGTGCTCGGCGAGCCGGCGACGGCGGCGCGGATCTTCTTCGTGTCGCTGCTCGTGGTGGCCGTGGTGGGCCTGAAGGTCACGTCGGGGCACTGAGGCAAGGAGAGCGGGCGCCGTCCGGGTGGACGGCGCCCGCTCTCGTGCGCGGGGCCTCCTGCGCGCGCGAACCCGCTCTCGTGCGCGGGCCCGCTCGCGTAGGGGTACGGGCCCGCCCCCGTACGTCCGGAGGCGGGCCCGTACCCGTCGCGGTCAGCCGCCGCCCAGGATGCCGCCCGGGGTGCCGCCGCCGGGCTGTTCGCCGCCGCCTCCCGGGTCGCCGTCCTGGCCGCCGGGGTCTCCGGCGCCGCCGGGGCCCGTGCCGCCGGCGTCGCCGCCCGGGTCGGTGCCACCGGGCCCGGTGCCGGGGTCGCCGCCGCCCGGGTCCGTGGCGCCGCCGGTCGGTTCGCCGCCGCCGGGGGGTGTCACGGTGCCGCCGGGGGGAGTGCTGCCCGTGGCGCCGGTGCCGTTCTGCTCGCCGGTGCCGTTCTGGCCGTCGTCGGAGGGGGTCGAGGACGTCGGGTTGCTCGGGCTCGTTCCCGTGCTCGGGCTGTTGCTGCTGCTCGGGGCCTGCGAGACGGGCGGCTTGCGCTTGGCGCCCTTGGCGAGCTTGAGGTCGAAGTCGTGCGCCTTCTTGCCCTTGAGCGCCTGCTTGACGTACTGCGACCAGATCTCGGTGGGCGGGCCGCCGCCGTTCATGCGGGCGACGCCGAGCGCCCCGTACAGCGGGACGTGCTTGGCGGTCTTCGGGTCCTGGCCCATGACCGAGACGACCGTCGCGAGGTCGGGGGTGTACCCGGCGAAGAGCGCGGCGGTGTCCTCCTCTGCGGTGCCCGTCTTGCCCGCCGCGGGGCGGCCGGCGCCCCGGGCGGCCATCGCGGTGCCCTTCTCGACGACGCTCTGGAGGATCGCCGTCGTGGTGTCGGCGGCCGTGCGCCGGACCGCCTGCGTGGAGTGGTGGCCGGGCAGCTCGACCCGCTTGCCGTCGCGGTCGGTGATCTTGACGACGAGCTGGGCGGAGTGGTGCTTGCCGTGGTTGGCGAGCGTCGCGTACGCCTCGGTCATGCGCAGCACGCTCGGGGTGGCGGTGCCGAGTGCGATCGAGGGGTACGGGGCCAGGGACGGGGTGCCCTTGGCGAGGCCGAGGGCCTCGGCGGTCTTCTTGACCTTCGCGGGCCCGACGTCGACGGCCATCTGCGCGTACACCGAGTTGACGGACTTGTCGGTGGCGACGCTGACGGGGATGCGGCCGTAGTCGCGCTCGTCCTCGTTCTCGGGGCTGAACGGGATGGAGCTGCCCTTGACGGGGCGCTTGCTGGTGCCGTCGTACATCGTGGCGGGCATGATCGTCTGGCCGTCCTGCGTCGTGGAGTGGTTCTCCAGCGCGGAGGTGAAGACGAAGGGCTTGAACGTCGAGCCGACCTGGAAGTCGGCGCGGGTCGCGTTGTTGGTGAACTGCTTCACCCAGTCGATGCCGCCGTACATCGCGACGACCTGGCCGGTCTTCGGGTCGATGGAGGCGGCGCCCGCGCGGACGTTGCGGTCGGCGGGGCGGTTCTTCTTGTCGAGCTTGTCGATGAGCTGGTCGTTCACCGCCTTGACCAGGGCGTCCTGGTTGCTCTTCTTGAACGTGGTGGTGATGCGGTAGCCCTGGTTGGTGAGGTGGTTCTTGTCGATGCCGTTCTCGGCGAGGTAGTTCTTGACGGCCTCGACGAGGTAGCCGCGCTGGCCCGAGAGCGAGGAGTTGGTGCTCGTGGGCTCCTTGGGCATCGGGAACTTCGCCTTCGCCCGGTCGGCCGCCGTCATCCAGTGCTGCTTGACCATGCCGTCGAGCACGTAGGACCACCGGGCCTCGGCGGCGCGCTTGTTCTCGGGGTAGACGACGACGTCGTACGCGGAGGGGGCGTTGAGGAGCGAGGCGAGGTAGGCGCCCTCGGGGACGGTGAGCTGGCCGACGTCCTTGTCGTAGTAGGCACGCGCGGCGGCCTGGATGCCGTAGGCGTTGCGGCCGAAGTAGCTCGTGTTGAGGTAGCCCTCCAGGATCTCGTCCTTGCTCTTCTCGCGGTCGAGCTTGAGCGAGATGAAGAACTCCTTCGCCTTCCGGGTGACGGTCTGGTCCTGGTCCAGGTAGTAGTTCTTGACGTACTGCTGCGTGATCGTCGAGCCGGACTGCTTGCCCTTGCCGGTCGCGGTGTTCCACGCGGCGCGGACCATGGCCGCCGGGTCGACGGCGGACTCGCTGTAGAAGTCGCGGTCCTCGGCGGCGAGCACGGTGCGCTGGACGGACTTGGGGATCTCGGAGAGCTTCACGTTGACGCGGTTGACGGTGCCGTCGCGCGCGAGGAGGGTGCCGTCCGCGTAGTAGTAGACGTTGCTCTGGAGCTGGGCGTCCTGGTTGCCCTCGGGGATGTCGGTGGTCGCGTAGCCGACGGCGAAGGCGCCGCCGAGGAGCAGGATCAGCAGGACGAGGCCGCCGAGGGTCATGCGCCAGGTCGGGAAGAGGCGGCGCCAGCCCTTGCGCTTGCGGGACTTGCGGCCCTTCTTCTTCTTGGGCTGCTCGGGTCCGTCGCCGTCGTCGGCGGCCATGGCGGCGGTGCCGGTGTCGCCGGGCGGAGGGGGAGTGCCGGGCGGACCCGCGGGGACGGGGGCGGTGGGCCCGGCCTTCGCGGGGGTGCCCTTTCCGGCCTTCCCGGGGCGCCCGGAGCCTTTGGCGCCCGGGACACGCAGCTGGGTCGTGCGTTCGGCGGGGATCTCTTTCGGGGGATCGGTGGGGGAGGGCTGGGCGGGCTTGTCGCCGGGGGCGGGCGTGCCGCCCGGGGTGGGCTTGTCACTCGCGGGGGGCTTGTCGCCCGGGGCGGTCTTGGCGTCCGCCGGGGCGGCCTTGGCGTCCGCCTTGGTGCCGAGGGTCGCCTTGGCGCCCGCTGTGGCGCCCGGGGCCGCATTGGCGCCCGCTGTGGGCTCGCTCCCCGGCGCCGCCTCGGCAGGCTTGGCGGCGTCGGTGGCCTTCGCGCTCCCGGTGGCCTTCGCGGAGCCCGTGCCCTTCGCGGCCCCCGTGCCCTTCGCGTCGCCCGTGCCCTTCGCGGGGCCGGTGGGCTGCTCGCTCGCGGCGGCGTCGGGCTTCGGGGCCCCGGCGCCTTCCGCCTTCGAGGCGTCAGGCTTCGCTCCCGGTACGGGCTTCGCGGCGCGCGAGGCCCCCGCCCCCGGCTTCGTACCGCCGGGGACCGCCCCCGCCGTCCCTCCCGGCCCGTCCCCCGCCGTGCTCCGCGCCGCCGCCTGTCCCTCGCGTGATTCCTTCCGCTCGTTCCCCTCGTCGCGCCGGGACGTCCCGGCCTCTTGCTTCCGGGATGTCGTGCCGTCCCCGGTGTGGTCGCCGTCGCCGTGCTGCTGCGGCTCGTCGGTCATGTTGTGCGGAACTCCTGCTTCGCTTCGTGCACCCGGTGCCCACGTACGCACCGAGGCGCGGGGCGGTCGGAACACGGTGCCCGCCTCGGCGGCTCGTGATTCCCTCCCCCGTGTAAAACGCGTGGCGCGTGCGTACGGCTCCCCTCTAGGGTCGTGACTTTGGCCCGAGAGGCCGAATCCACACCATTCGCGCGGAAAATCCGCACCGAAAGAGAGGTGTCGTGCGCACCGTTCGGCTCTACGCGGCAGTCGCTGCCGGTGGGTTCCGCCGCTACGCGACGTACCGCTGGGCGACCTTCGCCGGGGTGTTCACCAACACGGTGTTCGGCGTCATTCTCGCCTATACGTACCAGGCGCTGTGGCAGGAGCGTCCCCACCTCGGCGACTACACGCTTTCGCAGGCACTCACGTACGTCTGGATCGGGCAGGCGATACTCATGACCTCCATGGTCATGGGGGGCGGATTCGAGGTCGACCTGATCGAGCGCATCCGCAGCGGTGACATCGCCGTGGACCTCTACCGGCCGGTCGACCTCCAGTCGTGGTGGCTCGCGGGCGACCTCGGGCGGGCGGTGTTCCACCTGCTCGGGCGCGGGATCGTGCCCTTCGTGGCGGGGGCGCTGCTCTTCGATCTCACGGTCCCCGCCGCGCCGCTGCGCTGGCTGTCCTTCCTCGTCGCGGTCGCGCTCGGGGTCGTGGTGAGCTTCGGGCTGCGGTACCTCGTGGCGCTCTCCGCCTTCTGGCTGCTCCACGGCGACGGCATCACGCGGCTGCACGTCTTCGTGGCGACGTTCTTCTCCGGCGTCTCGCTGCCGCTCAACGTCTTTCCCGGGCTGCTCGGCGAGGTGGCGCGCGCGCTGCCGTGGGCCTCGCTCGTGCAGCTCCCCGCGGATGTGCTGCTCGGTACGTACCGGGGGAGCGAACTTTTCGGCGTGTACGGCTTCCAGGCGGGCTGGGCCGTGCTGCTGCTCGCCCTCGGCCGGCTCGTCCAGTCCGCCGCGACACGCAGGGTGGTGGTCCAGGGTGGCTGAGCCGTTCGAGCCGGCGGTGGTACGGGAGCGGAGCGCGCTGCGCACCGGGCTGCGCGCCTACCGGCTCGTGAGCCTCATGTGGGTGCGCTCGATGCTCGCGTATCCGCTCTCCTTCGCGCTCAACGTCTTCGCGCAGGCGGCGATCACGGGCCTGGACTTCGTCGTGATCCTGCTGATGTTCTCGCAGGTCGACGCGCTCGGCGGCTACGACCTCGCCGATTTCGCGGTCCTGTACGGGCTCTCCTCGGTCTCCTTCGGGCTGTGCAACCTGTTCCTCGGCTCGACGCAGCGGCTCGGCCAGCGCGTGCGCGACGGCACGCTCGACGCGCTGCTCGTGCGCCCGGCCCCCGTGCTCGCCCAGATCGCCGCCGACCGCTTCTCGCTCAACCGGCTCGGGCGCACCTTCCAGGGCCTCGCCGTGCTGGGGTACGGGCTGAGCGCTGCGGGCATCGACTGGGACGCCGGGCGCGTCCTGGTGATCCCGTACGCGGTGGTGAGCGGCGCGGCGATCTTCGGGGCCGTGTACGTGGCGGGGGCGGCCTTCCAGTTCGTGGCGACCGACGCGGCCGAGGTCGAGAACGCGTTCACGTACGGCGGGCAGACGATGCTCCAGTACCCGCCGACGGTCTTCGCCAGGGAAGTGGTGCGCGCGGTGACGTTCGTGCTGCCGCTCTCCTTCGTCAACTGGGTCCCGGGCGCGTACCTCCTGGACCGTCCCGTCCCGCTCGGCCTGCCGGTCTGGTGCGCCCTGCTGCCGCCGCTCGTCGCCGTCGCCGCGCTCGCGCTGGCGGGCCTCGCGTGGCGCGCGGGGCTGCGGGGCTACCGCTCGACGGGGAGCTGAGGAAGGCGTCGTGAGTTTCCGTACGGACGAAAGGAACGAGCTGGTGGAGAGCGAGCCGGAGGACGACGTCATCGTCCTCGAAGGACTGGAGAAGGAGTTCGCGGTCCGCCGGAAAACCGCGTTCCTGCGGTACGAGAAGCGGGCCGTGCGGGCCGTGGACGGCATCTCGTTCCGGGTGCGGCGCGGCGAGATGGTCGGGTACATCGGGCCGAACGGCGCGGGCAAGTCGACGACGATCAAGATGCTCACCGGCATCCTCACGCCCACGGGCGGCCGGCTGCGGGTCGCCGGGCTCGATCCCGCGCGGCAGCGGCTCGCGCTGACACGCCGTATCGGCGTCGTCTTCGGGCAGCGCACGACGCTGTGGTGGGACCTGCCGCTCATCGACTCGTACCGCCTCATGCGGCACCTGTACGACGTGCCGCTCGCCCGCTACCGCGAGACGCTCGACCGCTGCGTGGAGCAGCTGGAGCTGGCGGACCTGCTGCACGTGCCGGTGCGGCAGCTCTCGCTGGGGCAGCGGATGCGCGGCGACATCGGCGCGGCGCTGCTGCACTCGCCGGAGGTGCTGTACCTGGACGAGCCGACGATCGGGCTCGACGTCTTCTCGAAGGCCCGCGTGCGCGAGTTCCTGCGCGCGCTGAACGCGGAGCAGGGCACGACGGTGCTCCTCACGACGCACGACCTGACCGACATCGAGCAGGTCTGCACGCGGGTGATGGTCATCGACCACGGGCGGCTCGTGCACGACGGGGACCTGGCGGGGCTGCACGCGCTCGGCGAGAGCGAGCGGATGCTCGTCCTCGACCTGGAGCGCGAACTCCCCGCCGTCTCGGTGCCCGGCGCCCGTACGGTACGGGTCGAGGGGCCGCGTCAGTGGCTCGCCTTCCCCGCCGGGTCCTCGGCCGCGCCGCTCGTGGCGCGGATCGCGGCCGACTACCCGCTCGCCGACCTCTCGGTGCGGGAGCCCGACATCGAGTCCGTCATCGCGCGGATGTACGCGCGCGGCAGGAGCGACGCGGTCACCTCGTAGGGTGGTCGCATGACTGACGAGCGGGCCGAACTACCGCCCAGGAAAACGGATATGGCCAAGGCGGGCGCGGACGCCCCGCTCGCGCGGGGGGAGCTGCGCGCCTCGGACGCCGACCGGGAGCGGGTGGCCGAGCGGCTGCGCGAGGCGGTCGCCGAGGGGCGCCTCGACATGGAGGAGTTCGACGTACGGCTCGGCGCCGCCTACGCGGCCCGCACGTACGGGGACCTGGTGCCGCTCACGCGGGACCTCCCGGAGAGCACCGGGGGCGCGGCACCGGCTCCCGCGCCTGTCGGGGGCCGGGGCGGCCGGGTCGGGCGGGTCGGCGTGGAGGCGACCTCGCGCGGGGCCTTCGCGCTCTTCGGCGGCTTCGCGCGCCGGGGCCGCTGGGCGGTCGGGAAGGTCTTCACGGCCTTCGCGATGTGGGGCGGCGGCGAGATCGACCTGCGCGAGGCCGATTTCGAGGACCGCGAGACGGTTGTCCGCTGCTTCACGATCTGGGGCGGCATCTCGGTCGTGGTCCCGCCCGAGCTGCGGGTACGGGTCTCGGGCGTCGGGATCATGGGCGGCTTCGGCGGCGACCAGCTCTTCGACGGCCCGCCGGACTCGCCGCAGGTCACGGTGAAGGGCCTGGCCCTGATGGGCGGGGTCGGCGTGCGGCGCAAGGAGCGGAAGGGCGAGAAGCGCAGGCTCAAGGAGGAGCGGAAGCGCGGGGAGCTGGAGGACTGAGGACGGGGGCGCGTCCTCCCCGGCGGCACCGCCCCGCAGCCCCCTGCCCGGCGTCATGCGCCGGACGGACCGGCTGCGGGTCCCCTCACAGCTGCGCCGGCGCCGCGCCCCTCAGGTCCGCCACGTTCACCGTCTCGGCCATCCGCAGGTATCCCGCGTCGTTGAGGTGGAGGTGGTCGCCCGAGTCGTAGGCGGCGGCGAGGCGGGTGGGGTGGGCCTGGTCCCGCAGCCCCCGGTCGAAGTCGGCGTACGCGTCGAAGACGCGCCCCGAGCGGATCTCGGCGTTGACCGCCTGCCGGGTCTGCTCGCCGCGCACCGTGTAGCCCCGGTGGCCCTCGAAGGGCATGAGCGTCGCGCCGACGACGTGCAGGCCCTTGGCGTGCGCCCGCGCGGTCAGCTCGCGCAGCCCGTCGACGATCCGCCGCGCGTCGTACTGCTGAGGGGCGCGCAGGATGTCGTTGATCCCGAGGTCGATGAAGACGGCCTTCGCGCCGGAGCGGCCGAGTACGTCGCGGTCGAAGCGGTCGAGCGCGGCCGGGTTGTCGGCGGGGCGGCCCGCTCCGGCGAGCAGGACGCGGTTGCCGCTGATACCGGCGTTGACGACGCTGTAGCGCGGCGCGCCCTGCTCGTTCGCGAGGCGGCGGGCGAGGCGGTCGGGCCAGCGGTGGTTGGCGCCGCTCGTGGAGCGCAGCCCGTCGGTGAGCGAGTCGCCGAGCGTGACGAGGGTCCCGGCGAGGCGGCGGCTGAGGACGTCGACGGCGGTGACGTACCGCCAGTACGAGGACTGCGCGGTGTACGCGGCGCCGTCCGGGTCCCTCGTGCGGTCGCCCTCGGCGAGGTAGCTCGTCTGGCGGGCCTGCGCGTGGAAGGTGACGGGGCCGCTCGCGAGCGGCGAGTACGTCGTGACGAGGAGGTCCGCGTCGCCCGGGACGCTCATCCGCACCGCGTCGCTCACGCGCTGGCCGCCCGCCGGGATGACGACGGTCGTGGCGCCGCCGAAGGTGAGGCGGCGCAGCGTGCCCGCCGCGGCCGTGGGGCTGCCGGGTGCGGCGGCGAGGGCGACGGTCGCGCTCGTGATCGAGAGGGGCTGCTGCCCGTACAGGTTGGAGAGGGTGACGCGCGTCGCCTCGCCCGCGACGGAGGTGTGTACGACGTTGCGCACCGAGCGGCCCGCGAGGCCGTCGATCAGGGTGCCGGGCTCGGCCCCGCTCGGGGGCGCCGACCACGTACCGACCCAGTTCCCGGACGAGGCCGGGGCGGCCGAGCCGCGCGCGGCGGGCGGGGCCGCCGTGACGGTGTCCTCGTCCTTGCCGCGCCCGGTCCCGGTCACGAGCAGGAAGATCGCGGTCGAGCACAGCACCACGAGGGCTGCGACGGCGGCGAGCACGCCATAACCGTGACGCTTGGTCATGTGCGGGGTTTCTCCTCGGACAGCGGGAGCCCGAGGCTCCGGTCGGACGATCCCATGATGCGACATGGGTGGGGGTCGCGCTGTGCACACCCTTCGTCCCGACAGACGCCGGGAATCGCAGATCCGTTCCCCCGGTGATCGGGGTAGGGACAATGACAACGGCCCCCCGCCGCCCCCGAAGCCCAGCTCCGGGCGGTGCGCCGGGGGCCGCGACAGCGGGCCGCGACAGGCCACGAGGGCGAGGGAAGGGCGGCGGGGCGATGGGGACGCAGGAGGAGGGTGAGGCGAAAATCACGGGGGCGGGACCGGCGTCGGGAACGGAACCGGGCCCCGGAGCGGGATCGGCAGCGGAAGCGGAGGACGGCATGGGCGGAGCTTCAGGGGGGCCGACCGGGGGCGGCGGTACGGGACCGGGGGCGGGTCCGGAGGCGGGTCCGGAGGCGGGTCCGGGGTCCGGCGGCGGTACGGGGCGGGGCGCGCCCGCGCGGCAGGACGGTTCCGCGGGTCCGGGTGTCTCTACGGAGCCCGGTGTCTCTACGGGGCCGAGCGGCCCATCGCGTCCCGGCGCCCCGTCACGTACCGCCACCGCCACCGGCGGCCCGCCGCGCAGAGGCTCCGTCGCCCGCGCGCTCGGCGGCGCCCGCAGCCCCGTCGACCTCACCCCCGCCGACCTGGAGAAACGCCGGGGCGTGCGGCGCATGAAGTCCTTCGCGCTCGGGCTGCTGCTCTTCGTCGCGGTCGTCTACGCGCTCGCGACGTGGCTCGAACACCGGGGCGCGGGCGCCTGGACGGGGTACGTCGCGGCGGCGGCCGAGGCGGGCATGGTCGGCGCGCTCGCCGACTGGTTCGCCGTGACCGCGCTCTTCCGGCACCCGCTCGGGCTGCCCATCCCGCACACCGCGATCATCCCGCAGAAGAAGGACCAGCTCGGGGCCGCGCTCGGCGGCTTCGTCGGCGAGAACTTCCTCTCCGGGGACGTCGTACGGGACCGGCTGCGCGGGATCGGCATCGGGCACCGCCTCGGCGAGTGGCTCGCCGAGCCCGCGCACGCCGACCGCGTGACGGCCGAGGCGGCGACGGCGCTGCGCGGGGCGCTCACGGTGCTGCGCGACAGCGACGTGCAGGCCGTCGTCGGCGAGGCGATCACGCGGCGCGCGAAGAACGCGGAGGTCGCGCCCTCGCTCGGGCGCCTCCTGGAGCGCCTGGTCGCCGACGGCGGGCACCGCAAGCTCGTGGACCTCGTGTGCGTGCACGCGCACGACTGGCTCGTGACCCACCGCGACTCCGTCATGGACGCGGTGCAGGGCGGCGCGCCCGGCTGGACCCCGCGCTTCGTGGACAAGCGGATCGGCGAGCGCGTCTACAAGGAACTGCTCCGCTTCGTCACCGAGATGCGCGACATGCCGGACCACCCCGCGCGCGGCGCCGTCGACCGCTTCCTCGCGGACTTCGCCGGCGACCTCCAGGCGGACGGCCCGACCCGCGCCCGCGTCGAGCGCCTCAAGAACGACATCCTGGGCCGCGCCGAGGTGCAGGACCTCATCGCGACGGTCTGGGGCACGGTGCGCGGCATGATGGTCGCCGCCGCCGAGGACGAGCGCAGCGAACTGCGGCTGCGCGCCCGTACCGCGCTCCTCTCGCTGGGCAGCCGCCTGAGCGCGGACGACCGGCTGCGCGCGAAGGTGGACGGCTGGGTCGAGGGAGCGGCGGTCTACGTCGTCTCGACGTACCGCACCGAGATCACCTCGCTCATCACCGACACGGTGGCGGGCTGGGACGCCGAGCACACCTCGCGCAAGATCGAGGCGAACATCGGCCGCGACCTCCAGTTCATCCGCATCAACGGCACGGTCGTCGGCTCGCTCGCGGGCCTCGTGATCTACACGGTGTCGCACGCGCTGGGGGCCTGAGCGGGGTACGGGGGAGAGGCGGCGGACCGGCCCGTAGGCGGTGGGCGTCTGCGTGGCCCGTAGTGATGGGTGTCTGCTTGGCCCGTGCGTGGTGGGCACCTGAGCGGCCCGTGCGTGGTGGGCGTCTGCGTGGCCGGTGGGTGCCTGATGCCTGAGCGGCCCGTACGGGGTGGGGCACGCCGCCCGCGCTTCCCGCCCCCGCGCCCCGGCCGCCCCGTGCGCCCACCCGGTCCTCCTCACCACCCGGTCGGCCGTCCCCGTCCCGTATGAGCGCGCGCCGCAGGGGCATCCGGCGAATAGTGCACCGCACACCCGTCGCGGTCGCCGCTCACGAGGAGGTACCGGACCATGGCTCAGCCTTCCGAAGAGCCCGACGACGCGGCGGACATCGCCGCCCCCGGGCACTCCGGCACCGGCACGATCACCACCTCGGTGCCCGCCCGCCTCGACCGCCTGCCCTGGTCCCGCTGGCACTGGATGATCGTCATCGGTCTCGGCACGGTGTGGATTCTCGACGGTCTCGAAGTGACGACGGTCGGCAATATCGCGGGCCGCCTCTCCGAGCCCGGCTCGGGTCTGCCGATCACGTCCGCGCAGGTCACCGGGCTCGGCGCCGCGCTGTACGTCGCGGGTGCCTGTTCGGGCGCGCTCTTCTTCGGCTGGCTGACGGACAAGTTCGGCCGCAAGAAGCTCTTCATGGTGACGCTCGCGGTCTACCTCGGCGCGACCGCGATGACCGCGCTGTCCTTCTCGCCGTGGTGGTTCTTCGTCTTCC
This sequence comes from Streptomyces sp. Tu6071, assembly GCF_000213055.1. NCBI lineage: Bacteria > Bacillati > Actinomycetota > Actinomycetes > Kitasatosporales > Streptomycetaceae > Streptomyces > Streptomyces sp. Tu6071. The sequence continues at coordinate 2,709,231 of NZ_CM001165.1, read as the reverse complement.
GCTTCCTGACGGGCTTCGGCATCGGCGGCGAGTACGCGGCGATCAACTCCGCGATCGACGAGCTGATCCCCTCGAAGTACCGGGGCCGCGTCGACCTCATCATCAACGGCAGCTACTGGCTCGGCGCGATCGGCGGCGCCCTCCTGTCGATCCTGGCGCTCAACACCGACATCTTCCCCAAGGACGTCGGCTGGCGCCTCACCTTCGCGCTCGGCGTCGTACTCGGCCTCGTGATCCTCCTCGTGCGGCGGCACGTCCCCGAGAGCCCGCGCTGGCAGTTCATCCACGGCCACGGGGACGAGGCCGAGGGCCTGGTCACGGACGTCGAGAAGGGCGTCGAGACCGAGAAGGGCGAGAAACTGCCGGCCCCGGCGGGCGAGATCACGATCCACGAGCGCAAGAGCGTCGGCTTCGGCCTCATCGCCAAGACCGTCTTCGCGCACTACCCCAAGCGCGCCGTGCTCGGCCTCTCCCTCTTCATCGGGCAGGCGTTCCTCTACAACGCGATCACGTTCGGCTTCGGCGCTATCCTCACGAAGTTCTACGACGTCCAGAGCGGCCACACGGGCTACTACTTCGCCGTCATCGCCGCGGGCAACTTCATCGGCCCGCTCGTCCTCGGCAAGCTCTTCGACACCGTCGGCCGCCGCGTCATGATCGCGGGCACGTACATCCTGCCGGGCATCCTGCTCTTCATCACGGCATGGCTCTTCGACCGCGGCTCGCTCAACGCGACGACGCTGACGGCCTGCTGGTGCGTCGTCCTCTTCTTCGCCTCGGCGGGCGCGTCGAGCGCGTACCTGACCGTCTCCGAGGTCTTCCCGATGGAGACCCGCGCGATGGCGATCGCCTTCTTCTACGCGATCGGCACGGCCGCCGGCGGCATCTCCGGCCCGCTCGTCTTCGCCGACCTCACCGAGTCCGGCGTCCCCGGCGACACGGCGCTCGCCTTCTCGATCGGCGCGGGCCTCATGTGCGCGGCGGGCCTCGTCGCGGCCTTCCTCGCGGTCGACGCGGAGGGCCGGGGCCTTGAGGACATCGCGAAGCCCCTCTCGCAGACGGAGAAGGCGGCTTAGGGGTACGGGCCCGTACGGGCCGACGCGGGCGGGTACGGGCTCCGGGGGGCGGGCTTCCGGCGGTACGGGGCCGGGGCCGTCTCTCGGCGGTACGGGGCGGGCACGCCCGTGCGAGCCCGTACCGCCCCGGCCCCCCCGGTATGACCCGTACCGCCGTGCCCCCTCACCGCAGCCGCGTCGCCGCGAGCCCCCCGTCCACGTCGAGCGTCGCCCCTTGCACGAACGCCGCCTCGTCCGAGACGAGGTACCGCACCGCGTACGCGATGTCGACGGGCCGCACCGGTACGCCCGCCGGGGTCGCCTTCGTCATCGCGGCGAGCTGATCGGCGTTCCCCGCCGTGCCGCGCGTCGCCGTCGCGCCCGGCGCCACGCCGTTGACGCGCACCCCGCGCGGCCCGAACTCGGCCGCCCACGCCCGCGTGAGCTGCTCGACCGCCGCCTTCGTCGCCGGGTACAGCGCCTTGTAGGGGACGCCGACCCGCGCCATCCACGAGCCCACGTTCACGACGACGCCCGCGCCGCGCTCGGCCATGCGCGGCGCGAGCAGCGCGACGAGGACGTGCGGCGCGCGCACGTTCGTCGCCCACAGCGCCTCCATCTCCTCGTCGGTGACCGAGGGTGTCAAGAGCCCGGGATAGACGCCCGCATTGTTGACGAGGAGGTCGACCCGGCCGCCGAGCGCCTCCTGCGCGCGCTCCGCGAAGGCGCGGATCTCGCCGGGCGCGGCGCCGAGGTCGGCGGTGAGCGCGTGCGCGCGCCCGCCCGAGGCGGTGATCGCGTCCACGACGCCCCGCGCGCGCCCGGCGTCCCTGCCGCTCACGAGGACTTCGGCGCCCGAGGCGGCGAGCACCCGCGCGACGGCCTCGCCGATCCCCCCGGTCGAGCCCGTGACCAGCGCGGTGCGCCCGGCGAGGGCGGAGTCGGAGGGGAGGGACGACAGGATCTCTTCGTTCGTACGCATGCCTCCAGCCTCTTCCGGCGGGCCCGCCCGCCCCTTGCCCGAACCGCTCATTCGCTTGCCGGATCACCTCACCGGGCCGGGCGCGGACGTGACGTGGCCCGGACGCGGCCCGTGGCCGGATACGGTCCCTCCATGGACGAAGCGACGACTGCCCGGAGCCTCGGCCGCGCGGCGGACGTCGTGGCGCGCCGCGCGGACGACACAGCGGCGGCGGAGCGGCTCGGCCTCGGGCTCAGCCGCCTGCGGACCGTGCCGGGCGGACTCGCCTACCAGCGGTACACACCCTCGCTGTCGGTCGTCCTCGCGGGCCGCAAGCGCTCGGTCGTCGGCGACGACGACCAGGTCTGGGGCATCGACCGGTTCTTCATCACACCGGTCGACCTCCCCGTCCTCTCGGGCGTCGTCGCGACGGACGAGCGGTACGGGTTCCTGTCGGCGCGTTGGCGGCTCGACCCCGCCCTCGTCACCGAGGTCGCCACCGCGATGCCCCGTACCCGCCGCGAGCCCTCCGGCCCGCTGGACCGGCTCGGCGCCTGGACGCCCGCGCTCGCCGATGTCTTCGCCCGCCTGCTCGGCCTCCTCGACGAGCCCGAGCACATCCCGCTCCTGGGACCGCAGTTCGCCCGCGAGACCGTGCTCCGCCTGCTCCAGACCACGCAGGCGCCGCGCGTCCTCGCCGCGACCGACGCGCACGACCCCGTCGTGCCCCGCGCCGTACGCCTCCTCACCGAGCGGATCGCCGAGCCGTGGACGCTCGACGCCCTCGCCGCCGAGGTCAGCGCGAGCAGGGCGACGCTGTCCCGGCGCTTCAAACAGGCCACGTCCATGACCCCGATGCAGTACCTCAAGCGGCTCCGCCTCGGCGAGGCCCGCCACCGCATGGTGGTCCGCGGCGACTCGGCCGCCCGCGCCGCCACCGCGGTCGGCTACCGCAGCGCCCCGCACTTCACCCGCGACTACCGCCTCGTGTACGGGACTTCACCGGCAGCCGACGCCGCCCGCGCCCGCGAGCAACTGCGGGAGTGGGCGGGCTGAAGGGGGCGGGAGCGGGCGTTGCGGGTACGGGGCGGAGGCCCGTACGGGGCGCGGGGGCGGGCGGTTGGTACGGAGCCGCGCCCCGTACGCGTCCGCCCCGCCCGCCCCGGCGCCCCCGTGCCGCCCGCCCCCGTACCCCCACGCCTCAGCTCGCCGCGTACACCGCGAGCCCGGCCAACTGCCCGGCGGGCCAGCCGGTGTTGGCCGTGAACCGCACCCGGACGTACCGGGCGTTCGCCGTCGACGCGAGCGTGATCGTGACGCTGTTGGCGTCCTTGGCCGGGTCGAAGACGCGACCGGCCGGGGCGGAGAGCGAGGTGAAGGCGGAGCCGTCGGCGGAGCCGAGCACCTCGACGGTCTGCGTCCGCTTCGCCCAGGCCGCGTCGGGCGGCAGCGACAGCACGAGCCTGCGCACGGGCTGACTCTTCCCGAGATCGACCTGAATCCACTGCGGGAAGCTGTTGTTGGGGCTCTCCCAGTACGAACGCACGTCCCCGTCCACGGCGTTGCCGGGCGCGTAGCCCTGCGTCTGGCCGCTCGCCGTCGCGGAGCGCCGCAGGGCGAGGTCACCGGTGGGGAGTTCGGGGTGGCCGCCGCCCCCGACGACGGTCGGCGTGGGCCGCTTCTCGGTGAGCGGGATCTCTCCCTTGAGCAGCTTCCCGCCGTCGCCCGTGAGCCGGAGGTAGTAGTCCGAGGAGCACGGCGTGCCGTCCTCGTCGAGCGCCTTGATCCCGGACCCGGCGGGCACGTCGGCGGCCGTCGCGGCGGTCTTCGCGATCTGGTTCGCCTCGTTGTACTCGTCGAACATCGAGATGTAGATGCCCTGCACCCCGATGCGCTTCATGTTGTAGAACTGCCGCCACATGAAGTCCCCGTGGGCCCGCGCCCCGCCCTGGAGGTCCCCGGGGAGGACGCACGGCTGGTAGTCCACGCCGTTCGCATCGCAGTCGGCCTGGTCGGGGGTGTTGACGTTGGCGTAGAAGTTGTCGGCGTCGGCGACCGAGCCGATGCGCCCCACCATCCACGGCGAGAGCATGTCGAGCGCGTGGTACACGTCCATGTACCCGGCGCGCGAGTCCTCGACGCCGCGCCGCCAGTGCGTCGGCACGCCTCCCATCACGTAACAGCCCTGCGCCTTGAACCAGTTGACGACGTCGAGGCAGACCTCGGCGGACCACGTCTTGTTGGGCTCGTTGAAGCCGAAGCCCCAAATGCCCACGACCGGTTTGCCGTTCTGGTAGGCGTAGGCCGAAGAGGCCGTGTAAGCCTTCATCTTGTTCACCCAGTCGGCCTTCATCTCCGGCTGCATGTTCGTCCAGCCGGTCGCGTCGTACATGATGTAGAACTTGCGCCCGTGCTTCTCGGCCGCGAGCCGCACCTTCTGCGCCATCGCGTCGCGCGTCGCGCCCTCGCCCCCGTTGGGGTTGAAGCGCTGGAGCGCGGCGGTGTCGATCCCGTACTCCCGCATCCACCGGAAGTGCGTGTCCACGGTCTGCTGGTCGTACGAGGAGAAGAGATTCGCGGGCTTGCCATTGCCGAGCGCGGGATACGCGCTGCGGTAGGTGTGCTCGTACTCGCTCACGTCGGGCCAGCTGACGATCGCGGTGTTACTCGGGGACGGCGGCTGCCCCCAGTTCTGCGACCAGTGCCACCAGCCGTTGATGGGCGCGCCGTCGCCCGAGCAGGCGAACCAGCCCTGGTAGCCGACGGTGATCTTGCCGACGACGTCCCCGGGCGGCGAGGCGGCGGGTACGGCGGCGGGAGCGTCCTCGGCGGCGCGCGCGGTGCCGCCGGCGGCGGTGACGGCACCGGCGACGAGCGTGCCCGCGACGAAGGTGCGGCGGCGCAGACCGGTGGACGGGGCGGGAGCGGGCCCGGACGGGGGCGCGGGCGTGGGCACTGATGCGGACATGGGCATGTCAGACATGCGTTCCTCGCAATGCGGCTCGGCGGTGGGGGACTGCGGGGAGAGCGCGCGGCGGCTCGGGCTCCGCCGGTGACCGTACGACCCCCGGGAACCCACCGACAAGACGGCGGAACGCAAATTCATGACTGCATGCCACAAGTTATGGATGCCATCCCGCAAATTAATCCCGCCCGGGAAGCGCGCCATCGGCCCCGCGCACACCCCCTTCGGTGCCGGAAGCTCCCAGGGCTAATCTCGAACACTGAACAAAGCAGACATCCGCCCCCCGACCCAGGAGGTCACCTCGATGCCCACCCTCCCCTCCGCCCCCATAGCCGCCGCCGGCCTCCTCGGCGGCTACGCCACGGCCCGCTTCACCAAGAACCGCCGCCTGGGCGGAGCGGTCCTCGCCGCCGCCGGCACGATCACCCACCTCCAGTGGCGCCGCACCACCACCCCCCGCACCGCCACCGCCCTCACCGCCACCTACCTCACCGCCTTCGGCGCCTCCCACCCCCTCGCCAAAAAACTCGGCGCCTGGCCCTCGGTAGCAGTCGTCACAGCGGCGACGGCGGGGGCGGCATGGGTCCTGTCGGACCGGAGGCGGAACGGCTGAGCGGCTGCTCAAGCGGCCCCGAACGATGGGCGACCTCCCTGCGGAGGTCGCCCATCGTCGTGTCAGGCGGCCGAATCGGGGGGCGCTGCGTTCTGCTGGGCCACGCGGAAGGTACGGCCCTCCGCCTCGAACGTCGTGACGCTTCCCCGCGGCGAGTGCTGGACCCGCATCGAGGCGTGGCAGTCCTTGGGCACCTCGAAGGCGTACTCCACCATGCCTCCCTCTTCGCGGCCCTGGTTCTGGTCATCGTTATGGGCGATTACAGACATTTCAGTATCTTTCGGGAGATGAGTCCATTTGTGGATGGTGGATGCTTCGCCGTTGGTCGAGGAAGTTTCGCCTGGAATTGGCTCTGTTTTGTCCGTACCCCCCGTCGCCCCTCGGTGCCGACAGGCGCCCGAGGGGATCTCCGTGCTCGCTCGCAGAGGCTAACACCGGACAAGTGTGCTGTGGTTGACTGGAGTGAAGCAAGGGGATAGCGCACAGCTGCTAGGCGTCTTGTCCGTTTATGACGGAAAAGTGAATCGGTAATGTTTACCGCGCCGGGAAAATTAACTTCCCGGGAGGCGGTGGGCAGGTGGAAGTCGTGTTGGGGGAGGAATGGCGACAAGTTTTGGCGACTGGCTGAACGATCAGCTGGCGCAGAGGGGAATGACGCAGCGGGAACTGGCCGAAGCGGTCGAGGTGACCCCCGCCGCTGTGAACGCTTGGACCAAGGGGCGCTCCGTGCCCCGTATGGACAAGATCCAACGGGTGGCGGAGGCGTTCGGGGTCCCCACGGTGGACGCCGTCGAACGCAGAGCCCCGCAGGTGGGCAGCGGTGAGGCGGAGTGGGTGTTCCAGCCGGCGCCTGCCGACGGCAGCCGGAGCGGCGGCAACGCCGCGGCTTTCGCCTTCACGGCCGACCTGGGAGTTCTGGCAAGGGAGGCGACTCAGAACAGCCTGGACGAACAGCTTTCGGTCCAGGAGCCCGTTCTTTCCCGGTACGTCCTGCACGAACTGAGCGGCCTCCCCCTCCGGCGCTTCCTGGACGCGCTCCGGTGGGACGTGCTGCGACCGCACCTGCGGGCGGCGGCGGACCGCTCGCAGAAGTCCGGCCGTGTACTCGCGGACGGCTTGGGCGAGTTGGAACGCACAGACCGGCTGCACCTGTTGCGCGTGGACGACTACAACGCGAACGGGCTCACCGGTCCCGAGTACGACGACGGTCGCTTCGCCCGTGTTGTCCGCCGGACCCTGGACAGTGGCAAGGCCGGTGTCCAGGGGGGGTCCTACGGGATGGGCAAGGCGACGCTGTGGGCGGCGAGCAGGTTCGGGCTGGTCCTGGTGAACAGCGTTCTGTCGGAGCAGCAGGACGGCCGCACCGATCGCAGACTGGCGGGCCGGCTCGAACTGCCGTGGCACGCCCTCCCCGAGGAGCGGGAGTACGCGGGACCGGCCTGGTTCGGCATCCGTGACCAGGAACGGGGTGACTCCGTGCGTTCCTGGTGGGCCGACAGCGCTGCGGCGAGGGAACTGCTTCTGGAACGCGAGAGCGACCTGCCGGGAACGTCCTTCCTCGTCGTCGGTGCCTACGACGGCTCGGGAGTCAGCGCCGAACTCGACGAGATGCACGCGTGCCTGATGAAGGAGTTGGGCGACAACTTCTGGGCGGCGATGGTGGCGGGCGAGAACCGCCCGGCCCTGCTGCGTGCCACCGTGGAGGCATGGCGCAACGGTGAGGTCGTCGTGCCCCGCACGGAGGTCGACCCCTTCACCGCCGCTCCCGCCAAGTCGCGTGCGGTGAAAGCGTTCCTCGACGGCGAGACCGTCTCCCGCCTGTCCGCGCGCACGGACGTCGTGGCGGCGCGCGTGCCCCTGGAGCTGGTCAGGCGCAAGGACGATCCCGCGGCGGGTCCTGCGGGCGTGCACGAGGCCGTACTGCTCGTGACACCCGCTGCCGGTGCCGAGGAGCCGGCCGATCGGCTCACCATGATGCGGGCGACGCGCATGGTCGTGAAGCGGAAGCGCGTGGGGGATCTGCCGCTGGGACACACCAACTTCCAGGCGGTCCTGCTCGCGGGCGCGGCCACCGGGAGATCCACCCCGGACGTCACCGCCGCCGAGCTGTTGCTCCGTGCGTCGGAACCGCCGGAGCACAACGACTGGACGGGCACCGACGACCTCACCGCGACCTATGTGCGCGGCGCGCGCAAGAGCGTCCTCGACTTCAAGGCCGCGGCGGAACAGGCGATTCGGGACCTGCTACGGGTGGAGATCCCCGACGACGACGCCGAGGAGGGGCCTGCCGTGCTGAGGGAACTCCTGGTGCTGGAGGCGCCCGCGCGAGCGGGCAGGCCCGTCAGGGTCTCGGGGTTCCCGACCGTCCGTTCACTGACCGGCGGGGTCACCGCCGCCGGCGCCTGGCGCGTCGAGGTCATGGTGCGCCTGCCCGAGCGCGAAGCCTCTTGGGTACTGGCTCCGACCGCCTCCTTCGTGAACCAGGACGGTGGCAGGACGCCCGTTTCGTGGGCCGGCGTTCTCGTACCGGGGTCGAACTGCGAACTCACAGCGGATGGACACCTCAGCTTCACCGCGGGGGCGAGGACGGCTGTGTTCAAGGGTGTGACCGATCCGCGCAGCCATCCGGTACCCGCCCGTGTCTCCAGCCTTCAGGTCGAACTGCCGCGTGCACAGGCCGCCCGGGTGGTGCGGTCGTGAAGAGTCTTTACCCCTACCCGCAGCTCGTGGGCGACGTCCGGTTGCGCCCGGCGCGCGTCCTGCTCGACAACCTTCCCGTGGAGCTGGCACGCATCTCCGACCAGGAGAACGTCGTGGCGCTGCACGGCATCGACCGCCGATGGCGCACCGCCCGTCTCGTCATGGAGGTTACGGCCGACCCGAAGGAGATCGCCGACGGCCCCTGGCGGAACGTGCGTTGCCTCATGATCGTGACCAACTCGCGCACGCACGTCCGCCACTCCTTCCTGACGAAGAACGAGGCGCCCGGGCTGTGGCGGGCCGACGTGGACCTCGACCGCGCCGCCCACATCGGGCACTGTCAGGTGGACGCCGTGTTCGCCGCAGATCTGGAAGACGGTCCCGCACGGCTCGTGGGACGGGCGGAGACCCCCTGGAGGGTGGACTTCGACTCGGCCCGACCGACCCGCAAACGCACGCTGAAAATGGTGTGGAAGGACTTCACGGAGACGCCCGCCCTGGAGGAGTTCCGCGACGATCCGTGGACGGTCGACGCGGAGGCTGGCGAGCCGGTGCTGTACCTCAACTCCTCGCTGGAGGGGTTCCGCGCGCTCATGGAGAAGGCGTCCGGGGCGGAGCAGCGCACTGTGCGGCAGCTTCTCGCCTCGCACATCGCCGCCCAGGCGTGGGAGGCACTGTTCCACACGGCGCTCTACGCCTGCGGCACGGAGCGGGACGAGGACGGCCGACCGCAGTGGCCGGGCGGCTGGCACGAGGAGGTGCTGAGGTCCATGCTTCCCGAGTTGTGGCCCGATCTTTCGCCGGACGACGCGCTGCGGGAGGCCGTCGAGCGGCGCCGCGAGGGCGGCAACGGGGCGGACCTGCACGCGCGGCTCCTGCACGCGGTCGCCACCCGGACCCGTACGCAGAAGACGGTGACCGAGACGGTACGGGCACTGCGCCGGACGAACGACAGGGGTGCGCGATGAACACCACAGCCATGACGGCGCCGGAGCCCGGCCGGTTGGGGAGGCTTTCCGACGCCGTCGCGGCCAGGGCGATCACTCCGTCCGTGCTGCGCGGTGTGGAGACGGTCCCTTCCGCGGCGCTTCTCCGGCAGGCGGAGGCGGTGGGTGACGACGGTGAGCGGTGGACGACCGGAGCAGTCGTGGAACTCCTGAAGGAGACCCGGGCGCGCTTCGACGACACCCGCCCCACCGAGAGCGATGCCTGGCTCGCCCCCCGGCTGCACTGGACCCTGCGCCTGACCCGGGCGGAGGCTGCCGACTCGGGGTTGTGGAACTTCCTCGCCCTGTGCCTTTCACCCGAGTACGTCCAATGGCGCTGGAGGAGCAAGGACGGAGCGGTGGGGCAGGTGGCCCGCTTCACCGGCCCCTGGGCGACGCAAGCGTTCTCGCGCCTCTGGTGGGCGGCCGAACTCTTCCGTGACGGCGAGAACTACGCCCCGGCCGAGCTGGCCTGCTCGGACCAGGACGTGCTCAACACCGTGCTCCGGCAGCGCATGATCCAGCACCGGCCGGCCGCGCAGGCGTTGCTGCGCCTGCGCACCCGAGGCAGTGTCAGGACCGGCCGCGACATGAACGCCGCAGCCAAGGCGGCCAACGCGGCCTTCATGCTCGTCCACGAAGCGCTCGCGCCCGACGAGCCGCCGGACGCCGAGGTGTACGCGGAGTGGCTCGATGCCGCGGGGCAGAGCGCGGTCCGCCACGACACGCTGCCGCGCGGACCGCGCGACGGCAGCGTCCCCTCGGCCTCGGCGGAAGCGCTCGCCGATTGGTTCGCCGAGCTGTTCGAAAGCGCGCCAGTGCGCGGCAGGGAACGTGAGGGAGAGGGGTGACGGCGCTCAGCCGGCGGTGAGCTTGCGGTGAATCACCTCGGCCAGGGCGCGGCCGAGCCCGATGGGCACGGCGTTGCCGATCTGGCGGGCGATCTGCACCTTGGAGCCGTACCACTTGAACGTGTCCGGGAAGCCTTGGATCAACGCGGCCTCCCAGTGGGTGATGGGGCGGTCCTTCGTGGGATGGAGGTACCGCCCCTTCTCCGGTTTGTAGAACTCGGTGCGGATGGTGACGGAGGGGCGGTCCTTGTGCAGTCTGCCCATGACGTCGCCGGAACCCGAGGTGTGGTTGTCCCAGCTCTCGGTCGAGAGATAGACGGGAACGCCGTTGATGACGCTCGTCCTGTCGGTGAGGTCGTAACGGTTGCCCCCCGGCGGGATGGCCGCGTAGCGCGCGAGCGACAGAGGCGTGGGGTTCCTGCGGATGTGCAGTTCCTTGCCGCTGAACGCGCCGGGCAGGTCGGTGCCCAGGGGCGCGCCGGTGCGGAGGGGAAGATCCTCCTTGAGCCGCACGCGCAAGGTGTGCTCGAACACGGCGTCCCACACGCCGAGCCAGGGGGCCCGGCCTTCCTCGAACGTCAGCTGGTCCGTCGCGCGACGATGGGACGGGATCGGGTGCCGCAAGGGCTCGCCGAGATCCCTGCGGGTGGCGATCACGATGGCCCGGCGCCGCGCCTGCGGGACGCCGTAGTCCGCCGCGTTGAGGACCTTTTCCGTCAGGTGGTAGTCCGCGAGCGGACCATCGGCCTCCGTGGCGGCGCAGAGTGCCGCGTACTCGGGTGACCGCAGGAAACGGTCGACGTTCTCGATCACGAAGATCTTCGGCTTGATGACCTGCACCGCGCGTACGTACTCGCGCCACAACTTGTTCCGCGGGTCCTCGGACTTCGGCGGTTTCTTCTTCAGGTCGTCGCGGTTGAGGCCGGAGAACCCCTGGCAGGGCGGCCCTCCCATGATGACGTCAACGCCTTCGTACGGAGTGGGATCCCACCCCTCGATCCTGATGGCGCTCACCTTGGCGGAGGGGAAGTTCGCCGCGTACGTAGCGGCTGCTGCCGGGTCCATCTCGACGGCGGCGAGGGTGCGGAACGGCGAGGACGCCGGACCGTCGGGTCGGTAGGCGTGGAAGCCGGCGGAGAATCCTCCGGCGCCCGCGAAGAGGTCCACCACCGAGATACCCGGGTCGCCAGAGGCGGGGGCTGTGGGGGAGCCGTCCAGCGTCTCAGTGGTGAGGGACATGAGACGGAATGCTATCGGGCGGGGAGGAGGGGCGGGGCATCGCATCGGTGTTTCCGGGTCAGCGGCCGAGGGCTTTTCGTACTTCCCGTCCCACCGCCGCCGCCACGGGCGGTGGCGTCGTCTGACTGATCTGGCGGTAGGTGGACGTCTTCCGGCCCGCGATCCGCCAGTCCGCGGTGAAGCCCTGCAACAGGGCCACCTGCGGCACGGTGAGGCTCACCAGCCCGTCCTTGTCCGGTAGATCCCTGTCGATGCGGAACTCGGGACCCGGGACCTCGTTCCCCAGACTGCCGCCGAAGACGTCCCAGCGTCGCCACGCCTTCTTCGAGCGGGTGCCTCCCAGATCAGCGCCACCGCGACCGGTGGCTCCCCCCACGATCGTCGGCGCGGGCTGGTCCGCGTGATCGGCCCAGTCGTCCGCACCCGGCCAGCCCCGGGCGCCCATGGAGGCCCGCAGGGTCTCGCCGAGCGTGGGGCAGGGGGTGGCCAGGGGCACGGGCCAGGAGAAGCGCTTCATGCGTTCCCCGGACATCGCCACCAGGAAGCCGTGCTCGCGACGCTGGGACACCCCGAAGTCTTTGGCGTCGAGCACTGCGGTGGTCGCCACGAAACCGAGATCCTCTACTGCCTCCGCGACCGCCTCGCGCATCGCGGCGAAGCGCGGGGACGTGAGGAATCCGGGGATGTTCTCCAACAGGAGCGCCGAGGGGCGCACGTACGCCGCCATGTCCAGCGCGGCCGAGAGCGCGTCCCTCGGATCGGCGGTGCCCTGCTGCTTCCCGCCAATGGTGTAGGGGCTGCGGGGCAGCCCGCAGGAGAGGAGATCCGCCCCGTCCAGACAGTCGTACTCGACGGGTTCGATCTCCTTGAGGTCGCCCCTGATCACCTGCCACTCGGGACGGTTGGCCCGGAGAGTCGCGCAGGAGTCGACATCCACGTCCACCGCGGCGGCGATGCGGAAGCCGGCCTGTTCGAGTCCCAGCGCCTGCCCGCCGACACCTGCGCACAGGTCGATGGCAGTTGCTTCACCCACTGTCGTCCTGCCTTCCGATCCCACCGAAGTGCACGGTCCCCGCGACCGTCGGGGATCCGGGCGTCATCGTATCGACGCGAGAGGTCATCCCTTTCCGGAGTCGACGGTCGTGAACCACACGACCTTCCCGTCGCTGCTGCGGGCGGCGGCCGGGGCCACGAAGGAGAAGGCCAGAACGACTTTCCCGGCCGCCACGTGACCGGTCCTCTCCACCGCTTCCCGATGCCGGGACTCGACCACCGGGTAGAGAGCGACGACACCGCGCCGCGCCCGGACAAGCGCTTCGGTGGTGCTGTTGCCGCCCACCGGCAGGGCGCCGGCGATACGAAGGGCCGCGGCGCGATGCCGGGGCTCGGAGACGGCACCGAACGCGGCCCCGCGTCGCCGGTCGCGAGCGAACCAGGAGTACGTCCGTGAGGCATCACCGATGAGGGCCGCCCGCTTGCCCGTCGCGTGCTGCGGTGCGAGCACGAGCCAGTCGTCGAGCATTCCGGCGCTCGGGGCACTGATCTTGTGGAGGTACCTCAGCAGCGGCGCGAACTGCTGGTCGGTGGTCCAGCGCATCGAGTCCGCCAGTTCCAGGAACCGCTCGGGCTCCAGTCGGCCCGTCCGGGCATCGAAACTGCGCTCCTGCTCCTCCGCGTCGTAGTGGTACGAGAAGGAGGTGGTGGCGGAGTCGAGGGATTCGAGGACGGGCAGCCACAGGCCGGTGTTGTGGGAGAGATCGACGCTCTCCGTGGGATAGGCGGTCGGCTCCTCCCATTTGCCCGCGCTGGCGAGTTCCACGACCCGCGTGTTGTACATCTTGTTCTTGCTCGTGGGCCGCAGCCACGGAAGGTGTTGGGCGACGAGCGGCGGAACACCCGCGGGCGTCACCTGGGGCCGGCCGTCCACCCACGTCGAGTACTGCGCCAGCTGCGTGCGGAAGGACTCCTCGTCCCGACAGATGGCCTCGAACGCCTCGTAGAGGTCGACCTCCTTGGTCCCGGCCTTCTCGCCACGACCGACGTAGAGGCGTACCAGGTCCCGGTAGCCTTCGCGGAAGCCGAACCAGCGCCCCATCTGCATGAGGGTGGAGGCGTTGTTCGCCCGGCGGCGGTAGTAGGTCACGGTGAGCCCCTCGACGGTGAACCCGCGCGCGAGCTTCTGACCGCCGATGATGATCTTCCACAGCGAGCGTCGGTCGAAGTCGGCCTCCCCGTAGCCCTTCTCCGTGTCCCCGTTGACCACGATGGTGGGCTCTCCGTCCCCGCTGACACGCATCACGGCCACGCCGACGTACGGAGCGAGGTCGTCGTAGTGCTCGGGCGTCGACCACGATCCGGCCCGGACCCGTGAGACGGGGGCGATGTCGGCATCGAAGAGCTTGCGCAGTCGCTCGTGCCCGACGGCGCTGTAATAGCGCGACTCGGCCCACAAACGGTCGATCAGTTCCCGAAGTTCGTGGTGGTCCTTGGTGCGGACCGACTCGTGGACGAGCATCGTGTGGTGACGGTAGAAGTGGTCGTCGAGATCGTCGTGATCCATCCGGTACAGCTTCACCGCGGCGGTCAGGACGAACATGTCCAGCGCTTCGCGCAGGTCGGTGCAGTCCTCGTCGTCGATGAGCCTGATGTCCCGGACGTGCGCGAGTTCGTTGGAGTTCGCCACGGTGCGGTCCTCGGGCGCCACGGGCGAGTCGAGGTCGTGGAAGTCCTGTACTCCCATGTATCCGTCGGGGCGGGGGAGGGCGACGATGAAGTCCTTGGGAAAGATGTCCTCGCTGTCGCTCGGGTCGATGAAGACGTTGGCGAAGGGGGTCGCGGTGTAGCCGACGTACTGTGCGCGCGGCAGCATCCGCAGCAACTCGGAGATCTTGTCGTTGATCGCCGTGCGGTTGGCGTCGGCCCGCCGAGGGTTCGCGGTGTTGACGGATGCTTCGTCGGACTCGTCATCGATGATGAGTACAGGGATCTCGGACAGAGGTGTCTTGATCCTCCGGAGATCCTTGACGAGTTTGCCGAGCACCGACTTGTTCTTCTTCACCACCATGAGGCGGGCGTGGGAGCGATGCAGGTTGCGCGGATCGTTCAGGGGCAGTGACGGTTCCTGCTTCTCGGCCTCCAGGGCCACGATCCCCTGGAGAAGGCTGCGGTAGTCCCTGTCCCTGGTGGTCATGCGGATGATGTCGAAGCCGCCCAGCGCCGAGGGCATCCCACCGTGGGCGAGAAAGTCACCCCGGGCCCAGGCGGGGTCGTCCGCGTAGTCCGACTCGTCCGCCCCGGCGCCGCGCAGGATGTTCTCCCGCCCCACCAGCTCCATGTCGAGACGACGTTGGGTCTGGGCGCGGAGCAGGTTGAGCGTGCCGCCGAGCACGATGACGAGACGGTATCCCGCGTCCATCGCCTTGGCCACGACGCCCGTGAAGTTCGCGGTCTTGCCCGACTGCACATGTCCCACGACGAGCCCCTTCGACTGGTAGGCCGTCGGTGCGGCGGGGTCGGCGAGGCGCTCCACCACACGGTCCGTGGCCTGATCGAGACCGGCGACGGCCTCGGGCGACCACCCCTTGTCCTGGAGGACACGCCGGTAGGCCGGCCAGTACCAGCTCCGTCCGCGGACCGACTGCGGGGTGTACCAGGGGGTGAAGGCGTCGCTGATGACCACGGGCGAGGAAGCGCGGGGAACCGGGATCAGCGCGGTGAGGAGAGCGGCCGTCTCCGCCGACAGACCGAGCAAAGCGCCGATCTCGTCGCGCCGGTCGTCGGTGCGCGGCGCTCTCCCGGCCCAGTCGGCAGACTCCGCGTAGTCCCACTGCGTCAACTGCTTGCGCCACAGTTCGACGAGCGGATCCGTGCTCGCGGCGGCGCGCAGCACGGAGCGAAAGTCCTCCTCGTTCGCCAGCGGTGCGGCCTCCGGGCCCTCGTCCTCGGCGTGGTAGGCAAGTGCCCGGCGAAGATCCTTCGGACGCCGCACCATGCCCGCGAGGGCGGATCGGTGGAGGTTCACGCGGAGGGCGTCGATGTTCGTCATGGGTCCAGTCAGGGGAGGCGGATGGCGGAGAGAGGGGCAGGGACGTCCTGCGGGGCGACCAGTCCGGACAGGTCGATCTCGTAGCGGACGTCGTGGACGCGCTGCCGCACCTGGGGAGGCAGGTTGTCCGTTCCCAGCCGGGGGAAGGACGGGGTCACGAGAAGAGCCAGTGCGGCCCTGCGCATGCGCCAGCGTTCGTCGTCGTGCCGGTCCTCCACCCAGCCGGTACGTCGCAGCGCCCGCTCGAAGAGCGAGGAGGACTCCGGTGCCTCGTCGCCGATCCGGGCGCGCACCTCCTCGACGTACTCGGTGAGGGTGGTCCCGCCGCTGCCCGCCCGGGTGAGGCCGAGCGAGACCAGCCACAGGGGACGCGAACCGGTCGGGGTGAGCTGCCCGAGTCCGTGCACGGTGTGCCGGGGCTCCTCCCCGGTCGTCGTCTTCACCTCGACATCGAGGTCGGGCAGGGCGAAGTCGTGTTCCTCGCGGTGCGGACCGTGCCAGCACCGTACGGCCTCGGCCCAACCCAGCCGCCCGGCGACCGAACCGAGGGCGGCGAGTTCACCGAGGAGCCCGGTGCGCTCCCGCGGATCGAGGCCGCGTCGGCGGCGGAGCAGAGATTCCCACGCCTCCAGTGTTTCGACGAGTGCGCGGTCGAAGGGACGTCCGTGCACGAGCATCCGGTCGGCGACCGAGTTGAGCAGATCGTGGAAGTCCCGCTCCACACCGGGCACGGAGGTGCTGAGCCGAGCCATTCGCAGGCCGCGGTGACGTATCTCCTCGACCCTCACCTGCTCGTGGGAGGGATGAGCAGCCGATTCCTTCGGACCGAGTTCCACGTAGAGGCACAGGCGCTTTCCGTCCTCCACCTCGTACGAGACCAACGGCGCCGAGGCGTCGGAGAGCCGGTAGGAGGTCGCGAGGCGATTCGCGAGGTAATGCTCGACGTTCGTCCAGGGGACCTGGCTCTCAGGCATCCTCGCCCGTCCCTTCCACCTCGGCGCCGGCGGCAGCCACCAGTACCGACTGCCACAGTTGGAGGTTGTCCTTCTCCCTGCTTCCGCTGTACTCGTGCTCGTAGACCTGGTGCAGCAGCAGATACATGAGCGACTTGACCACCGGTGCGTCGTCACGGCCGCCCCGACGACCGCCCAGGATCGCCGCTCGGTAGCGCTGATTCAGTGCGATGGCGCGTTCCTCGCGATCAACGGCGAAGAAGTCGTCGTTGTCGAACCGCTGCCAGACGACGGAGACGGGCGGCTCGCCCGGGACCGCGGGCATCTCCTCGGCGAAGGTCTCCCGGACGGCCGGGGCGATGCCGTCCCCGGGCGGGATGGTGGCGCGACGCGTCGTGCCGGCCCGTCGCCTGGCCTCGCGGTAGGCCGTCTCGGCGGCGGCCAGGTAGTCCGTGAACGCCGACCCGTCCGTGGCCGTTGCCTCGTCCAAGGAGCGTGCGAAGTCCGGGGTGGTCTCGACACCCGACTTCTTCACGGTGAGTCGGAAGGCGTCCGCGGCCGAGGGGAGGTCCACGGCCACTCGTGCCAGCGCGAGGTGTTGTTCGGGCTGGCGGTAGCCGTTCCAACCACCGGCCTGCACCAGACGGTCGTGCCGGTAGAAGTAGAAGCCCTGCCTCTCCATCGCTCCGCCGACGGCTCGGAACTCGTCGAGATTCGAGCGGGGAGTCCAGACGTGGGCGCCGAGAGTGAACTGCGTGCCGTCCGACAGCCTCGCCGTGTAGGTGCGCGGAAAGCCGGCGTGGCCCGAGACGGGATGGGCGAAGGGATCCAAAGGCTCGACACCGAAGTTCACGTACTCCGTGCCGGTGCGCACGTCCTCCACCGAGATGGTGATGTGGAAGTCGCTCCGGGCCAAGAAGCGGTGCAGGTGGAGGCCGAGGTGAAGTCCCAATTTGTTGATGCTTCGATGCAGGTAGCGGTCGGTCTGTCCCCCCTCCCCGCCGCGGGGGAAGTCCTTCACCCCGTCCCAGCGAACGACCGTGCCCTGCCAGACGATCGGACGCTCGGCGTACCTGTCGATCAGCTGCTGCGCGTAGTCGGGGCGGACGACGTCGCACTCGAAACCGGAGACCGCCCGCTGCATGCGCCAGCGACGTCCGACCGCGCGGGTGCGTTTGGTGGTGCTGACGACCGTGACGGCCTCGGCCTGGCTCAGGGAGGCCGATTTGAGACCGGTGCCGAACATCCCGAGCGAGTTCTCGACGTAGTCCCGGCGACCGCCCACCGTCATGGCGATGTCCAGTTCCTTCTCGGTCATGCCTTTGCCGTCGTCCACCACCAGCAGGCTTGTCAGCCTGTCGCCGTCGCGAAGGAAGTGGATCACCACGTCGTGTGCGCCGGCGTCGATGGAGTTGTCCACCAGGTCCGCGATCGCCACCTCGAAGCCGTACCCCTGACTGGCCACGGCCTCCATGTAGCGGGCGTCGGGCGGCAGCGTGCGACTGCCGTCCGTGGGGACGTCGAACTCCCAGGGGGAAACAGCTGCCATGGCGACCTCGATCACGGACAGGGAAGCGAAACAGGGGGACGGACGTGGTCGGGACAGCCGCCTCAGGGCGGAGGCGGGGCGGAACGCTCCTCCCGCTTCCGCCTCAGCTCCGCGATCACCACCGCCGCCGCCTCCTCCGGTGTCTCGTGCTCCCAGAAGCGCAGGACCGTCCAGCCCAGGGCGCGCAGGTGGGCGGTGGTCTCGGTGTCGCGGGCCATGTTGCGGTCGAGCTTCTCGCGCCACCAGGCGGCGTTGCTGCGAGGGCTGGTCGCGTGGTCGGGGCACCCGTGCCAGAAGCAGCCGTCCATGAAGACCGCCAGACGCTCACGCGGGAAGCCGAAGTCCATCGTGCGTCGGGCGAGGCCGGGGACGCGCAGGTGGAGGCGGTAGCGCAGCCCGGCGGCGTGCACGAGTCGCCGCACGGCACGTTCGGGGTCGGTGTCCCTGGAGCGCTGGCGGCTCATCCGTCGCGTCACGTCCACCGAGGACGGAAGGGGGAGATCCGGCACGCGAGCCATTGTGCCGGCGCGTGCGCCCGTGTCGAGCGGCTTCGCGAAAGGGGGTGACGCAGACCTCACCCCGCCCCGTGGCACCCCTCGTACCCCGTCCCCGACCCGCACCAGCACTCCGCTCCCGGGTGTGGGGGCCAGGGGGTGGCGAGGGCTCGGGTGGCGAGGGTGGTGGTGTAGAGGGGGAGGAGGGCCGGGGTGGTGGGGGCCGTGGACTCGGCGGCGGCGAATGCCTCGTAGGAGGGGACCGTGGCGCGGACGATGCCGAGGTTCGGGATGCCCGAGGCCGCCAGGTCGCGGAGGGCCGACTCGATCGACCTCGTGTGGGCCTCGTAGGAGGGGTACTCGGTGGCGAGCGCCGGGTAGGAGGTCAGGAGTTCGGTCAGTTCCGGCTCCGGCCAGTGCAGGACCGCCACCGGGAAGGGGCGGGACAGGGCCGCGCGGTACGTGGCGAGTTCGGCGCGCAGGCGGGTGATCTCGGCGCGCAGTTCCTCGGGGCTGTCGGAGCCCAGCACCCACGTGCGCTTCGGGTCGTGCAGTTCGTCCAGCGGGACCGACGCCGGGTTGAGCGCGTCCGCCATCGTGTCCCACGCGTCGTGCTCCAGCCCGAGCAGGCGGCGGACGCGGTGCCTGCCGATGAGGAGCGGGCGGGCCTCGTACGGGGGCGGGGCCGAGCCGTCGAGGAGGAGCGCCACCGCCTCCTCGTAGGTGGCGTGCGCCTCCTCCAGCTCGTCGTGCGCCTCCAGCGCCTGCGCCACCACGATCCACGGGGCCGGCGTGCGCGGGGCCGCGCCCCGTACGCCCGAGACGATCGCCTGGGCCTCCGCCTCGTGCCCGTACTCCCACAGGTTCGCCGCCTTCAGGGCGCGGATCAGCGCCGGGTCCTCGGGCGAGCCCGCGAGCAGACCGTCGTACAAGGTGCTCGCGCGGGTGCGGTCGTCCGCCAGCTCGAAGTGCGCCGCCGCGCGCAGGAGCAGTTGCTCGGCGTCCTCGGGGTGGCGCTCGGCCAGTCGTTCCAGGCGCTGGGCCTGCTCCAGGTGGGCTTCGCGGTCGCTTTCGCCCTGTCGCGCCGCCGGTACGGGGGCGACGGGCGGGGCCGGGGTGGACTGGGCCGGGGTTTCGGGGCGCATGGCCACACGGTAGCGCCGGGCACGCCCCGAACGGAGTACCAACCGGCCGGGAACCTTTCCGGGACCCCGCTCGTCTGGAGGGGTGCCAAGGGCCACCGCACGAGGAGACGAGGGGGGATACGCGTGCCACGACTGCTCGCGCTCGTCCTGCTCGTCCTCGCCGGTTCCCTCGGCGCGGAGCCCGGACTGCTGCCCGCCGCCGTCGCCGTCACCGCAGCGGCCCTCGCCGTGTGCCTGCTGAGCACCGCGCTCGGCGTCCCGCTCGTCGCGCCCACCGCGATCCGCACCACGATCCGCGAGCGCGCCCGCCGTACCGCCTTCCTGCCCCAGCGCGATCCCGACGCCTCCGGGCGACCACGTCCCCGGGCACCCGGCCGCCGCCTCACCGCGCCGGCCGGCTGACCCGGGCCCCCGGGGCTCACAAGCCCCCGGGCCCCCTCGGGCCCGTAACCCACCCGCATCCGTACGCGACCGCGCGTACGGAGGTCCGCCGCGCCGCCGCACAGGTCCGCTCATCCCACCTGTGAGGCCCCGGAGGACTCATGTCCCTGCCCGAATTCCACACGTCCGGCTCCGGCTTCCTCGGCCTGTGCGCCGGCGGCGTCGACTATCTCGCCGATCTGCTCCAGCCCCTCGCGGGCACAGCCGCGACCGCCGCCGCGATCGTCGTCCTCACCGCCTGCGTACGGCTCCTCCTGCTGCCGCTCTCGCGCACCGCCGCGCGCGGCCAGCGGGAGCGTGCCGGGCTCGCGCCCGAGATCGCCGCGCTGCGCCGGAAGTACGCCAAGAACCCCGAGCGCATGCAGCGCGCGCTCACGGAGCTGCACGCCGAGCACGGCGTCTCACCGCTCGGCGGCTGCCTGCCGATGCTGTGCCAGCTGCCGTTCTTCTTCGTGCTCTACCACGTCTTCTCCAGCTCCCGCATCGGCGGCGAGCCCAACCGCCTGCTGCCGCACCGCCTCTTCGCCGCCCCGCTCGGCGACCGCTGGGCCGACGCGCTCGCGCACGGCGGGCCCTTCGGCGAGCGGGGGCTCGTGTACGTGGCGCTCTTCGCGCTCGTCGCCGCCGTCGCCACCTTCAGCGTCCGCCGGAACAAGCGGCAGCTCGCCGGGGCGGACACGCCCCTCGCGGCGGCGGGCGGTCAGCAGGTGCCGGGCGTCGGCGCGCTCACGCGGTTCATGCCGTACATGGCCTACTTCACGCTGATCAGCGTCGCCGTCGTCCCGCTCGCCGGGGCCCTCTACATCGTCACGAGCACCACGTGGAGCGCCGTGGAGCGCGCGGTGCTGTACCGGGAGCGGGGGACGGCGGCGGAGGACGCGGGGGAGGCGACGGGCAAGGGCAAAGGCAAGAAGGACGCGGGCGAGGGGGAGGCGGTGGCCGCCTGAGCGACCGGCTCGGGCGAGGGGCGGGGGCGGAACGCCGTACGGCTCCGCACGGCCTCGTACGGGGCCCGCCTTCCGCCGCCCGCCACCTCGTCCACCACCACCTCGTCCGCCGCCGGAACGTCCGCCGCCAGAACGGCCGCCCCCGGAACCGCCGCCCCCGCCCCGCCCGCCCCGCCGGCCCCTACCGCCCCGCCAGGTACTCCTCCAGCGCCGCCACCACCAGCGCGTGGTCCTCCACCTGCGGCAGGCCCGAGACGCCGATCGTGCCCACCGGGCCCGAGAAGCCGCGGACCAGGATCGGGAGGACCCCGCCGTGGGCCGCGTAGCGGGAGGGGTCGAGGCGGGAGGCGTCCTCGAAGGTCGTGCCCTTGGCGCGGAAGCGCGTGCCGACGAGCAGCGAGCTCTCGCCGTACCGCTCGACGACCCTCCGCTTGCGCGCGAGCCAGTCGTCGTTGTCCGCCGTCGAGCCGGGCAGCGCCGCGTGGAAGACCTGCTGGAGGCCGCGCCGCAGGTCGATCGCGACGGGCGCCTCCGCCTCGCGCGCGAGGCGGACGAGGGTGCTGCCGAGGTCCCAGGCGTCGTCGTGCGTGTACGTGGGCAGTTCGAGGCGGTTCTGTTGCGCGAGGAGGTCCGCGATCTCCCCGGCCGTGGCGGGCAGGGCGCTCATCGGGTCACCTCCACCGTGACGCCCTCGGCAGCCGAGCGGCGCGCCGCCTCGATGACGTCGAGCGCCGCGGCGGCCTGCCGGGCCGTGACCGGGTTCGGGGCGCCGTCGCGCAGGGCCGCCGCGATCGCCGCGTAGAAGGCCGGGTAGTCGCCCGGCTCGGTCGGTACGGGCTCGCCGCCGCCGGTCAGCGGGGACTCGCCCGCGCCGAGCCTGCCGAACAGCTCGGCCGGCTCCGTGCCCCAGGGCTGCTCGCCCCCGGGGCGTTCGCCGGCGCGCAGCGCGGCCTCCTGCGGGTCGAGCCCGTACTTCACGTACCCGGCCCGCGAGCCGAGCACCCGGAAGCGGGGCCCGAGCTGCGCCGTCGTCGCGGAGACCCACAGGTGGGAGCGGGCGCCCGAGGCGTGTGCGAGCGCGAGGAAGGTGTCGTCGTCGGTCGCCGCGCCGGGGCGCCGCACGTCCGACTCGGCGTACACGCGCGTGACCGGGCCGAGGAGCGTGAGCGCCTGGTCGACGACGTGGCTGCCGAGGTCGTAGAGGAGACCGCCGAACTCGGCCGGGTCGCCCGACTCGCGCCAGCCGCCCTTGAGCTGCGGACGCCAGCGCTCGAAACGCGACTCGAAGCGGTACACGTCGCCGAGCGCGCCCTCGTCCACGAGCTTCGCCAGGGTGCGGAAGTCGTTGTCCCAGCGGCGGTTCTGGAAGACGGAGAGCAGCAGTCCGCGCCGCTCGGCGAGGGCCGCCAGCTCGCGCGCCTCGGCCGCCGTGCCCGCCACCGGCTTGTCGACGACGACGGGGAGACCGGCTTCGAGCGCGGCGCGCGCGAGGGGCACGTGCGTCTTGTTGGGCGAGGCGATGACGACGAGCCCGTACTCGGTCGCGCGGGCGAGGACGTCCTCGGGTGTGTCCGCGAATCGCACGTCGGCGAACTCGGCCCGCGCCTGCGCGCGGCGGTTCTCGTCGCGGGTGACGACCGTGTCGAGACTCAGCCCCGGGGTCGCGTCGACGAGGGGGGCGTGGAAGACGGAACCCGCGAGGCCGTAGCCGATCAGGGCGACGGGAAGGGGTTCGCTGGGGGAGGAGGTCGGGCCACTCATGCCTGCCACTTTCGCAACAGTGTTGAATAAGTGCAAGCACGCAGATGGGGGCGACACAGGAGACAAGGGGTGAGCGACGTGGCCGAGGGACCGCGACACACGGGTGGACGGGGCGGCGTCCGGCTCGCGGACCTGCGCGGGCACAACACCGCGCTCGTGCTCGACCTCGTGCGCGGCGCCGGACGGGACGGGATCAGCCGTCCGGAACTGGCGCTCCGCACCGGGCTCACCGTGCAGGCCGTCAGCAAGATCACGGGGCGGCTGCGGGAGGCGGGCCTGCTCGCCGCCGCCGGGCGGCAGGAGTCCACGGGCGGCAAACCGGCCACCGCGCTGCGCCTCGTGCGCGAAGCCGTGCAGGCGCTCGGGGTGCACCTCGACAGGGACGGCGTGCTCGTCGTACGGACCGATCTCACGGGACGCGCCCTCGCCCGGCGCCGCGTGCCGCTCGACCTGGGACGCGGGGCCCGGGAGGTGGTGGACGTCGTGGCGGGGGCCATGGCGGACGTACTGGCGGGGGAGGACGGGCGCGGCGAGGCGCGTGGGGTGGCGGGCGGGGTGACGGAGGCGGGTGACGCGGGCGGGGTGGCGGAGGTGGGAGTCACGGGCGGGGTGACAGGCGCGGGGCATCGCGGCGCCGGGGGGACGGGTGCGCGTGCCGTTGGGGACGGGGACGCGCGAGCTGCCGGGGACGGGGGCGGGAGCGCGCGGGCCGCCGCGGAAGGGGGCGAGCCGCCGCTTCTCCTCGGTGCCGGGCTCGCCGCGCCCGGCCCGCTCGATCACCGTACGGGCGTGCTGCACAAGGTCAGCGGCTTCCCCGGGCTCGACGGGCTGCCGCTCGCCGCCGCGCTCTCCGAGCGGCTCGGGCTGCCGGTCGTGCTCGACAAGGACACCAACGCGGCGGCGCTCGGCCGCGCGCTCGCGGGCGACGCGCGCGCCTTCGCCTACCTCCACCTCGGTACGGGGCTCGGCGCCGGGCTCGTGCTCGACGGGCGCCTGTACCGGGGGCCGCGCACGGGCGCCGGTGAGCTGGGGCACCAGGTCGTACGGCTCGACGGGCCGCCGTGCGTGTGCGGGAACCGCGGCTGTGTCGAGGCGCTGTGCCTCGCCGCGCTCGCGGCGGGGGACACGGCCGAGGCGGCCCGCGTGCTCGGCACGGCCGCCGCGAATCTCGTCGGGCTGCTCGACGTCGAGCTGGTCCTGCTCGGCGGCCACCGGATCGCGGCGGCCCCCGAGGCGTTCGTACGGGGCGTGACGGCGGCCCTCGACGCGCGCGCGAGCCGCACGGGGACGGAGCCGGTGCGCGTGCGCGCGGCGGCGGGGGCGAGCGGAGCGGCCGGGGGCGGTGACGGCGCGATCGCGGAGGGGGCCGCGCAGCTCGTCCTGGCGCCGCTGTTCGGACGGCTCCCGGCCGAGGAGTGAGGGCGGAGGCGGGGCCTGTGCGGGCTCGCGCCCGGGTGGGGGCGAGGGCGGCCAGGGGTGGTCGTACCTGGTCGGGAAACGGGCGAGAAGCGCCGCATAAGATGGCCGCACCGGTCCCGTCCGCCCCCGCAGCCGCCAGGAGTACCGCCCATGCCAGAGCGCAAGCACATCGAGTCGTGGCTCACCGACATGGACGGTGTGCTGATGCACGAGGGCGTGCCGGTGCCCGGCGCGGACGCGTTCATCCGCAAGCTCCGCGACTCGGGGCGCCCCTTCCTCGTCCTCACCAACAACTCGATGCACACCGCGCGCGACCTGCACGTGCGGCTCAAGCGCATCGACCTGGACGTGCCGGTCGAGAACATCTGGACCTCGGCGCTCGCGACGGCGAAGTTCCTCGACACGCAGCACCCCGGCGGCACGGCTTACGTCATCGGCGAGGCCGGGCTCACGACCGCGATGCACGAGGCGGGGTACGTACTCACCGACGCGGACCCGGATTTCGTGGTGCTCGGCGAGACCCGTACGTACTCCTTCGAGGCGCTCACGCGCGCGATCCGCCTCATCAACAACGGGGCCCGCTTCATCGCGACCAACCCCGACAACACGGGTCCCTCGCCGCAGGGCGCGCTGCCCGCGACGGGCTCGGTGGCCGCGCTCATCACGAAGGCGACGGGCAAGGACCCCTACTTCATCGGCAAGCCGAACCCGCTCATGATGCGCACCGGGCTCAACGCGATCGGCGCGCACTCGGAGTCCTCGGCGATGATCGGCGACCGGATGGACACGGACGTCCTCGCGGGTCTGGAGGCCGGGATGGAGACCTTCCTCGTCCTGACCGGGCTCACTGCCGTCCCGGACATCGACAAGTACCCGTTCCGCCCGACCGAAGTGGTCGACTCCATCGCGGACTTGGTGGACCGCGTCTGACGGTGACGGTCGCAGGGCGGCAACGGGCCCGCCGGAGAACGGAGTTGGCGTCCTCGTGTGGGCCCCGCCCGTGACGGCACGGCGTTGACGTTTGCGCGCGGGGCTACGCCCGTATGCGCCGCGGCGCTGACGTATGCACGCCGACCTCGCCGGTATGAGGCGCGGTGCTGACGTATGCACGCCGATCCCGCCCGTATGCGAGCGGAGCCCGTCGTATGCACGGGGCCCCGCCCGTAACAGCGCGTGCCCGCACTCCCCTCGGGGTGTGCGGGCACGGGGGTGTCCGGGCGCGCGTCAGCCGTTGATCTGGTCGTTGGCCTCGGCGGCGCTGTTGGTCTCCTTGCGCGCCCGCTCCAGCGAGTCGACGAACTTGCTCAGCGTCGGCCGGAGCTGCTCCCAGTCGTCGCGGAAACGGTCCGCGCGCGGGCCCTTCCAGTAATCCGGGCTGGTCTTGGTGGCGTTGTTCAGCGCCGTGATCAATTCGTGCAGGTTCGTGTGCTGGTGCCCGAACGTCTTCGAGAGCGTCCGCAGTTGCCCAGTATCGGCGCCCTTCATGCCATCGCCGGCCATGAGAAGCCTCCCCGTGTTCCGTCGGGCGGCCTTTCCGCCCGCCGCGACGACCCTAACGCAAGCCGTGTCGGCGGGGCACGGGGAATGCCCCAAGCTGCTTGCCGCCATGGATATTTGGTCCTTAGCGTGAGGAAGACGGAGTGTTCTCGCGCGGTCCCGAACAGGAGGAACAACATGGGGAATCCCCCGGAACAGCCCAAGGTGGACAATCCGATGAAGGAACGCCTGGAAGCGCTGAAGCGCAATGTTCAACAAGAGGTGGGAAAAATGGAGAAACACCTCAAGAAGGCGTCCCAGGACATAGGGGTGGGGACGGAGGACAAGTCCTGGATCGGCGTGACCGCCGACAAGTGGCACGCGGACGCGAAGGGGAATCGGGACCGCATGCTACGTGAAATCGGAAAACTCGTCCCCGCGATTCAGCGCAAGATCGACAGCATGCCGGACAAGGTGCCGGCCAACGAGGCGAAGATGATGCGGATCGACATGCGGTGAGGGGCTGCGGGTTGTCCCGGGCACGACTCGTGGACCCCGGGGCAGGGCCTGGGGACTGGCCTGTTCGCGCTCCCGGACGGTGGGTATTGTCCGGTGCGGTGCCCGCGTGCGAGGTGCCGACGGTCGCCACGAGCCGTAACCCGCATGTCCAGCAACTCGTTTCGGGGGATTCGCCGATGAGCAGTCATCGCGTCAGGGCCGCACTTCTCGCCGGTGCGCTGTGTGTGCTCGCCACAGGGTGCGGCGGCGACGACGGCGACGGGAAGTCCTCGGCGTCCCCTTCGGACAATTGGGCCGACAGCGTTTCGCTGGACGTGAGCACCGGCGATCTCGCCCGAGGGAAGTCCGCGACGCTCCAGGTCACGACCGAGAACAGCAGCCGGTCGATCACCAACGTTCCGCTCGAACTCTCCTTCAAAACGGTCGGGTTGGCGCTGCCGCAGGAGAGCGCGCTCAAGGTCGAGTACCGCGACGGCGAGAAGAAGCCGTGGAAGCGGCTCGCGCTCTCCGCCCGGGACGGAAGCCTGCGCGGCACCCTCCCGGTGAACGTGCCCCACGGAACTGTGCAGCGCTTCTGGCGCGTCACCCCCGACTTCGGGGCCGACGCCGCTCTCCAGACGCTGAAGGTGAGCGGGAGCCTCGGCGGGAAAGGGCAGAAGGTCGATTCCACGTGGGAGCAGCCCCTCCCCACGGCCACGGTGCAGCCCGGCGACAAGGGCGGCACGGCCGCCCCGCTCACCCGCTCCGCCTGGTCCGAGTACTCCTTCCGCGTGCGCAACCTGCTGTCCGGCCCGCTCGAAGACGCGCAGGCCAGGGCCGAACTCTCCTGCGCCGACAAGGAGGGCAACGACGACAAGCCGTGCGACGTCGCGGACGGCGTGCCCGGCTACGCCGCCCAGTACTTCGACGGCGACGGCTGGAAGCCGCTCGACGTCAGCAAGAGCTCAGGCGCGAACCCCAAGGACATCGTTCTCCTGCGGGAAGCCGTGACGCTGCCCGCGAAGGGCGAGAAGGAGTACCGCTTCCGGCTCAAGGCCACGTCCTCGCTGGGGAAGCACTTCGACCACGCCGAACTGGGGCTGTGGATGGTCTACCCGAAGGCGGAGAAGGGCCAGAACGGCGTCCTGGGCTTCGAGTCCACGGCGATCCGCCTGGACGCGAACTGAGGCACGCGACCCGGACCGGGGACACACGGTGGGTCCCGCCCCGCCCGCCGGTCCTCCCTTCCGCGTGACCGGCCGCCCGCGCCTCCGCCCGCTCGCCCGCCCGCCCGCCCGCGCGTCGCCCGCCCGCGCCTCCGCCCGCCCGCTCGCCCCGCCCCGCTCACCTCGCCCCACTCGTCCCGCCTACTCGTCGTCCCCGCCGTCCGCCGTCTGGCCCGGCCAGTCCCAGGCGTTGCGGCCGTCCGCGAACGGCTCGTAGACCTTCGCGACGACGGCGGGGTCGGTGAGCCAGTCGCCGTACGCCTGACGCTGGGACGGCGTCATCTTGTCGACGTCCTTGACGGTGCCGTCGGCCTGGAGGAAATTCTTCGCCGGGTCGCTGCCGATGTACTTGTGCGGATCACCCTGCCGGGAAGTGTCCAGGCCCATCTCCTCGCGCTCGGCGTCCGTCATGCCCTCGGTGCCCGCGATCCGCACGTCGTGGGGCAGGTGGGCATCCCACTTCTCGCCCTTGCGCAGGAGGTCGTTGGCCTGGTCCTGGTAGCTCGCCTGCCAACTGGAGTCGATCTCGGCCGCCTTGACGTCCTTGATCTGCTTGCGGAGTTCACCGGGCGCGTCGCTCTTGTCGACGTGCACGCCGTCCTTGATCCAGCCGGTGAGCAGGTCCTGCGCGGTGGAGTACGCGGTGCCGATGACCGCGCCCTTGACGCCGGCGAGGCCCGCCCCGCCCATGCCGCCGGCCGCCGCGCCCACGGCGTTGTCGATGAGCCCGTCACGGAAGGCGTTGGTGTCCTCGACCCACTTGTCGAGGTCCATGTCCAGTTCCTTGCTGGAGGTGCGCATGTTCTCGTAGTAGAAGTGCTGCATGAGCCCCTTGCGGGCCGAGAGATAGCGCACGGCGTCGTCCGTGGTGCCGTCCTGGTGCGTGTTGTTCTCGCCGCGGATCATCTGCTGGTCGTACGCCTGGAAGAGGCCGCCGATGACGCCCGCGCCCTTGGGGTCGCGGCCTGCCTCCACCAGCATCTCCGACCACAGGTCCTGCGAGACCTCGATCCCGGGGCGGCTGCCGTCCTGGGCCTTGAGGAAGGAGGCGTAGTCCCACTTCTTGTCGCCGCTCCACAGCGAGTTGCTCACGGGCGACGTGACGCTCATCTCCAAGTCCTTCCAGTACTCGGTGATGATGTTCGTGTAGAGCTGCGCGGTGCCGTCGATGGGGTGGACGCTCTTCAAGTCCCCCTTGCGGTGCTGGGCGTTCTCGTAGAGGAGGAAGGCGGTGTTCTTCTCCGCGAGCCGCGGGTTCTCGTCGCGCAAGGACACGGTGGCGCCGTTGAGGAGCTTGAGGAACGCCTGGCCGCGCTCCTTCGGCTGGTCCACCTGCCACGGGCCCGTGTGGTACAGACTCGTGTTCACCCAGTCCCTGTTGTGGTCCATCCACTCGCCGGACGCCTGGTGGTCGGCACCGATCGCGCTGAAGAGCTGCGTGTACGCGTCCTTGCCCCACTCGCCCGCGTTGAGTCCGCTCTGCCCCATCCACTCGACCTCGGACGTGTGGTTCTTCCCCTTGGAGTCCACGACGCGGTCGCCGAGCGCGACGAGGAAGTCCTTGTCCTGCTTGCCGCCCGGGAGGAGCGGGATGAGGAGATCGGGGCGGAAGACGTCGCGCGGGCCGATCGCCCCTTCGGAGAACCAGTCGTTCCACGCCTTCTGCTTCTGCTTCGCCGTCTTGCCCTCGAAGGCGACCCGCGTGTACGTGCCGAAGGTGTCCGCCAGGACCTTGCGGTCCTCCTCGCGCTGCTTCGGGTCGTCCTTGTAGCGCTCGTTCATGTGGTCGCCCATGCTGAGCGACAGCATCGAGAGGGCCTGCGGGCCGAGGGCGTCGTAGAAGCCCTTGAGGTAGTCGGCGTCGGCCGAGTTCGCCGTCAGCGTCGCGAAGACCTCGGGCGAGATGTCACCCTTCTCGATCTGGTCCTTCCACTTCTCGCCCGCCTTCTTGCCGTCCGCCACGGACTGCTTCGCCGCCCCGACCTTGGCCTCGTCGATCCGTACGTACCCCTTGACGCCGTACTGCGTGTGCTCGGCGATCGAGAGGTGGAGGCGGCGGCGCAGTCCGGGGAGCTGGTCCTCCGCCCAGCTCGCGATGCCGCCGAGCTGCACGAGCGGCTCGGTGTCGATGCCGTACTGGCCGAAGCTCGACTTGATCCAGCTCACGGAGCCGCGCAGCTCCTTCTGGTCGGAGTCGAGCGACGAGATGGTCTTCGCCAGCTTGTCCGGGTTGATACCGGAGAAACCCATGGTGAACTGCCCCCGTTGGTTCGTCCTTCGCGGGTACGGGGGGCGTTTCGGGCCGCCGCCGTACCGACGCCTTGGCCGGAGCCAGTATCACGCACGCCCGAGCCGTGCGGAGCGGGACGGGTACGGTGAATCCCGCCATGGGGCGGGGTGTTGGGTGGGTCATGCCTCGTATTGCCTGAGAAAGAGGGGGACTTGTGCGCGGAGGTCGTCTGAACGCTGTGGTGCTCGCGGCGGTGGTCGCGCTCACCGCCGCGGCCTGCGGAGGGGACGGGGACGGCGCCGAGGGGGCGAGGCCGAGCGCTTCCTCCGGGGTGCTCCCGCTGCGCATCGACACCGAGGCGTACCCGGGGACGAGGGACACCACGGTACGGATCGGGCTCAGCGCCCTGCGGAAGGGCGCCCCGGGCGCGACACGCTTCGACGTGACGCTCACGCCGGGCAAGCAGCCCCCGGGCGCGGCCGAGGCGTGGAAGCTCGCCGTCACGGACGGGCACGAGGAGCACGCCGTACCGGTGAAACTCGTCCCGGGCGCCGAGCCGGGGCAGGTGCGGGGCACCCTGTCGCGGAACATCGTCGACTTCCCCGCGCCGTTCGCGCTCCGTCTCACGACGCCGTCCGAGCGCGTCGTCGGCCAGAGCGTCGAGGTCGGTCTCGTGGCCCGTGCGGGGGGCGAGGTCATCGGGCGCGAGAAGGAGACCGTCACGTACCCGGCCGTCGAGGTCCGGCCGCCCGGCGGCGGTACTCCCCTCGGCGGGACGGGCGCCTGGACCGAGTACGCCTTCACCGTCCGCAACCTGACCCGGAAGGCGCTCGACGGCTACTCCGCCCAGGTGCGCCTCACCTGCGAGCTGAACCTCGCCGACGCGCCCTGCGCCGCCGACGCCGAGGCGCAGGGCCGGGCGTGGGACGCCGTGCAGTGGCGCGGGCCGAAGGGCTGGACCGACGTCCTGACGGACGACACGTCGCAGCGGCGGGGTGCGGACGGCGACCACGGGTTCACGGGCCAGTTGTACGTGCGGGACCTGAGCCTTCCCCCGGGCGGCAGCCGCGAGGTACGCGTACGGGTCAAGCCCGGCACGGCGCTCTCGCGGGACAACCGGACGGGCGAGGTCGGGCTGACCCTGACGAAGCCGTACAGCGCCGAGCCCCCGGAGCACGGGGCCGTGGACGTGAAGCTGTCCTGAGCGGGGGCCGGGGGCCGGTGGTACTCGGCCGGGGCGCGCACTCCCGGCCCCCCGTCACTCCTCGCCCGGCAGCACCGCCTGCGCCGTGCGCAGTTCGCCGCCCAGGACGAAGAAGCCGCGCCCCGTGGGGCCACCACCGCTGCCCGAGGGCAGCCGGACGCCGAAGACCTCGCCGTCCTGCGCGCCCGAGGGCGAGAGGATCAGGCCGTTGCGGCTGCGCCTGGCCTGCACGACGAACCCCCGGTACTGCGAGGACAGCGTGTCCGCCGCACC
This sequence comes from Streptomyces sp. Tu6071, assembly GCF_000213055.1. Classification (NCBI taxonomy): domain Bacteria; kingdom Bacillati; phylum Actinomycetota; class Actinomycetes; order Kitasatosporales; family Streptomycetaceae; genus Streptomyces; species Streptomyces sp. Tu6071. Next base: position 2,678,200 of record NZ_CM001165.1, on the reverse strand, counting down.
CGCCGCGATGACCCCGATCCCGCCGTCCATGCCGTCCTTGACCAGCTCCTCCAACGCCTCGTCGAGCGGTGTGTCGTAGAGGAGTTCGGCGTCGTCGGCGAGGATCGCGTACGGGCCGCTCGCACTCTCCACGTACCCCTTCAGCTCGGCCTCCGACGCCGTCCCGTCGAGGACCGCGAGGACCCCGTCCCGCCCGTCGAGCGCGCGCAGCGGCGAGCGGCGCGGCGTGATGACGATCAGCTCGGTGCCCTGCCGCAGCAGCGCATGGGCCGCCGTCAGCAGCGTGCTGGACCGGCCCGAGCGGGGCGGCCCCGTGACCACGAAACCGGGCCCGTTGGCGTCCAGGTCCACGCCCATCGGCTCCAGCTCGTCCCCGCCCACGGCGAAGAGCGCCCACAGCGGCGACGGCGGCGTGAAGTCCGGTACGAGGTCCATCGCCGCGCCCGCCTCGATGCGCGAGGGCAGGATGTCCACGCGCAGCGGGCGCGGTGCGCGCCGCCTCGCCGGTGCGACGGCGCGCGCGAGCCGCTGCAACTCCGCGACCTGCGCCTGTCCCGTGCGGTCCGCCGCCAGCAGCGCGACCTGCGACTCGCGCACGCCCTCGTCCGTCGCGAGGAGGATGCGCCCCGGCTGCATCTCGCCGGGCACGTCCTTGGCGCGGATGCCGACGAGCCCGTAGTCGCCGTTGTCCGCGAGCCGCAGCACGAGTCGCTGACCGAAGATGGAGGACACATCGCCGGTGAGGCCGGTCCTGTCGGTCGTGAGGACGACCTTGATGCCGAGCGCCGGGCCCTCCCGGAACAGCCGCCGCGCCGCCTCGACGAGCCGCCCGTAGTCGTAGTTCTCGAAGGCCGTGCGGAACGCGTCCCAGCCGTCCACGAGGACGAGCATGACCGGCAGCCGCTCGCCCTCGGGCGCCGCCGCCCGCTGCTCGGCCGCGCTCGACTGCCCGCGCTCGGCGAGCAGCGTCTGCCGCCGCCCCAGCTCGGCGAGGAGCCGCCCGAGCAGCCGGTCCACGCGTCCCGTCTCGTCCCGCGTGACGACCGCGCCGCAGTGCGGCAGCGCGGCGAGCGGCAGCAGCGCGTTGGCACCGCAGTCGATCCCGTACATGTGCACGTCCTCGGGCGAACAGGTACGGGCGAGGGAGCCGGCGAGGGTGCGGAGCACCGTGGAGCGGCCCGAGCGCGGGCCGCCCGCGACCATGATCTGTTCGCCGTCGAGGAGGTCGAGAGCGAGGACCTCGCGGGCCTGCCGCGCGGGCAGGTCCGTGATGCCGAACGGCACCGGCGGCAACTCGCCCGGACCGAGCGCGGGGTGGTCCGTGTCCGGCAGTTCGGCGAGCGTGATCCGGTCCGGGATCGGCTCCAGCCACGGCTTGCGCGGCTCGGGGCAGCCGAGGAGCTTCGCGCCCTCCGCGATCGCGTCCACGAGCACCGCGAGATCGGTGACCATGGTGCCGTCGTCGGCGTCCCCGCCCCCGCCTCCCGGCAGCGCCCGCCCGTAGTCCCGCCAGTCGAGCAGCCGCACGGCGACCTCGGTGGCGGCGCCGCGGTCGCCCGGCCTGCGGCCCCCGATCCGCGCCGACTGCACGCCCGTGAGCGACTGCGAACCCGAGCGGACGTAGCAACGCCCCGGCGTGGACTTGGAGATGAGCGCCGACTCGGACGCCTCGATGACGTCCCTGGACTCCTCCGCGTTCGTCACGCGCAGCGCGATCCGCAGGTTCGTGTTGGCGCGGATGTCCTGGCTCACGACACCGGCCGGGCGCTGCGTGGCGAGCACCAGGTGCACCCCGAGCGAACGACCACGCCGCGCGATGTCCACCAACCCGGCGACGAAGTCCGGGAGTTCCGCGACGAGCGAGGCGAACTCGTCGATGACCAGCATGAGCCGCGGCATCGGCTCCAGGCCGGGGCGCAGCCGCCGCGCGTCGTTGTAGTCCTCGATGTCCTTCGTCGCGGCGGCGAAGAGGATCTCCTCGCGGTGCCGCAGCTCGGCCGCGAGCGAGTCGAGCGCGCGCTCGGTCAGGTGCGCGTCGAGGTCGCTCACCATGCCGACCGTGTGCGGCAGGCGCGCGCAGTCCTGGAAGGCGCTGCCGCCCTTGTAGTCGATGAGGACGAAATTGAGGCTGTCCGGTGTGTTGTTGAGCGCGAGCGAGGTGATCAGCGTCTGCAACAGCTCGGACTTGCCCGCGCCCGTCGTCCCCGCGATGAGCGCGTGCGGCCCGTCGCGCCGGATGTCGAGCACGAAAGGCCCGTCCGCGCCGACCCCGATGACGGCGGAGGTCGTGGACCCGCCGCGCTGCCACAGCGCGGCCACGTCCCGCCCCTGCGGATCGGGGAGCCCGACGAGGTCCAGGAGGCGGGCCGCCGTGGGCAGCGCCGCGTCCGCGTCGTCGCGGCTGATGTCCCGTACGGGCGCGAGCGCGCGCGCGACCCGCGCGCACCACGCCGTGCTCACCTGGTCGGCCAGCACCTCGCCCGCGGCCTCGTACCCGTACCCCAGCAGCCGTACCCGCGCGGACGGTTCGGCGGGCCAGCACACGGCCGTGCGGCACTCCTCGGGCAGGACCCGCTGGTCCTCGTCCACGCAGATCGCGTAGATGCCGACCGCGGGCCCCTCCTGGAGCAGCCGCGGCACCCCGGGGACGCGGCGCAGCAGCCGGGCGCCGTCCAGGACGAGCAGGATGTGCGCCTCGGGGCGCAGCGCGGCCTGCGAGACGGAGTTGCGCGCGGCCTCCTGGCGGCGGTCCAGCTCCGCCGTCACCTCGGAGACCCTGCGGCTCACCGTCTCGCCGTCCGTGCCGAGCAGCGCGACACAGCCCTGACCCTGGCGCGGCGCCGCGTGCGGCAGCCAGTGCGCCCACTCCCAGCGCTCGGCCGCGTCCTTCGCCGAGGAGAGCACGATGAGCGAGAGATCGCGCGGGGAGTGCAGGATGGCGGCCTGCGCGGCGAGCCAGCGCGCCGAGGCCACCGCGCGCTCGCGGTCGCCCGCGACCCCGACGACCCCCAGCTCGGTGAGCGGCAGCGTGAGCGGGACGCTCGCCACGACGGGCGGCTCGGGCTGCTTCTCGCCGCCCCCGTACCCGCCCTGGACGAGGTCGATCTCGGCGGGCAGGTCGGCGAGCCCGACCCGCAGGTGCAGCGCGTCCACGTCCGTGATCCGCCGCTCCCACAGCCGCCCGCGCGGCCCCGTCGCGAAGAGCAGGGCCTGCGCCGGGTCGGGGAAGCCCGCGCGGCGCCGCGCCTGGTCGCGGGCGCTCAGCTCGGCGAGCTTCTCCTCGTGCGCCGCGAGCGCCTCGCGGTACTCCTTCATCTCCGTGCGGCGCCGCTTCTTGCCGTGCCGCCGGTCGCTCCACCACTGCCCGAACATCAGCAGGGGGGACATGAGGCAGAACAGCAGCATGTAGGGCGACTTCATCATGAAGTACATGCCGAGGCCGAAGAAGAGCGGCAGGATCATGGAGAGGAGCTGGAGCCGCTGCCCCTCCGTCTTGCGGGGCTCCTCGGGGATGTCGAGCCGGGGCCTGGCGCGCGGCGAGATCAGGCGCGGCGGCCGGTTGTAGGCGAGGCCGCCCTCCCCGGTCGGGGTCAAGTGGGCGTCGGGCGGGCCGGGTTCGGCGAGCGCGAACACCGAGTCCCCGCAGGCAAGCAGCGCTTCGGGGGGCCAGGGACTCTCCTCGCCGACCTCCTCGCCGTCGAGCGTGAGCGTCACGCCGGGGGCCGGGGCGACGGTGACGGCGCCCGCGTGGTCGACGGTGAGGCGCGCGGCGAGCGCGGGCAGCGTGGGCTCCTCGATCCGTACGCTCGCCGCCGGGCCCGAGCCGAGGGTGCTCGCCCCGAGCGCGACGCGCGCCACGCGCCCCGCCGCCGGCCCACCGCACACCCGTACCTCAAAGCGCCCGCCGGGCTCCGTGTGCCCGACCCACGGGCCGATCGCGTCGTCCGTCGAGACGCGGACGCCGTCGCGCAGGAAGGGCCCGACCGGCTCCTCGGGCGCGCACCGCCGCCCGTCGACCCACAGACTCGGCGGCGCCTCGCGCAGCCGTGTGACCTGCGCGGGAAACCCGCCCGCAGGACCGCCGACCGACGCGCCCGGCAGCCCGGACGCCGCCATGCTCCCCTGCCGCGCGACGCGCCGCAGCGCCACGGCGACCTCGGCGGCCGTCGTCCGCTGGTCCACGGTGACCACCGCGTCCTGCCCCGGCGTGCCCTCCTCGACGAGCGTCATCCGTACGCGCATCCGTACCGTCTCCCCCTGCTGGCCTCGCTCGCGCCGCGCTCCCACTCGAACTTCCGTGCGCGGTACGGAAATCATGCCGCATCCGGGATCGGAGGGGGGTGGGCGGCCCGTGAGCGGGCGGGGGAGGACCGGGGCAGAGGGGGCTACGAGGCGGGTGGTACGGGGGTGCGGAGCGGCCCGCGACGGGAGAGGGAGCCGTGCGACCGGATGGGCGCTCACCCCTCCGCGCGGCAAACGCGCGTACCACCCCTCACCCTTCGCGCATACGTTCCTTCACCCGGCCGGGGGAACGCCACGCGCGCAGCGGATGCGCCGCGCGGACCGGGGCAGCACCCTCCTGAGTGAGGGAGGTTCACCATGGGTTCGCCACACGTCACGCTGTGTGCCGCGACGGCGCTGCTCGCGGCCGTGCTCGGCCCGCAGGGAGCCGCGCTCGCGGCGAGTACGAGCGCGAGCGCCGCCCCGGAACGGCCGCTGGTACGCGCCGAGACGTGCCTGACCCGCCCCGCCACCCCGGACGCCGCGTCCGCCCCCACCCCGTACCCCTCCTGCCCGCCGCGCGACACGAACGGCCCGCGGCCCCCGCGCGCCGCCCGCCAGGCCCACGCCCCCGAGCCCGCGGGCCACGACGGCACCGGGTCCGCGGGCCACGACGCCACCGGGGTCACGGGACGCGACGCCTCGGACTCCGCACGCCACGACGCCACCGAGGCCACGGGACGCGCCGCCACGAACTCCGCACGCCACGACGCCACCGAGCCCACGGGACGCGCCGCCGCCGAGCGCGCCGCCGCGGTCCCCGTCGCCCGCGCTGCCGGTCCGAGCGCCGCGCAGGCGGTCGTGGGTCTCCTCCTCGCCGCGACCGCCGCCCTCGTCGTCGCCCTCGGGGTCCTGCGCCGGGGTCGCCGCTGAACCCGGCGGGCCCCGCCCGCCCCCGCTCGTTCCTCGCCGCCCTTTCCGGTCAACTCCCGCGCTTCCCGGGCGAATCGGGGCGGAGAGCCCGGTGGGGCATCCCGCTATGTCAGGATTGGAGCCTCACCGGTACACCCTAGGGGGAGTGGATGTACGGCAGTGACGCACGCGGGTGGCGCGGCGCCGTGGCGGGGGTGCTCCTGGCCTCGGCCGTGCTCGGGGGGTGCTCCTCGGGCGGCAGCGGTGGCGGCGACGATCCCGCACCGCACGACACCCGTGCGGCGGTGGGGCAGCGGCCCAAGGGCGACGACCCGTACTGGGTCAACCCGAGCGGCAAGGCGGCCACCGCGCTCGCCGGGTACCGCGCGGAGGGCAAGGAGGCCGAGGCCCGGCTCGTCGAGCGCATCGCGCGCGAGCCGGTCGGCCAGTGGCTCACCCCCGAGGGGGCCCAGGAGGAGGCGCGCGGCTTCACCGAGGCCGCCGCGCGCGCGGACCGCACCGCTCTCCTCGTCCTCTACAACATCCCGCACCGCGACTGCGGCCAGTACTCGGGCGGCGGCGCGGCGGACGGCGACGCGTACCGCGCCTGGATCGACAAGGTCGCGACCGGCATCGGTGACGGGCCCGCGACCGTCGTGCTCGAACCGGACGCCCTCCTGCACCTCGTGGACGGTTGCACCCCCGACGAGTTCCACGAGGAGCGGTACGACCTCCTCAAGGGCGCCATCGAGAAGCTCGCCGCGCTCCCGCACACCACTGTCTACCTCGACGCGGGCAATCCGGGCTGGCAGCGCCCCGAGGCGCTCGCGGAACCGCTCCGGCGCGCGGGGATCGACGCGGCGGACGGCTTCGCCGTCAACGTCTCCAACTTCGAGTCGACGGAGCGGAGCATCGCGTACGGCAAGGATCTGTCCCGCCTCGTCGGCGGCAAGCACTTCGTCGTCGACACGAGCCGCAACGGCAACGGGCCCGCCACGCAGGGCGATCCGGGCGAGCGGTGGTGCAACCCGCCGGGGCGGGCGCTCGGCGAGCCGCCGACGACGAGGACGGACGACCCGCTCGTGGACGCGTACCTGTGGGTGAAGCGGCCGGGGGAGTCGGACGGGACCTGCAAGGGCGGCCCCAAGGCGGGGGAGTGGTGGGGCGCTTACGCCCTGGGCCTCGCCAAGGGGCACTGACCACAGGTGAGCCGGGTCGGGTTCCCGCCGGAACCCGACCCAACTCACCCTCCCCTTAAGCTACTTCACTTCCACCCAGCTGGCCTTGCTCGGTGTCCCCCGCTCGTCCGTGACGAAGAGCATGTACCAGCCGCTGGGCACCAGATTCCTGTTCTCGGGGATCGTCACCTCGATGCCTCCCGCGCTCCGTCGCACGTCGAGCGCCACCGAGCGCTGGTCGACGTCCGTCACGTGCGTCGAGGCGCTCGGGCGGATGAGGCGCGCGGTGCGGATCGAGGCCGCCTGCTTGCTCGGGTACGTCGCCGTGCCGCCGCGCCCGACGGCGGCCGGGCCCTTGCCGAGGCTCGGCCGCGCACCGCGGTAGAGGTACGGCGGCGTGTAGATCTCCAGGCGCTGTTCGAAGGTGCCCGGCTTGCTGTTCGCCTTGTCCGCGTAGAGCGAGTCGGAGCCGAAGAAGAGCACGCGCCCGTCCGGCAGCAGGAGCGAGCCCGAGTGGTAGTTGCGGCCCACCTCGGGGTCGGCGACGCGGCGGAAGGTGTTCGTCCGCGTGTCGTACAGGCGGGCCTGGTGGATGTCGGAGGCGCCGCGCCCCCGGTAATCCTCGGAGCCCCCCGAGACGAGGACGCTGTCGTCGGGCAGGACCGAGGTCTGCGGGTAGCGGGTGCCCTTCTCCAGTGAAGGCCCGTCGTGGAAGCGGGGGTGGGGGTCCTTGAGGTCGATGAGGCGGGTCCTCCTGCTCGACTTCTCGGACTCGCCGACGCCCCCGCCGCCGATCACGAGGTACTTCTCGTCCTGCGCGGGCGGCAGCAGCACGGTGCCGGAGGTCTCCATGCGGTCGGGGTCGCTGAGCCCGCCCAGCTTGTCGAAGCGGTTCGACCCGAGGTCCCAGATCCCCGGCTCGCGCCCCTCGTCGGCGGGCCCGTACCCGGCATTGGAGCCCGAGTAGAAGAGGCGCCCGTCCTGGAGCAGGAAGACGGCGGGGTAGGTCGGGAACTGCCGCTCCTTCTTCGTGTACGCCCACGTACGGGTCCTCGGGTCGAAGACCTCGTTCTTGCCGGGGACGAGCTGGCCGATGTCGTCGAGCCCGGACAGGGAGAGGACCTTGCCGTCCGAGAGGGTCGTCAGCGTCGGGTACCAGCGGGCCTCGTGCATCGGGTCGACCTTGATGTACTTCTCGGCGACCGGGTCGAACTCGAAGGCGTCGTCGATGCCCTGGAAGTCCTTCTTGTCGAGCGCGAGCTTCTCGGCGATCCCGTACACGTTGCGCCGGTCGTCGCCCTTGAGCCCTTCGACGCGGTAGTTGTCCTGCGAGCCCGTCTCGTACTTCCGGCCCTCCTTCTCCGCCTCGACGTAGATGCGGTCGAGGCCGGGCTCGGTGCGCAGGAACTTCCCGGTCTTCTTGTCGAAGACCTTCTTCGCGCGCTCGACGACGGCGGGGTCCTTCGCGACGAAGGTCTTGCCGGACTCCTTGCCGACGAACTTCGTGCCCGTCCTGATCGTCTTCGGCGCGTCCGGGTCCTCGTTGTGGACGATCATGAGACCGCCGGCCTTCTTCACGTCGCCCTTGAGCTTCTCGTACCGCTTCGTGCCGCCCGCGACGAGGAGGTTGCCGTTGGCGAGCTGGGTGTGCCCGGTGCAGAAGAGGTCGTCGGGGGTCGGGACCTTCTTGACGGTGTTGGTCTCCGGGTCCCAGATCCGCGTGTCGTACTTCTTCGCGTCGAAGTTGTCCTGGTTGTTCCCCGAACCGGCGATGAGCAGCACCTTGCCGGTGCGCAGGAGCGCGGCGTGGATCGTGTTCTGCCGGTACTCCTTCGGGAAGTCCAGGACGTCCCAGTGCCCGTTCCGCTCCTTGTAGCGGGGCCGGTTGATCTTGTAGTGGTGGTACCGCTCGGAGCCGAAGCGGTACATCGCGGGCGCGTTCATCCCCGCGATCGCGACCACGACGACGGCCCCGACCCCGACCCGGCGCATCCGGCGCAGCTTGGCGCGGTCCGTCATCCCTCACGCCCCCCGATCCGCACGGTCTCGCCGTCGTCGTCCACGACGGCCCACGAGGGCCGCGGATCGCGCGCGGAGCCCCGTGGCTGCCCGGGGACGGCGGCGGGCGGGGCGAGGGCGGTGGGCGGTGGCGGGGGTACGGGCGCGGGGGCGCCCTTCTCGCCTACGGCGCCCGCGCCCCGTCCCGCCGCTTCCTCCGCCCCTGCCACGTCCTCCGCCCCCTCGTGCCGCAGCGACCACCGCCACAGCAGGATCGGCGCCGCCGTGATGAGCAGTGCGAGGGAGGCCCAGACGATCATCGCCGGGTGGTGGTGGCCGAGCGCGAACGAGGCGCCGAGCGAGCCACCGAAGACCGCGAGGAAGAAGAGGTGGACGCGGAAGGTCCCGAAGAGCGTGTCCGGGCTCGCCGAGTCGCCCTTCGGCGTC